>NZ_CP062182.1:914697-1219596 GCF_022700675.1 Acinetobacter sp. ASP199
CTTTACGCTGTGGCTCTCGTACTGTCAGGATCATCAGCAGCGCCAGTAAAACCCCCGGTAAACCGACAATCATAAAAGTGAGCTGCCAGGTTTTGATTTCACCGATCATTGGTAAAGTGACAAAGCTGACATCCTTGAGTAGACCAATCACATAACCACCGATCAGGAAAGCAAGTCCTGAACCGACAAAGGCACCAATGGCATACACGCCAAGTGCGCGTCCGAGTTTATGCTTCGGGAACAGATCCGCCACGATAGAGTAAAAGGCAGGAGAGAGTGCAGCTTCACCTGCACCGACACTGAGTCGTGCAGCAAACATCTGAATGAAATTCTTACTGAGGCCACAGGCCGCAGTTGCCAGACTCCAGAAAGCGATCCCGATAGAAATAATCTTGATCCGGGATTTCCTATCAGCCAGTGCGGCAATTGGTACGCCCATAAAGGCATAGAACAGGGAAAATGCCAGACCTTGTAATAGGCTGAACTGGATATCACTGAGCATCAGATCGGCTTTAATCGGCTCAATCATCAACGACAAGATCTGACGGTCTACAAAAGACAGGATATAGGCCACCATACAGATGAGCACAACATACCACTGGTAGGCGCTGCTTTCCGTTGTAGGTGGAGTAAGTTCTACAGTAGCCTGTTTAGGCTCTGGCGTAGCAATTTTCAAATGGGAATCAAGCGGTTGTACATCATTGTCAACCTTGTCTATGACCAATGTTTTTTCATTCATCATGCAACATCCTGTGCAATTTATGGTGATTGGTTTTAAACGATACAAAATTAATTATTTTTATATTTTTAATGTATCGTTATTCTCTAATCTAGGAGTAAATCAAATTTCAGTCAATATATTTTTTGAAATAGATACAATAAAAATGGAATTATAAAAAAAAGGAATCATAAAGATTCCCTTTGATATTTCGACTCACTGAAAACGGGTATTAAGCCGTTTTTTCCACTAAGGTTAGAATGTCGTAAGTCGCAACCAGTTCATTACGCTGGTTTTTCACCTTGATGTCCCAGACCACCACGCCGTGTGGTTTTTGCTCATCACGTAGCGGTTTTGGTGTTTTCTGCTTGCAGGTCAATTCTACCTGAATAGTATCGCCAATTTTTATTGGCTCTACAAAACGCAGGTTGTCCATACCATAGTTGGCAATCACAGGACCCGGTGCAGCATCAACAAACAGGCCGGCAGCTGCAGAAACAATGAAGTAACCGTGTGCGACACGTTCACCGAACAGAGACTCTGCTGCCGCGATCTTATCCATATGGGCATAGAAGTAGTCACCACTCAGTCCGCCAAAATTGACAATATCGGCTTCGGTAATGGTACGGCGTGCAGTCAGCAGGCGTTCACCGATACGCAATTCATCAAAGGATTTCTTAAATGGATGCACACGGTCTTCAAACACTTCTGCACCTGCCGTCCAGCTGTGTCCAACCTGGGTCATTACATTTGGCGAACCCTGAATTGCGGTGCGCTGCATATAGTGTTTCACTGCGCGCAGTCCGCCCAGTTCCTCGCCACCACCAGCGCGCCCCGGACCACCATGAACTAATAATGGTAATGGTGAACCATGGCCGGTACTTTCCTTGGCACTTTCACGATCCAGAATATGTACACGACCATGCCAAGGCGCAATTTTACTTAAGAGCTGTTCAATATTTTCATCCTGGTTGCGCACAATCGAAGCAACCAGACTGCCTTCACCGCGTGCCACCAAGGCTGCCAGCTGTGGCAAGTCACTATACGGCATCAAGGTTACAACTGGACCAAATGCTTCGATATTATGAATCTGCTTGGCCTGTACCGGATCCTTGCACAACAGCACTGTCGGTGGATAGAAAGCAGATTTTTCAGGATGCCCCCCCTGAATATTAAAGTCCTGACGCAGGTGGCTACCGAAGACAATTTCAGCTTCCTGTGCCAGCTGTTCTACTTTAGCAGCGACATCATGTTTCTGTTTAACGCTGGCCAGAGCACCCATGGTCACGCCGTCCTGTGCGGGATCGCCGATGACCACTTTTTGCAGCTTTTCAGTCAGACGTTGCTGTACGGTCTCGAGCATTTCTGCCGGAACAAAGGCACGGCGAATGGCAGTACATTTCTGGCCGGCTTTAGTCGTCATTTCTCGGAAGACTTCACGTACAAACAGGTCAATGGTTTCATCATTGGCTTGCTGAGTCAGAATGGCACTGTTAACAGAATCGGCTTCCATACTAAATGGAATTGAATGGGTATTCAGATGTGGATGGGCACGCAGTTTCTGGCCGGTTGCTGCTGAACCGGTAAAGGTCACGGTATCTTGTGCATTCAGGTGATCAAATAAGTCATAAGTCTGGCCACAGATCAGCTGCAGGGCACCTTCTGGCAGTAAACCACTTTGCAGAATGTCTTTTACCACGGCATGCGTCAGCTCGGCACCTTCGGTTGCCGGTTTTACAATACACGGTACACCTGCCAGTAAAGTCGGTGCAATTTTTTCCAGCATGCCCCAGATCGGAAAGTTAAAGGCATTGATATGCACAGCGACACCGGCTTTTGGACTTAGAATATGCTTGGCACCAAAGCTGCCCTGTTTAGACAGTGGAATCCAGGTATCTTCAACCAGTGCGGTTTCATCGCTGAGTTCACGGCGAACCAGACTTGAATAGGCAAACAGGGTGCCGATCCCGCCTTCAATATCAATCCAGGCATCTTTGCGGGTACAGCCCGTAGCTGCTGCCAGACGGTAATAATCTTCCTTACGTTCCAGTAAATATTGTGCCACCTGTTTCAGGGCATTGGCACGCTGGTGGAAGGTCCAGCTGGCAATGGATGCACCTTTCTGTTTGGCATATTGCACCACGTTATGCATGTCAATGCCGTGGCTACTGACCTGATAAATCGCTTCACCGCTAATGGCGTGATAGACCGTACGTAAATCACTTTGCGCGTTATGTTCACGACCTAAAACCAGTGAACTCAATACTTTAACTGCGGGTGGGTAGTGTGCCTGCATGTCGTCCTGAAGATCCATATTCTGGGTAGTGCTGTCTAGCTCCAACATTGTATAACTCCATTTATGATACGTTGTTGAGTTTATTTTTACTTTTGATGTTTCATAAATTGCAATCAAAAAGCTCAAATGTCAATCATAATCCACAGGTAAAAAAGTAAATTTCATGTAATTAAAAATTTAAAAATAATAAAAACAATAAGTTGAAAAAAATCATCTAGAAAAATTATTTGATACTTAAAAAATACTATTGATTTTATATTTGTATCGTTTTAATTTGAATGTATCAGCACTTGGGATAAGTGAGACAAACATGAATAAGCAACAACAAACTTTCGATCAGAAAATAGAACAGGACATTTCTATTGAAGCGAAGGACTGGATGCCAGATGCCTATAGAAAGACCCTGATCCGCCAGATTGGTCAGCATGGACATTCAGAAGTGATTGGCATGTTGCCGGAAGGTAACTGGATTACCCGAGCACCGACTTTAAAACGTAAAGCGGTATTACTGGCTAAAGTTCAGGATGAAGCTGGACATGGCCTATACCTTTATAGCGCAGCAGAAACACTGGGTGCCGACCGTGATGACATGATGGAAAAACTCATCGCTGGCCGTATGAAATATTCATCAATTTTTAACTACCCAACTTTAAGCTGGGCAGATGTTGCTGCGATTGGCTGGTTGGTAGATGGTGCTGCGATTGTCAATCAGGTGGCATTGTGCCGTACCTCTTATGGTCCTTATGCACGTGCCATGGTACGTATCTGTAAGGAAGAAAGTTTCCACCAGCGTCAGGGCTTTGAAGCAATGATGCAGTTGGCAGAAGGAACCCCTGAGCAGAAGCAGATGGCACAGGATGCAGTCAATCGCTTCTGGTGGCCAGCACTCATGATGTTTGGTCCAAGCGATGACAACTCTCCAAATAGTGCACAGAGCATGCAGTGGAAAATCAAGCTGTTCAGTAATGATGCGCTGCGTCAGAAATTTGTCGACAACACCGTACCACAGGTATTGCAGCTGGGCCTGACCGTGCCGGATCCAGACCTGAAGTTTAATGAAGAAACGGGCCATTATGAATTTGGCGAAGTGAACTGGGATGAGTTTTTTGACGTACTGGCAGGCAAGGGCCCATGCAATCACGAGCGTATTGAAGCGCGTCGTAAGGCTTGGGAAGACGGCAAGTGGGTGCGTGATTCAGCGGCAGTTTATGCCAGCAAGCAACAGCAGCAGTCAGATAACAGAAAAATCGCCTAAGGCAACGGAATAGCAAAAGGATATGCAAATGAACAAAAACAACTGGTCTTTATACGAAGTTTTTATTCGCAGCAAACAGGGTTTGAGTCACCGTCATGTGGGTAGCCTGCGTGCACCTGATGATGAAATTGCTTTGCAAAATGCCCGTGACGTCTACACCCGCCGTAATGAAGGAATCAGTATCTGGGTGGTGAAATCTGAACTGATTACCTCTTCACAGCCAGATGAAAAACAGGAATTTTTTGACCCTTCACTGAGCAAGGTCTATCGTCATCCGACCTTCTATCACATTCCAGATGGCATCGAGCATATGTAAGGTGGAGGAAAGAACAATGACAAATCAGGTATTAGCACAATTCTTGCTGCATGTTGGCGACAGCCAGCTGATCCTTTCACACCGTCTGGCGGAATGGTGTGGTCATGCACCTGAGCTGGAGCTGGATATTGCATTGGCCAATATCGGTCTGGATCTTTTGGGGCAGGCACGTACCGCACTGAGTCTGGCGGGCGAAATTGAAGGACTGGGCCGTGATGAAGACAAATTGGCCTATTTCCGTACCGAACGTGAATATCGCAACTTGCTGCTTTGCGAACAACCAAATAACGATTTTGGTCAAACCATCGTACGCCAGTGGTTGATGGATCATTACCATGCCTTGCTGTTTGCAGCACTCAGTAATAGCAAGAATGAAGATATTGCAGCTTTCGCAATTAAGTCCTTAAAAGAAGTGAAATACCACCTGCGTTTTTCTACTGCATGGATGGAACGCCTGAGTCTGGGCACTGCAGAAGCACATGAAAAAATCCAGCAAGGTCTGAACCAGCTGTGGCGCTTCACTGAAGAGCTGTTCAGTCTAACCGCAGATGAACGTCAGCTGGTAGAAGCCTATCTGATTCCTGATCTGGAATTGCTGAAACCGAAATGGCTCGAAAATATTAACGCCGAGCTGCAACGTTTTGAGTTGAGCCTGCCAGAGAGTGGAGCTTACCGTAGCGGTGCCAAGCAAGGGTTGCATACCGAACATCTGGGTTATGTACTGGCGGAACTGCAATATATGCAGCGTAGCTATCCAGGCATGAACTGGTAAATCCAACACATCACAGGGAGTGAGTGGCATGAACCTGATCAGACATGTAGAAGATCAATGTTGGGAAGTGCTGGCGCAGGTTTCCGATCCGGAAATTCCAGTACTGTCAGTTCTCGATCTGGGCATGATTCGTGGGATAGAGGTTAACCCGCAGGATGAAATCGTGGTCCGCCTGACACCGACCTATAGTGGCTGTCCGGCAACCGATCTGCTCAAAACCGAGATCACCCAGGCATTTGCAGCACATGAGTTGACGCCGGTCAAAGTAGTGGTTGACCTGTCCGAAGCCTGGACCACTGACTGGATGAGCGAAGCAGGTAAACAGAAGCTGCAGCAATACGGGATCGCCCCACCCAAAGGGAATTCAAGCAGCTGCGGTACCCATATCGCGCTCAGTGATGGTATCCAGTGTCCATATTGTCATAGCCACCACACCCGACTGTTAAGTGAATTCAGTTCAACTGCTTGCAAGGCGCTGTACAAATGTCAGGAATGCCTGGAGCCGTTTGACTATTTTAAATGTATTTAAGGGCTTAAGCGCACAAGCCAGAACAATAAAGCGTGAGATCGCCACAGCTTAAGAAGGATTTTAAAATGAGCCAGTTTATTCCGTTAACGATTAAATCTATTCAGCCTCAGACTGAACAGGCAATTTGTATTGCTTTTGAATTGAGTCCTGAACATGCCGAAAGCTTTCAGTATCAGCCGGGTCAGCATTTGACGATTCGTCACCTGGCTGAACAGGAAGAATTGCGCCGCTGCTATTCCATCTGTAGTGATACTGAAGAAGATATGAGTATCGCGATCAAGAAAATTGATCAGGGCCAGTTCTCGACCTGGGCCAATGAAAACCTGAAAGTTGGCGATGTGCTGGAAGTGATGCCACCACAAGGCGTATTTTTCCAGAAAGCAGCCAAAACTGGCGGCAAACATTATCTGGGCTTTGCGGCGGGCAGTGGAATCACGCCTATCTTGTCGATTGTCAAAGCGGTTCTGAACCATCATCAGGGTGCAAGCTTTACCCTGGTTTATGGTAACCGTTCCTGGAAACAGACCATGTTCTCCGAGCAGATTATGGACCTGAAAGACCGCTTCAAGGAGCGCCTGCAGCTGATTAACATTTTCTCGCGTGAGCTGAATGACAGCGAAATTTTTAATGGCCGTATTGATGCAGAAAAACTGCAGCAGCTGTATCAGGCCGGTTTGCTTCCGGCAGAAACCGATCACTGTTTTGCCTGTGGTCCTGAAGAAATGATGAATGCGGTAGAAACCGTTTTGCCGGAACTGGGGATCGACCGCAGCAAGATTCACACCGAACGTTTCAATACAGGGACAGTACCAAAAGCCTCTGCACAGCAAATCGAAAGCCGTAGTGAAGAAAAGGTCAATATTATTCTTGATGGTCGTGAACTGATCATTGAAGTGTCCAAGCAGGATGACAGCATTCTGGATGCCGCTTTACGTGCTGGTGCCGATCTACCTTATGCCTGCAAGGGCGGGGTCTGTGCAACCTGTAAATGTAAGGTGCTGCAGGGTGAAGTGGAAATGGCGATTAACTACAGCCTGGAGGAAGAAGAAATCCAGAAAGGTTATGTGCTGAGCTGTCAGGCCCGTCCGACCTCTGCCAATGTCCGCCTCAGTTTTGATGAATAACAGGCAAGTCAGGTCCATTACAGGAAGATCACTATGGAAATGATGAAAACGGAATTGATTAAAACCAGTTCACCCAAAGCCGGCGTGGTACTGATCGAGCTGAACCGCCCGGAAAAGCGCAATGCCCTGAACAATGCCACACTCAAGGCGCTTGCTGATACCTTGCAGAACCTGGATGCAGAAACTGAGGTCAAGGCTGTAGTGATCACCGGTAACACCCAGTGTTTTGCCGCTGGTGCCGATTTAAATGAACTGGCGCAGCTGGATGTAGTGAGCATTCAGCAGGATCAGCGTCCATTATTGTGGAAACGCATTGATGAATTTTCCAAGCCATTGATTATGGCAGTAAATGGTTATGCCTTTGGTGCCGGTTTTGAACTGGCTCTGCACGGCGACATGGTGCTGACAGGGGGAAATGCCCAGTTTGCACTGCCTGAAATTGGTCTGGGTATGTTGCCGGGAGCCGGAGGAACTCAACGCCTGGCCCGCCTGGTCGGTCAGCAGCTATGTATGCGCTGGGCAATGACCGGTGAAGTAATTTCGGCACAGACCGCACTGCAGCACGGCATCACCAGCCAGATCTGCCCAGCTGATTTAACGGTGCAATATGCAGTAGAACTGGCAGCTAAAATCGCCCGACAGGCGCCACTGGCCATCCGTGTGATTAAACAATCCCTGAAATCAATACATGAAGTGACCCTGAGTCAGGGCCTCAAACTGGAACGTCAGCATTTTGTCTGGCTGGCGGCTACACAGGATCGTCAGGAAGGCATTAACGCTTTCCTGGAAAAAAGAAAACCAGAATTTATAGGTGCGTAATGGATTACCAAACAATTATTGTCGAAGAAAAAAATGCAGTGGGCTACCTGACCTTTAACCGTCCAAAACAGCTCAACAGCTTTAACGAAACCATGCATCAGGAAGTATCTTCTGTGATGAAACGCTGGGCTAAAGATACTGCAATTCGTGCCGTGGTGATTTCGGCGGAAGGTCGTGGTTTCTGTGCCGGTCAGGACCTGAATGACCGTGTGGTTGATCCGAATGCCGATGCACCGGATCTGGGTTTGTCAATTGAGAAATACTACAACCCGCTAATCAAGCTGATTACCGAAATGCCTAAACCGGTGATCTGTGCCGTAAATGGCGTAGCAGCAGGTGCAGGCGCCAATATCGCCCTGGCTTGTGACATTGTGGTGGCAGCCAAATCTGCTTCTTTTATTCAGGCCTTCTGCCGCCTTGGTCTGGTACCAGATTCAGGCGGTACCTGGTTCCTGCCACGTCTGGTCGGTCGTGCCCAGGCAATGGGTCTTGCAATGCTGGGTGACAAAATCTCTGCTGAACGTGCGCTGCAACTCGGCATGATCTGGCAAGTAGTCGAAGATGATCAGTTGAAAGCGGAAGCAGCGAAAATGGCCGAGCATCTGGCGACTCAACCAACATATGGTCTATCTCTGATTAAAAAAGCGATTCATGCTGCTGCAGACAATAATCTGGATGAGCAACTAATTCTGGAGCGCGACCTGCAGCGTCTGGCTGGTCGTTCTAGCGATTACCGTGAAGGTGTACAGGCCTTTATGCAAAAACGCACACCGCAATATAAGGGGTGCTAAATATGCCAGATATTGATTTAATTCAGGCCAAAGTTGCGGTGATTGGTGCCGGTACCATGGGTATCGGGATTGCCCAGCTGGCTGCGATGCATGGTCACTCGACCTATGTTTATGATGTCGATGTTAGCCGGACCCAGACTGCACTACAGGAATTACAGGCACAGCTGAGCAAGCGTGTCGCTGCAGGTAAAATGACTCAAGAACTGCTAGACAGTACTTTTGCCAACCTGACAGTAGTGAATGATCTAAATCAGCTTGCTGACCGTGACCTGATTGTTGAAGCAATTGTTGAAAAGAAGGAAGTGAAGCAGAACCTGTTCCAGCAACTGGCAGAAATCTGCCCGGCTGAGACCATCTTTGCTTCAAATACCTCATCGATTTCAATTACTGCCATTGCTGCGGCTGTACCGCATCCAGAACGGGTGGTGGGGTTGCACTTCTTTAATCCGGCACCAGTCATGAAGCTGGTGGAAATTATTCGTGGTCTGAAAACCGCTACGGAAATTGCGGATGCCCTGATTGAGCTGATGACACGCTGGAAAAAAGTACCGGTCACGGCAAAATCTACTCCAGGTTTTATCGTGAATCGTGTGGCACGTCCTTACTATGCAGAAGCCTTTCGTGCCTTGCAGGAAAATGTCACCACCCCTGAACAGCTGGACTTTATCATGCGCGAATGTGGTCGCTTTGCCATGGGGCCATGTGAGCTGACTGACCTAATCGGGCAGGATGTGAATTTTTCGGTGACTCAAAGCGTCTATAACGAATTCTTTAATGAACCACGTTACCGTCCATCTTTAATCCAGAAAGAACTGGTCGATGCCGGCTGTCTGGGGCGCAAGTCCAAGCAGGGTTTCTATGACTACCGTACTGATGTGCGTACCCCGACTTATGAATTGCCGGTGCTATATGCCAAATCTGTACAAAAACTTAAAGTGACAGTGAAAGGTGCCTGGCAGTATTCTGCCGCGTTAATTGAACGCTTAAAGCAAGCCTCGCATGTAGAGCTGAGTTTTCAGGCAGCTGAGCACAGTGAAATTCTGATTGGTGACGTGTCACTGCGTTTGTCTCTGGGTGAGTCGGTTGAACTGGACTATACCCAGCAGAAAGTCGTACTGATGGATTGGCATGCGGACTGGCATAATGCCAAAGCGATTCCGGTAACTGCATCACCTGCCTGTACGGAGCAGGATCGATATGTGATCGAACAGCTGCTGGTAGGTATGAATGTGATACCAATTTGGTCTAAAGACCATGCTGGTCTTTATGTGCTACGTACCATTGCCATGCTGGTCAACGAAGGCTGTGAAGCTGTTCTACATAATATTGCTAATGAGCAAGATATTGATTCAGCGATGAAATTTGGTGTCAATTATCCAAATGGCCCATTTGAATGGGTGAATAAAATTGGATATGACACAATTTTACAAATATTAAAAAATATGTATCGTATTTATGGTGAAGAACGGTACCGACCTAGTATATATTTAGCTAAGCAGGCAGCGCTAGGACAGGCGCAACAAGTATCGCCAACACAGTTACGTGTGGCGGGCTAAGGAATAAAAATGATGGAACATGTTTATATTTTTGACGGTATTCGTACCCCAATCGGTCGTTATGCGGGTGGTTTGAGCGGCATTCGTGCCGATGACCTGGCCGCTTTACCGATCCGGTATTTAAAAAACCAGCATCCTGACCTGCCATGGGCAGATGTTGATGAGGTGATTTTAGGCTGTGCCAATCAGGCGGGTGAAGATAACCGTAACGTCGCACGTATGGCTGCACTTTTAGCTGGTCTTCCGGAAAGCGTGCCCGCCATTACCGTAAACCGCCTTTGTGCGTCTGGACTTGATGCTGTAGGCCTCGCTGCACGAGCAATTAAATCGGGTGAAGCGCAGTTTGTAGTGGCTGGTGGTGTGGAATCAATGAGCCGCGCACCATTTGTACAGTCTAAGCCAACCACTGCTTTTAGCCGTACCCCGGAAATTTATGACACCACCATTGGCTGGCGTTTCATTAATCCAAAATTCAAGGCCGGTTTTGGTGTGGACAGCATGCCGGAAACGGCAGAAAACGTGGCTGAAAAATACCAGGTCAGCCGTGAAGATCAGGACCTGTTTGCTTATCGCAGTCAGCAAAAAACTGCACAGGCACAGCAGAATGGCATTTTCCAGGCAGAAATCTTGCCAGTAGAAATCAAGGGTACTAAAGGCTCTACTCAATTGGTTGCTGAAGATGAGCATCCACGTGCCGATACTACTTTAGAAAAACTAACCTCTCTGAAAGCGCCATTCCGTAAGGAAGGTGGTTCGGTGACTGCGGGCAATGCTTCCGGTGTTAATGACGGTGCAGCCTGCGTGCTTTTAGGAAATCAGGCATTTGCCGAGCAGCATGGTTTAAAACCTTTGGCCCGTGTGGTCGGAATTGCCAGTGCAGGGGTCGCAGCCCGTTATATGGGTATTGGTCCTGTACCGGCCGTACAGAAAGTATTAAAACAGACCGGTCTCAGTCTGGAACAGATAGATGTCATCGAGCTGAATGAAGCCTTTGCCGCACAGGCACTTGCGGTACTGCGTGAGTTGAGACTTCAGGATGATGATCCACGGGTCAACCCGAACGGCGGCGCCATTGCCCTCGGCCATCCTCTTGGGATGAGCGGTACACGTCTGGTGATTACTGCCATGCATGAACTTAAACGCCGCAATGGCAAATATGCACTTTGCACCATGTGTGTCGGTGTCGGTCAAGGTGTTGCACTGGTTTTAGAAAATATGGATTAAACACATTAGGGTCTGTTGGCATTTCATAAATGGCTTGCGCTGTAGGCTAAAACTGAGCAGATCAGGCATGAAACGAAAGGAATAGCGAGACTATTGCTAAGTTTCATAACGCAATCTGAGAAAGTTTTAGCCACAGCCTTTCAGGACAAGCATATTTTTTGCTGCTATTGCGTTATGAGTCAGTCATTTAGAGTGACTAAATTTCCTGCCTCATGCCTTCTATCAGCTAAAAAATATGCGTAGTCGCAAACATAGACGAATTGTCAACAGACCCTATCAATCAATGAATTAAATCGTGGTCAGGAAGACTGCGTCAGGAGTAACAATATGAATAACAATGCAATGGAAAAGATTGAAACCGCTTCAGTGGATGAATTACGTAGCCTGCAATTGGAACGTATGAAAAAAACGCTGCAGCATGCCTATCAGAACAGCGCGGTTTATAAGAAAAAGTTTGATGAAGCCGGTGTGCATCCGGATGACCTGAAGTCACTGGAAGATCTGGCGAAATTCCCGTTTACCACCAAACAGGATCTGCGTGACAATTATCCGTTTGGTATGTTTGCCGTGCCTCAGGAACAGATCGTACGTGTGCATGCTTCTTCTGGTACTACAGGTCAGCCAACCGTGGTGGGCTATACCCAGCATGACATCACTACCTGGTCAGATGTGGTAGCACGTTCGCTACGTGCGGCTGGGCTTAGCAGTAAAGATACGATTCAGGTATCTTATGGTTACGGCCTGTTTACCGGTGGTCTAGGTGCGCATTATGGCGTAGAACGTCTGGGTGCAACTGTGATTCCAATGTCTGGTGGCCAGACCGAGAAACAGGCACAGCTGATTCATGACTTCAAACCGACTGCCTTAATGGTGACGCCGTCTTACTGCCTGAATATTATTGAATGTTTGGAGAAAAAATTTGGAACGGCCAAGGACTGTTCAATCAAGACCGGCATTTTTGGTGCAGAGCCATGGACCAATGAAATGCGCCGTGAAATTGAGGAACGTCTGGGCATCAATGCGCTGGATATTTATGGTCTGTCTGAAGTGATGGGACCTGGTGTGGCGATGGAATGTCTGGAATCTAAAGATGGTCCGACCATCTGGGAAGATCATTTCTATCCTGAAATCATCAATCCGGAAACAGGTGAAGTCCTGCCGGATGGCGAGCTGGGTGAACTGGTATTTACCACCATTACCAAAGAAGGCATGCCGGTGATTCGCTACCGTACCCGCGATCTGACACGTTTATTACCAGGAACAGCACGTACTATGCGTCGTATGGACAAGATTGTCGGTCGTAGTGATGACATGATGATTATTCGTGGGGTAAATGTGTTTCCGTCACAGATCGAAGAGCAAATACTGCACATTCCACAACTTATTCCAAATTACCAGATCCATATTTGTAAACAGGGTCATCTGGATACATTGCATATTCGTACCGAAATGCGTAAAGATAATGCCATGAATATGACACACCAACTGGCAAATCAGCTGAAAACCCAAATCAAGACTATGGTCGGGATCAGTGTCAGCGTCGAAGTTCTGCCAGAAGGTAGCTTGCCACGTTCTGAAGGTAAGGCTCAGCGGGTTTTTGATATCCGAAAGTCCGCTTAAATATGCGCGGATGACAGGCTCTGGTCTGTCATCCGGCTTTGATAAGGTAAAATTAAACGCAATGAATCCGAAATTAAAACAAGTAATTGATGATTTCATTCAGCATGAGGCGCTCAGTGGAACCTCATTGGTAATGACGATTTTTGGTGACAGCATTTATCACCGTGGGGGAGTGATTAGTCTTGCTAGTCTGATCCAGCTGATGGACGTATTCGGTTTTAATGAGCGTTCTGTACGAACCGCAGTATTTCGTCTGGTACAAAATGGCTGGCTCAGTTCTGAAAAGATTGGCCGAACCAGTTATTACTGTATTACTGACAGCAGTCGTCAGCGTTTTATCATGGCAGATCAGAAGATTTACAGTTTTCAGCATAGCGAATGGGACCAGAAATGGGATCTGGTACTGCTTAGTTCAGTTGAGCTGGAAAATAAACAGATCCTGAAAAAAGAACTGGAATGGCTCGGTTTTGCCAATATCGCGACCAATGTCATGGCCTATCCGGGTTGTGATCAGCAGAAATTGCAAAACCTGCTACTCAATAACAAGATGACTGATCAGGTCGTGGTGTTTCGTGCTGAAACCTTGCAGCTATGGCAGGAGTCTTATCCGACTATTAAGCGCATGGTCGCAACTAACTGGCCGGTTCAGGAATTACATCAGCGCTATGAAAAATTTATCAGTGATTTCCGCGAGTTTTTCTATCTGGTGGAAAATGAAGATGAGCTGGACCCGGCACAAGCCTTCCAGATCCGTATTCTGCTAATTCACCAGTATCGCCGTATTTTACTGAAAGATCCGAATCTGCCATTTGAACTGTTGCCATCAGACTGGCTGTCATTGATCGCCCGAAACCTGAGTACCAACCTGTATCAGGCGGTGTTTGCAGCAGGGGATGAGTTTTTCCTCGACATTGCCCGTACTGCCGAGGGGCCTATGCCACCGGCACATCCACAATTCTATAAACGCTTTGGTGGCCTGAAACAGCTGGTAAGCACTTTATAAAATCTGCATCAGATCAAGGAGGATCAAATGCCATGTTATGCCATTGATGGGGTCATTCCTGTCGTTAGTCCTGAAGCTTATGTGCATCCCACTGCCGTGCTAATTGGCGATGTCATTGTTGAAGCAGGTGCCTATATCGGACCATTCGCTTCTTTACGCGCCGATTTTGGCCGGATTCATATCCAGAAAAATGCCAATGTGCAGGATTCCTGTACTATTCATGGCTTTCCAGACAGTGTGACCCTAGTCGAGGAATATGGACATGTCGGCCATGGTGCGATTCTGCATGGTTGTGTGGTGCGAAAAAATGCCCTGATTGGTATGAACAGCGTGATTCTGGATGAAGCCGAGATCGGGGAAAATGTGATTGTCGGTGCCAACAGCACAGTAAAAGCCAAATTCAAAGTACCAGCGAATAGTTTGGTACTTGGCAGCCCGGCAAAAGTCGTTCGCCCACTAGAAGAAAAAGAAATAGTCTGGAAAAGTCATGGTACTGAACAATATATCCAGCTCACTACACGCTGTTTAAATACTATGCAGGAAGTTGAACCTTTAACTGAAGATTCGGCAGAGCGCCGCAGTTATCGGGCTTTTGAAGCACAGCATGAACTAAAATTAAGTATTACATAAACTTATATAAGCCTTAGATTAGCATTTAAAGTGCAACACCATGTTCTTTGAATAATATCTGACTCGGACTTTTAAATCCGGGTCTTTTTCTTGGCCGATGATTAAGTCGTTGGGCAATCTCAGCAATATATTCCTCTAAGTAATCCTTTAAATCACTGTCTTTGCTGATGTGCTGCCTGATTAAACCATTGGTGTTTTCATTCGTATCTCTCTGCCTGCACTATATGGATCAGATAAGTAGAATGCTATCTCCATCTTGTGTTTTGAAAATGCCTTTATAGGTAGCTAAGTATAAAAAATTACTAAAAACTTGAATCTTCCACGTCTGGATCATCAGGTTTTTAACAAATGAGAGGGTAATAACTACTTTTTTATTTGACCTTATCATTCCCTACCAGCACTAGCTGAATTAGGGATTAGATCTTTGGTATATATGGAATATGCAAAGGGCTAGAAAATGAAAATTGATTTAGTGGGAAATTTAGAAATTTTGTTCATGATTGTTAGAAAATAATCACTTAAAACACTCCGGAGATGCCGCTGCAATGTCGTTACCCTGAACCCGACGAGTTCAAGGTGGACGCGACGCATACTTGCTGGGTTTCCCACTCGAAGGTGGGCATACACTCTAAATATACAGAACGCATCCGGAGATATAAGTATCGGCAGGGATATAGACCTGCTGGCGAACATCCCAGAGTTAGACCTAGTATAAACGATAAAGTTTATGTGGCAACTCTATGCTGTGTTGGAACTGTAAACTTCACCATTGATCGGATGAAGTTTAAACACAAAATCTGCTTATTCAGTCAGTTCCTCAACTTCTTCTAAAATAGTTTGTAACAAACGTTCGCAGTGAGCGTATTGTTGCAGCGATTTATTCATGCTCAATACTTCCTGCATCAGTTCTAGCGCTATCATAATCACCAGCTTACTTGGTTCCATACGTGGTGCTTTACGACGAAATTCATCGTATTTGTCATTCAATAGTTGCGCTGCACGTTCAAGTTCTTCGCGTTGATCTGCGGTGGAGGCCAGACGGAAACTATGGCCAATTACTCTTAAATCAATAGCAATCTGTTCGCTCATGTTGACGCTTCCTCAGTCGTTTCAGTCGGATGGGCCAATTGCTGAATTTCCTGTGCATGATGGTCTTGAGCTGTGCCCAGAATCGCCAGACGCTGGATAATCGCTTCAACCTTGGCTTTAGCATGCTCATTCTTCTGGGTCAGACGCTCAGTTTCCTGATGCAGGCGCTGAATTTCCTGACGCGCCTGTTGCTGTTCATTCAGCAGCTTTTCTTTCAAAGCACGCAGTTCATTACGCTCAGCCAGAATTTCCTGAAAACGGTTTTTCAGATCGGTGCAGCTTTTTTCCAGACGGCCATACCGGTCTGCGAGTGCAGTTGCATCATTATTAAGCTGTTGATATTGCGAGCGAGACTCAGCTAACTGTTCAGTTAAACTGTCATTTTCTTGTTGTTTTTGGCTAATAATGCTGTTTTTTTGAATGATTTCGGCTTGATGCTGACTCAGAGAGGAGTCCTGTTCTTCACGCAGGCTGGAGTTTTCGTTCTCCAGATGTGCAAGGCGCGTTTTTAAAACGCCAATATGCACTTGTAGACGCTGTAATTCTTCTAACATATCGAGGTCGCACAGTATTGCAAACAAAGGTAATATATAAGCAGTATAGAGATTGGATAAACGAATGCAAGACGATATTTCAGGTTGGTCAGATTGGCACCGCAATTTTTCTTCAATTGAGGAAATTTCCAGCCCAAGCGAACTGCATGGTTTGCTTACCGGTATTGTTTGTGTGACCCAGGCGCCGAGTAGCGAAGAATGGTTACAGATTCTGGAAACTTTAGATATCCCGGAGCTGGATGCTGAAGCACTGGAACTGTTGACGGGTGAAGCAGAAGATGTTTTTCACTCACTTTCTGAAGATGAGCTGGATTATCTTCCATTACTTCCAGATGACGAGCATAGCCTGGCAGAACGTGTGCAGGCATTGGCAGACTGGTGTGCCGGTGTAGTCCTAGGCTTTGGTCTGGCAACAGGTCATATCCGTGATGATGAAATGGAACTGATTGAACATTTACAAGATGTTGCAGCAGTGGAATTTGAAGATTCTGACGACGATGCTGAAGGTGAGGAAAGCTATCTGGAGTTATACGAATTTGTACGTCTGATTCCGGTAAGTTTATCTATAGGCCGTAAAAAAGTTGAAGTTGAGGAAACGCCACTTTTGAAGCGTTTTACAGCGAAAGTAAAAACTGAGTCTACGGACCCAACTCAGGCACAATCCGTGGTTGAGATTTTCTCACCAAACCGCCCAAGCTGAAGCATCGCCATTTCGCTTTAGAAAACCCGGTAATAAGTCCAGTAATCATCTGGCTTATTCCGGCACATCAAATCATATTCAAAAACAGCATTGATATAAGAAGTAAGGACCAATGAAGAAACTGACACAAGCAGAATTTCAGGAACGTCGTGACACCCTCGCAGGGGAAATGGGACTACGCAGTATTGCCATTATTGCCACCAGCCCAGTGGCACTGCGTAACCGTGATGCTGACTATAAATATCGTGCCGATAGCAGTTTCTTTTATTTAACGGGCTTTGCTGAACCCGAAGCTGTCGCTGTCATCGAAACCTTTGACAGTGAAGAAGAAGGCTATACCTACAGCCTGTTCTGTCGTGAACGTGACCGCGAGATGGAAATCTGGAATGGTTATCGGGCTGGGGTAGATGGTGCTGTCGATGACTATGAGGCAGATGAAGCCTATGCGATTGATCTGCTGGATGAAGAAATTCTGGAAAAACTGCAAAATAAGGACAAGTTATTCTACCGTGTCGGCCATAGTGCAGAGTTTGATGCGCGTGTAGCAAAATGGATTGCACAAGCCAGTGGTGAAAGCCGCCGAGGAAAATCTGCACCTGCTCAAATCGTTCAGTTAGACTGTATTGTTGATGAAATGCGTCTGCATAAAGATGCCAATGAAATTGAATTGATGCAGATTGCTTCAGATATTTCTGCGGAAGCCCATACTAAAGCGATGCAGACTGTACGTCCTGGCATGATGGAATATGCACTGGAAGCAGAGCTGAATTATGTATTTGGCAAAAATGGCTGCGTACCTGCTTATAACAGTATTGTCGGTGGCGGTGAAAATGCCTGTATTCTGCATTATGTGGAAAATGACAAAGAACTGAAAGACGGTGATCTGGTACTGATTGATGCAGCCTGCGAATATCAGTTCTATGCATCCGACATTACCCGTACTTTCCCGGTAAATGGTAAATTCAGTCCTGAACAGAAAGCACTGTATAACATCGTGCTTGATGCACAGATTGCGGCGATCAATGCAGTTCAGATTGGTCAATCATATAAAGAGCCACATCATGTAGCGGTACGCATTCTGGTTCAAGGTTTGCTGAACTTGGGCATTATGCAGGGCAATATTGAGGAAATTATTGAAACCGAAAGTTTCCGCCAGTTCTATATGCATGGTACGGGACACTGGTTGGGCATGGACGTGCATGATGTCGGTGCTTATAAAGCCAATGGCGAATGGCGTGCTTATGAAGAAGGCATGGTCGTGACCGTAGAACCGGGCCTGTATATTGCACCGGATGATGAAACGGTAGATCCAAAATGGCGTGGTATCGGGATCCGTATTGAAGATGATGTGGCTGTTACTAAAAATGGCCCATTGGTATTAACAGCCAAAGTGGTCAAAACCGTGGAAGATATTGAAGCCTTGATGGCAAAAGCTCGTGCTGCCTGAAAATAAGAGAGATTGAAAAAAAGCTGGTCATTTGACCAGCTTTTTTGTTTTTTAAATTAATGTGAATTCAATCAAATAAATAATGAATTATTTTTTTACCAATTGGTCTTATCGAAGTTAATCTGGTTATTTTTTGATTCAATTCTTATATAATTCTTTTTTAATCTCCCTCACTAGTATTTATAAATACTCATCATTCTGAGTGTTCTCCATGCACAGTATAAAATTTCATAATTTTGAAGAAGCGGGTAAACAGGTACTTCAATATCTTCATCAGCATTTGGGTTTTGGCTTATGGATGATCACTCGTTTAGAAAATGAGGACTGGATTATTCTACAGGCTGAAAATGAAAAATATGATATTAAGCCTGGCGAAGTTTTCAGTTGGACCGATTCATTTTGCTATCACATGGTACAGGGAAAGGCTCCTAAAATAGCGCCATGCTCCAAGGCAATCGAGCTATATGCCAAGGCACCAATAAATAAGAAATTGTCGATTGAATCTTATATCGGTGAGCCACTGTTTAATGAGGATGGCTCAATTTTTGGAACAATTTGTGCTATTGATGATGAGCCTCATTCTGAAGACATTTTAAAAGATGCAGCACTTATTTCACTTTTAGGCAGTCTATTAAGCTCAATTTTGCAAAGTGAATTGCGAGAAAACAAGCAGAGACGTTTACGTGAACGTTATGAGGTAGAGGCGCTCACCGACAGTTTAACCGGACTGTATAACCGCCGGGCATGGGATCAGTTGTTAGAAGCTGAGGAAGGACGCTGTCAGCGTTATGGCTTACCCGCTGCAATATTTAGTATTGACCTGAATAATTTAAAGCAGGTGAATGACCAGTTTGGACATGATGCAGGGGATCAGTTAATTCAGCGTACTTCAGCTGTACTGGTAGAACATATGCGTGTCAATGATGTGATTGCACGTATGGGGGGTGATGAATTTACGATTTTATGTCCTGAAACTAAAGCTGAAGACGCAGCGGCTTTATATCTTCGTCTAACCGATACATTTGCAACTGCTAATATTCATGTCGCAATTGGCTACGCAGTCCGCCAGCTGACAACAGATCTATATGAGGTTTTAATAGAGTCAGATAAGAATATGTATGAGCATAAGAAAAAAGCCAAACTGGAAGCAGATGATTTTATAAACTAAAATTGGTTAAGACCAAACTATCCAGGCTTGATGAGCTGCAAGAAATTGTCCCTAAGGTGTATCTGTTGTGAGCCAGTATCAAGATTGCTCCCTTTGCGCAGAAAAACAGGCTTTAGTCTGATTTTTCATCATTTGCTGGATTTGGATATTCAATCTCTGGTGGCTGCAGAGGGAAATATTTTGAGGGACAAAGCAAAGCCTAAACTCATGAAAGTGATTGCGAATACTTTTAAAAAGAAATCTTGCCAGTAATGATAAGAGATTAAATTAGGAGGAAAAAGAATAAATAATTAATTAGATCTCTTTCATAAATCAAAAAACGATCTTCTTTTTGGTTAATATTTGCACTCCGGATTTCTTGGCATTCGTGCATAATCTGCGGATGAAATACATCGATTCAAACAAGCTTTCTGATCCTCAGTTCAAGCGATACACAGGCATCTCATGGTCAACTTTCTATTTGATGGTTGAGCAATTGCAGAAGCATGTCTCTGCCAAAGGCAGACCGCCCAAGTTAAGCCTGGAGGATCAGGTTCTGCTCTGTCTGAGCTATTGGCGGGAATACCGAACCTTATTTCACGTTGCGACGAGTTACGGGGTTTCAGAGCCCACAGCCTCAAGAATTGTCCGTCATGTTGAAGACTGCCTGATTCGGTCCAATCTGTTTAATTTACCCAAAGATTTACCCGAGGGCGAAGGCATCGACTGGAATGTTGTGATCGTGGATGCCACGGAAATTCCAATCCAAAGGCCTAAAAAAACAGAAGAAAAGCTATAGCGGCAAGAAAAAGACCCATACCTTTAAAGTACAGGCCATGATTCACTACAAAACTCAGCAAATTCTGAGTTTATGTACCAGTCGCGGTGCAGTGCATGATTTCGAGTTGTTCAAACGCAATTTAAACCAGATTCCTTTTGGGGCTTTTATCCTTGCAGATAAAGGCTATCAGGGGATTTATGTGTTGTATCCGAATAGCCTGTTACCATTAAAAGCCAAAAGACACTGTAAATTGGATCCTGAATTGAAAATCTATAATCAGGAAATCAATAAAAGAAGAATCGGAATTGAGCATGTATTTGGCAGCCTGAAAACCTTCAAAATCCTTGCTGAGCGTTATCGAAATAGAGGTAAAAGGCTTGGTTTGAGATTCAATTTAATCGCTGGAATCTACAACTTGGAACTGAGCAAAAAATGATTTATGAAAGAGGTCTACTGTTTTTTTACTGCTTTTTAAATAAAATAATGATTTTAAAATCAATTGATTAAATATGTTTTAATAAAATATTTAAAGCTCAAATTTTGATTTGGTTTACGTAAAATATGAACAACTCAAAGAAAACCAACTCAATTAAAATTTAATGCTTATAACATGACATTTATTCAACATAGATCAACACAGAATACGGACTTTTAGCATCAAGACTACATATTCATTCCGCTATGGCTTGCATAATTTTGGGTGAGAATTAATCAAATATAACCTGGAGAAAAATCATGAGAAGACTTGGAACTTTAGACTGGATCGCCTACGCATTAGCCATTATTGGTGGCTTGAATTGGGGCTTGGTTGGTGCATTTGACTTTAACTTAGTCGCAGCAATCTTTGGTGAGCAGAGTGCACTTTCTCGAATTATTTATGTTCTGGTTGGCCTGTCTGCGATTTACCTGATCTATACTGCAACTAAGTTAGGCCGTCATGATGTGCATCATGAAGCTCATACACGAACAATGCATTAATAAATCAGCATATATAAGCTCACTCATTATTTAGTTAATGAATTAAATAGTTAAAGTGAGTTGGCTGCTAAATAAAAACGGAGCTTATGCTCCGTTTTTATTGTATAAAGAATAATTAAATATAGATTTATATTTTTATTTATCTGAATAATAGACTTATTTCATAAGTCATTTTTTACTCAGTTCCATATTGTAGATTCCAGCAATTAAATTGAATCTTAAACCCAGTCTTTTTCCTCGATTACGATATCGCTCAGCAAGGATTTTGAAGGTTTTTAAACTGCCAAATACATGCTCAATCCCAATTCTTCTTTTGTTGATTTCTTGATTATAGATTTTTAGTTCAGGATTCAATTTACAGCGCTTTTTTGCTTTTAATGGCAATAGGCTATTTGGATACACTGAGTAAATCCCTTGATAGCCTTTATCTGCAAGGATAAAGGCACCTGCCGGAATCTGATGCAAGTTTCGTTTGAAGAGTGCGAAATCATGTACAGCACCACGACTCGTGCATAAACTCAGAATTTGTTGAGTTCTATAATGAATGATGGCCTGTACTTTGAAAGTATGTGCCTTCTTTTTGCCACTATAGCTTTTCTTCTGTTTTTTTAGGTCTTTGTATTGGAATTTCTGTGGCATCAACAATCACCACGTTCCAGTCGATGCCTTCGCCCTTAGGTAAATGCTTCGGTAAATTAAATAGATTAGACTTGATCAGGCAGTCCTCTACATGACGGACAATTCTTGAAGCAGTCGGCTCTGACACACCATAACTAGTTGCAACATGGAACAATGTTCGATATTCACGCCAATAACTTAAGCACAGAAGGATTTGATCTTCTATGCTTAATTTGGTGGGTCTACCTTTAGCAGGAACATGCATTTTCAGTTGTTCCACCATTAAATCAAAGGTTGACCATGAGATGCCTGTGTATCGCTTAAACTGTGTTTCAGAAAGCTTTTTTGAATCGATGTATTTCATCCGCAGATTATGCATGAATATTTAAAATTCTTCGGTACAAATAATCAGCAAGAGACTGTTTGTTTTTTGATTTATGAAAGAGGCCTAATAAGATAGATAATTTTATTTAATTTTAGAATATTTGTGCTGTATCTTTTTGTATTTGGTTGTTTATTATAATTTTTTTATGAAATTGCAATAGAAAAATAATAGTCAATGTTTTTTACTTAATTTAATAGATCTCTTGCGAAAGTAAAAACCATCCCCATATAGATTTCATGAGATATCAGAACTTAAACCGTTTTTCAGATTCTGAATTCAAGCGCTTGGTTGGCGTACCTCGAGCAGTTTTTACCGAAATGGTCGAGGTTTTAGAAAAAGCAGAATCACTCAAAAAGAAATCAGGCCGTCCTCATACTTTAGCTATAGAGGATCAATTGTTATTAACACTCAATTACTTACGAAATTATAGCACTCAATTGGAGTTAGCAGCACACTATCATATCGCTGAAAGTAATGTGAACCGAACCATTAAAAAGGTTGAAGATGCCTTAATGAGATCAAGACGTTTTACTCTGCCAAAACGAAGCCTTACCACAACAGACGAACGCTTTAACTGGGTCATTATTGATGCGACAGAATGTTCAATAGAACGCCCGAAAAAAAAATCAGAGTAAGTTCTATAGTGGTAAAAAGAAGAAACATACGCTTAAAGCCCAAGTGATCTACCATCCTAAGAGTAAACAAATCATAGGATTAGATATATCGTATGGCAGTCAGCATGACATTAAATTGGCAAGGAAAACGGTTAAGAAATTCAAACATTGTGAATATGTTATGACTGATTTAGGGTACTACGGATTAGAGCAAGATGGCTTTAAATTATTGATGCCCATTAAGAAAAAGAAGAATTTTCCTTTATTTGAAGTTGAGAAAAAGTACAATAAAATGATTGGAAAAATACGCGTTGTGATCGAACACATTAATAGTCAATTGAAAACATTTAGAATCTTAAGTGAACGCTATCGAAATAGACGGAAAAGATTCGGTTTACGCATGAACTTAATTGCTGCACTGGTAAACCGAATCAACTTGCAATAACAACTTTCGCAAGAGGTCTATTAGATCTCTTCCATAAATCAAAAAATGATTGTTATATTTAAATGGATATTGAAAGTTCCTTCTCCCTCTGGGATGAGAAGTGTTACTTCGCAAGAGGATGAGGGGATTTCTTAGAAAAACCTCTCCCTGAGGAGCATGCTCCGCAAGTCTCCTACAATGAGAGGGAATTTCCTTTGCAGTGATTCAAAAATGATTTATGAAAGAACCCTACTAATTCATTATAAAAATAAAAATCTTTAAGGTAAGATTAAATCCAACATGATTAGACGTATCTAGACTTTATAGATACCCCAGATAAGGATCAAAGCATGCAACAAGAAGTCATCATTGTCGGTGGTGGGATGGTAGGCTTAAGCCTCGCACTGATGCTGGCGAAAACCGGGATTGCGGTCAAACTGTTAGAGGCAATCCAATACCCAGATTATGATGACATCAATCTTGCTCCCTATCACTCCAGCTTCGATGCCCGTAATAGCGCTTTGTCACGCCGTAGCGTACAGATTTATCAGGAACTGGGTCTGTGGGATGCTCTGCAGGAACATGCAACGCCGATTCTGGAAGTGAATATTACCGAACAGGGCAGTTTTGGTAAGGCACGTTTAATTGCAGAACAAGAAAAAGTCGAAAGCTTTGGTCAGGTGATTGAAAATGCCTGGCTTGGTCGTGTACTGCTGACACAAGTCAAAAGAGAGCCATGCATTGAACTGATCGATGGTGTCCAGGTGACTTCACTCATCCAGGATGCAGACTTCGCTTATATTGAAGCACAGCGTGGCGAGACGACTTTAAAACTGCAATCAAAACTGGTGATTGCTGCAGACGGTCGTGATTCTTTCTGTCGCAAGGCACTTGGTATCGGTGCGTCGGTGCATGACTATGATCAGGTCGCGATTGTCACGACCGTACAAACTTCTAAACCACATGGTCATGTTGGCTTTGAGCGTTTTAGTCCGCTTGGCCCATTAGCTTTGCTACCACTTCCAGGCGAATACCGCCGTTCTGTGGTATGGCCAGTACCAAAAGGTACCGAGCATGAATGGCTTGGTGAGGAAAATGATCAGCACTTCCTGGATGCGCTGCAGCAGACCTATGGCGATCGTGCTGGAAAATTCCAGAAAACTGGTAAGCGTTTCAGTTTCCCATTATCACAAGTCCTGGCAGAAAAGCAGGCGGTGGGTCGTGTAGTGTTAATGGGGAATGCCGCTCATACGATTCATCCAGTGGCAGGTCAGGGCTTTAATCTGTGTATGCGCGATGCTCATGTGCTGAACCGTTATCTGACAGAACAGCTGGAACAGGCTGCTGATCTGGGCGATGCTCAAATGCTGCAAGACTATGAAAAATCACGCTTAAAAGACCAGCAGCGTGTGATCAAATTCTGTGATTCAGTCGTACGTGGCTTTAGCAACCAGAATCCATTCCTGAAACTGATTCGTAATACCGGATTGGTGGCTTTTGAAAATATTCCAGGCATCAAGCCACTTGTAGCAAACTATGCAATGGGGCTCAAAGCATGACAGAACAAAATCAGGTACTCGATGCTGTCATTGTGGGTGGCGGACTGGTAGGTGGTTTAACGGCATTATTAATGGCTCAAGGTGGCGTACAGGCAACCGTGCTGGATGCTGCACCGATTCTGGATGCTGAAAAGACGTTAAGTGTTGCCAATCCACGCGTATTGGCACTGAGTCAGGCCACCATTCATTTGCTAAAAACTGTAGGTGTTTGGGATAAACTTGCCCGCCAGCAGCCATATACAGGCATGCAGGTCTGGAATAAAAATGGTTATGGTGAAATCAATTTTGGCCAGCCTTCAGAGAACACACCAAAAGCCGAGCAGGCGCTTGGTTCCATGGTTGAACCCAGTATTCTGAACCTGGCCATTCAGCAAAAAATGCTGGAAGAACTGAAAGATTACCGCACACAGGTCAAAGTTAGCCGGGTAGAACGCGGTGTGGGTGTCTGGATGGTACAACTTGCCGATGGTACCCAGATCAAAACCAGACTGCTGATCGGTGCAGATGGTGCCAATTCCTTTGTCCGTGAACAAGCCTTTATTGATATTGATGTGCTGGATTATAAACAGGCTGGCATCAGCTGTGCCATTAAGACTGCACAACCACATCAGCACGTCGCACGCCAGATTTTCCTGGAAACTGGTCCATTGGCTTATTTACCGATGGCAAGCTTAAAAGCTGAAGAACAGGGTCACTGGCAATCGATCGTCTGGACCCTACCGGATGATTATGCTGAAGAATATGCAGCACTGTCAGATCAGGAATTTACTCAATTACTCACCCGAGAAAGTCATCATATGCTCGGTGAGGTTCTGGAAGCGACCCGACGAGCAACTTTCCCGCTTAAAGCACGTGCGGCTCAGCAATATGTGCAAGATGGTCTGGCCTTGATCGGTGATGCAGCTCATGTCATCCATCCATTGGCAGGACAAGGGGTCAATATTGGCTGTCTGGATGCGGCAGTGCTCTGTGATGTATTACTGCATGATAAAGCACGTGGTGTCTGGGCACATGAGCAAACTTTACAGCGCTATGAACATCTGCGTAAGGGGCAAAATGATGCCATGATGCACAGTATGTCTGCGATTGGCTGGATGGAAACTACCCAACTTTTCCCTGTAGTTTGGGCACGCAATTTTGGCCTGAAACAGGTCGAACAGCTGCCTGTATTAAAAGATGCTTTTATGGCGCAGGCCAATGGTTTGGCGCTGCTTAAAAATACCCGCTACGCCATATGACCTGGAATTGTTATTTTTTAAACAATCATGTGTAAAAAGAAACGAATTTGTTTAAAAAAGATACGATTTTTTAATATTTGGTACTAGGCGAAACACAAAGAGATTGCTAAATTTCAGGTAATTTACAACCTAGTTTAAATGCACATGTGATGGTCATTTGTGGGGGAGATGAAAATGACAGATATGAATGAATATGATGAAGCAGAAGATGCTGTAGTTGATGATGATGAAGCGAAAGCAGCAGAGAAAGGCGCTGCTGAAGGTGATGAAGTTGTTAGTGATACAGATGTTCAGGAAGCTGAAACATTGACTGTAACAGCGAAGCTGAAAAAGCGTCAGGCACTTGAAGATGAAGTGGCTGCGTTCCTGGCTCGCGGTGGTCGAATTACTGAAGTACCAGCAGACGACTCAGTACGCGAATAAGTTGCCTATCTCCTGAATATAAAAAACACCACAGATTACTGTGGTGTTTCTTTATGCCTATCCATCGATGGACGCTATTTAGTCATTAGCACCCGTCAACTCAAGTGCACGTTGGTAAGCCACTTTCTTTTTGATACCGGTCAGGTCAGCCGCCAGCTGGGAAGCTGCTTTTACCGATAAATCCTGTAATAAACGAAGTAGCAGCTTATCCAGTTTTTCCTGCTCCATATCTTTTTCGACAGTCGCTCCACTTACCACCAGGACGATTTCACCTTTTTGCTGGTTAGAGTCATTAGCGATAAACTCAATCAATTCACCCAGGGTCATCTTGCGGATCGTTTCAAAAGTCTTGGTAATTTCACGGGCAAAACCCACCGGACGATCAGCACCAAATACATTCGCCATATCTTTCACACATTCCAGAATGCGATGCGGTGCCTCATAGAAAATCATGGTCTGGGTTTCATCTTTGAGTTTTTCCAGATTGAGCAGACGCTGGCTTTGTTTCGATGGCAGGAAGCCTTCAAAGCTGAAACGATCACTCGGTAAACCTACTGCGCTTAATGCAGCAATTGCAGCACAGGCACCAGGTACAGGAATCACACGAATATTGTGTTCCTGTGCAGCACGCACAAATTTAAAGCCCGGATCACTAATTAATGGTGTACCCGCATCACTGATCAGTGCCATGTTTTCGCCATTGAGCAGACGTTGAATAAGTTGATCGATCTTGTTGCTTTCATTATGGTCGTGGCAGGCCGTCAGTGGAGTGGAAATATTAAAATGCTTGAGCAATTGCATAGAAGTTCGTGTATCCTCAGCAGCAATAAGACTCACCGACTTCAATACCTCAATTGCACGATAACTAATATCATCTAAGTGCCCGATTGGAGTCGCAACAACAAATAACTGAGCACTCATAGGTTTCTCCATGTGGAATCAACAGAATTATAAAAAACGGAAGAATATTAAAAAAATATTGGCTTTGAGCTTATTGGGCTGCATGAGCAGCGTGCAAGCGGAAATTCTGGTCATTCTACCCGAATCTGGCCCTCTGGCGCGAGCTGCATCGAATATCAAACAGGGATTCATGAGTGCCTATCTGGCGTCAGGGCAAAAAGTACCGATTAAATGGGTGAATTCTGAGCAGAAGAAAATGTCACAACTACTGAAACAGCATGTCAATAAAAAGACTCAACTCATTGTCGGGCCATTGGCTCGTCAGGATATTGAAGCACTGGTTCAGGCCAAGCCC
The DNA here is from genome assembly GCF_022700675.1 of Acinetobacter sp. ASP199. Classification (NCBI taxonomy): domain Bacteria; kingdom Pseudomonadati; phylum Pseudomonadota; class Gammaproteobacteria; order Moraxellales; family Moraxellaceae; genus Acinetobacter; species Acinetobacter sp. ASP199. The sequence continues at coordinate 942,563 of NZ_CP062182.1, forward strand.
AAAGTCAAAACCCTAAGTCTGAATGACAGCATTGGCAGTTCACCGCAAGTCTGGCAGTTCAGTCTGTCTAAACGTGAAGATGCAATTGCTTTACAGAATGTACTGACCAAGGACCGGATTCTGCATTTACAGGTACTGCGTCAGCCGGGGAGTGAAACTGAGTATGAACTGATGTTGATGTCTTTGCTCAGTGTAGGGAATCTTCGAGTCGATATTATCGATACCGCGCCAAAATCGTTATCCTCTAAACAGGGTTTATTACTCATGGGCAATGCAGAGTGGTTGGCGGGGATGCAAAACTTGCCGAAGAAACGGCTCTATACCGTATCCAATGCAATTGACCAACATGTAACCTTGCCTAAAGGCATTAAATTTTGTGATGTGCCTGCACTGTATACGCATGCCTGGCCTGATGTACTGAATGCTTATCAGCAGGCACCCGTGCAGATGTCCTATCAGCGGCTAATCGCCTTTGGTGGAGATGCCTGGCAGATCAGTCAGCTGTATTTAAATCACCAGAAAGCCGAACAGCTGGAATTTCAGGGGCGTACCGGACATATTCAGGTCAATGCGCAGGGACTGCAACGTATGCCTGCCTGTTTTGAAAATACCACCAAGGGCGTCAAGCTGATTTAACCATTATGCGTATCAGTCAACAATTGGGAAAATGGGCAGAGCAGCAAGCGCTTGCCTTGTTGCAGGGTCATGGTTTTCAGTTAATCCAAGCCAATTATCATAGCCGTTATGGTGAAATTGATCTGATCGTACAACGCGATCAGGAGCTGGTCTTTGTCGAGGTAAAAGCACGGGCAAGTACAGATTATGCCAATGCACTTGAGTCTGTTTCCCCCAGCAAACAGCGAAAAATGATGAAAACTGCCCTATATTTCCTGCAAAATCATGAAGAATTTCAGTATTTTTATTGTCGTTTTGATGTGATTTGTTTTGATTTTAATCAACATTTTGCAAAAACTATACAGCATGATTTTTGCAATTACACTTATGATTCGCAATGGATTGAAAATGCTTTTACTTTTGATCAAGAGTTTATTAATCTTTGAACAACACAGGCTTTCTTTGTGCGGTTTTCTGTACAGAGATTATGGTAATGTTCAAGGATAATAAAAGTTGATCAAGATTGCGCGACAGAATTTATTAAATTGAACAAAGACGCATTAAAAAATAAGGAGTCTTGCTGAGTGGTTAAGCGTATTGCAATAACAATGTTATGTGTCGCAAGTTTATCGGGCTGTGCCAGCTTTATTTCAGGTGGTACTGGCACGGCTCCTGTCGGTACGGAGCAGGGGGCGCGTACCCTTGGACAGGTTTTTATCGATTCTTCGATTGTTCGCACCGCAAAAATTAATCTTTATAAACTGGATTCACGATTCAAACAGTCGCGAGTCAATATTGAAAGTTTCCATGGTCATGTATTGCTCACCGGGCAGGTGCCAGATACGCATCTGAAACAACTGGCTGAAGACAATGTCAAAGCCATGAGTGATGTAAAAGCCGTACATAACTTTATTACTGTCGGTAATCAGATTAGCTATGGCACCATCATGCAGGATACTGCAGTAACTGCAAATACCCGTGGTCTGATCATGAAAGCGCCTGTAGTCGCAGACAGCAAGGTGCATGTGCATACTGAAGATGGTGTGTTATATGTGATGGGCCGTCTGAATAGTGCAGAAATTGCCGACTTAAATCAGGTGCTGGCTCAGGTGGGTAATGTGACCAAGATCGTCACCCTGATTGATAATGTGGAGACACTCAGCAATTCAACGAGCCAAAACTATGCAACAGCCAGTTCGTCGAGTGCCTTGATCCAGACCCCAGTTGCGATTGATCCTGATACAGTTGAACCAACCTATGCACAATAAAGTGCACTCATTTAAAGCCAGGCTGTCGAGTCATCTGAACGTTGCAAGACAAATCTACCGGGATTTTCGTTTATATGATCTCGGCAGCTATGTGCTGAACCGTTTCACGCCCAAAGCGGGTTATAGCGCCGAACGACATCTGGCCTATGGCCTTAAAGCCCGGCAGCGTTTTGACCTGTATCGTAGTGCACAGCCTTTGCCGCATCGCCCCCTGATTGTCTTTGTACATGGTGGGGCCTGGTTACATGGGGATAAGAAAGAATATCAGTTCATTGGTGAGGCTTTTGCCCGTGAAGGCTATGATGTCGTGGTTCCAAATTACCATCTGGCGCCCGAACATATCTTCCCGCAATCTGTGGATGACTTGCATCTACTCCTGGATCATCTGAAAACTGCGGCGGCAAAGCTGCAAATTTCTTCAGAGAATATTATATTGATGGGACATTCTGCCGGTGCGTTTAATGTCATGTCAGCGGTGTATTATCCGCAGCAGCATAAACCAGAACGACTGGCAAATATCCGCGCCATCATTGGTTTGGCGGGACCGTATCATTTTGACTATAAAGATGATCCGATTTGTGCCGATGCCTTTGATCAGGCGGTGCCTTATCAGCAGGTGATGCCACTATACTTTGTACAGCCTCAGCCTTTAAAGCACTATCTGTTTATTGCTGAAAAGGACAATATCGTGGGGCATTTCAACAGCCATGATCTGGATCGAGTATTGAAGCAATATGGTAATCACAGTCACGTGATCAGTATCCCGAAACTCGGTCACATTACCATTGTTGGATCACTCTCAAGCCTGTTTAGCCGGTTCTTTGTGACCAAGTCTAAAGTGCTGTGGGCACTAGAAGATGTATTTAAATAATTCATTTTATTGAATGCAAAAAGCCCGGTTTTAATATCGGGCTTTTTGTTTATCAATTAGCTTAGAGCCAAGCCTGAGTATCATCAGCGACAGGCGTACCTTGCGTGATATGCATAATCATAGAATGTGCAATGCTGCCTTTGAAGGGAATTTCTGGTAATGCATTCAGCTTAAAGAACTGTGCATCACTAATCTCTTCTTCCTGCAGTTTGATCTCGCCAGAAGCGTATTCTGCTTTAAAGGCAATCATCAGATTACTTGGGAAGGGCCAAGGCTGGCTGGCAAGATATTGAATATTTTTAACCTTAATTCCGACTTCTTCTTGCGTTTCCCGACGGACCGCTTCTTCCAGAGTTTCACCAACTTCGACAAAACCGGCTATCAGCCCATACATCTGGCTGTTTTTATTGCGAGCATTTTTAGCCAGTAGAATTTCATCTTCACCACGGGTAATCACTGTAATGACACACGGTTGTACGCGTGGATATTGACGGTAGTGGCAAGCTGGGCAGACCATGGCATATTCTACGGCATGGGCTTCGGTCGGTGTACCACAATGGCTACAGAAACGATGATTGCGACGCCATTCCAGTAGCTGTACAGCACGGCTGGCCTGTTCAAACTGACGAACATTCCAGTATTGCAGTAATTGACGGATCGGAACGAGTTGCAGACCTGGAGGAATTGGTTCATCAGGAAGGAGGTCACGGGCAATCACCTGATCACCCGTACCGAGCTGTATGTCACTTGCGAGTGCTTCTACTTGGGGAAGCTGGAGATTTTCATCGACTAAAAGTTGCTGTTGTTGAAAGATATACGCAAGTGACAATTTAGACATTAGGCTACAGTTTTCAGTTTTTGACTACTGTCCAATGCTACCTTAAACATCGACTGTAATACAGGCTGTTTGCTCTTTAAATTGTCAATGAGCATATCTGCGCTGGCGAGTGGATCGAGCACGCGATTGACATCATCTGCACTCAGTGCAGTAGATGATTCAATACGGCCTTGGATAAAGTCAGCCGTTGTGCTGAGTGCAGCCTGGCCATTTTCAGCATTCAGGAACAGCATTGCACCCGCAATTTCACGGATCTGGTTTGGTAAGCTTTCCAGTGCCTGCAGGTTATGGTCCTGCAAGTAATTGGTCAGGGTGTGGCTTGCAAGTTCGATCAGCGCTTTGGTCTCGCTCAGTAAAGCAGCATGTGCTTCATCCAGACGATCCAGTGAAATATTCATGTTATTGACACGGAGCTGTAAACGGCTAGAGGTGTGATGACGTTCCAGCACCCCAATCGAGTTCATCGCAGACAGAATCACATTCATGAGCCGTTGGGCAAAGCCTTCATCTTTCAGAATTTCAGCCTGGCTGAGTGAAGCAGCCTGACGGGTGAGGTCAATATAAGCTTCATTCAGGTTCAACACCTTGAAGATGTTCGCCAGGCTATTCAGTTGAATCTGCAATTCCTGGGTCTTTTCAGCTGTCATGTTCTGATAGTTATATTCGATGTCATTACGGATCTGAGCCATTTCTGCAGTCACCAGATTACTGATGGTATGCATGGTTTCAAAATCAGGACCATACAAATGACGGCTGAATACCTGTAACTGCGTATCGGTCAGCGAGTCCTCACCGATATTCAGCTTGCTACGGATATGATGGGCAATATCATCTTCCTGGCTGATACATAAGCTCAAGATATTGGCCAAATCAGCAATGTTCGCCTTGAAACGGTCTGGTGCATTGAAATACTGTGCCATATTACGCTCAACACTGATCAGGGTGCGCAGACGTGGTTCGTTGATCAGGATCTCATCGATATGGTTGAATGCCACATAAACCAGATTCCAGTACTGTTTGCTTGGATGCTGCTCAGAAAGGCCAGTCAGATAAGTCCCCACCAGTTTGATCGCTTGTAAGTCCAGATCACTTTCTTCCTGCTTGAGCAGTTTATTCAGCGATAATTTGTACAGGCGATGCACATAAGCAGATTTTTCCAGTCCGGGTGCTTGTGGCAGATCAAAATCAGGCGTGATCAGGTCGAGCAGGGGCTCAATCTGATGGCCTTCAGTGGTCAGTGGCTTGCCCAGAGCAAGTTCCAGCCGGTTTAAAGTATCCAGCAAAAATTGTGGAATTTTGACTTCACGTAAGCAAATGAATTCGATATAGCGCTTCAGCATGGTCGTCCCTTCACTGAGGGCGATCACTTCCGCTGTGTTCACGCTGGCAGGATTCCCCATGATCTTGCGCATAAGCTCAGCAGAATATTGAGCAACTTTGGCCAGGCTTGGCATATCGATCAGTGCAAGAACTTGTGCGCACTGCTCGAACTGGTTGAGCGCATCATCAATCCCAAATGGCAAGGTCTGATCTTCTACCAGTGTGCTGACTGCTGATTCAACCAATTTGATCGAATTATCAACCTCATTTTTTATTATCAGTAAAGCCGTAGGGTCAAAATGTATAGAGGTTTGGTAAGACATTGATCTGCACCTTTCCTGAAGTTTTATCTAATAGTTGAGTCCTGCTGCAATTGGCAGGACATCTTTGTATTTACTATAACTGAACTGTTATTTTTTTTAACATAAATTGTTAACTGAATAATGGATTTTATTTTGCGAAAAGGCAAGGTGCTCCATGTTTTTCTTCATATTGTTTGACCCAGTTCTCATGAGCGCTCAATTCTTCGTCAGACGGTAAAATCACCGGCAAGTCAATTTCAATTTTTACGCTACCTGAACCGGCATTCTGTTCTTCACTCTGAGACAGGGCATCCATATCAAAAGACACCTGACCACCAGTCATCGCCAGGTAAACATCTGACAGGATTTCCGCATCGAGCAAGGCGCCATGGAAGGTACGGTCACGCTGTGGGATTTCATAACGACGCACTAGGGCATCCAGAGAGTTTTTCTGGCCCGGATGACGTGACTTGGCCATTGCCAGTGTATCGGTGACTTCACATACTTCTGACAGGGTCTGGAAACCAGCACGCTTGAACTCCATATCCAGGAAGTTCATATCGAAGGTCGCGTTATGCGCAATGATTTCTGCGCCTTTCAGGTAATCGAACAGAACTTGAGAAATATCCTCAAATAAAGGTTTGTCTTGCAGGAACTCATCGGTAATACCGTGGACATTGACTGAATCGCCGACCGGCTTCTTCGGATTGATATAGATATGAATCGAGCTGCCGGTGAGTTTACGATTCACCATTTCAATGGCACCAACCTCAATAATCCGGTCACCATCCTGATAATAGAAACCGGTGGTTTCAGTATCAAGAATTAGTTGACGAGGACCGTATATATCTAATGTGGCTGGAGTAATCACAATCTGCGGGTGCAGTTGGTTCTCCGCCGGAGCTTGTTCAGTAACGACGGACTCATTGCTTAAATCAGTTTCCATTGTCAGTTCAGTTTCATCTTCCATGAGTTCATCCATTTCTTCAGCTTCAGCCAGTTCCAGGCCAAACGGGTCATCCAGTAACCAGTCCTTTTCAGGCTTTTTTATATCTTGTGTTTTTGTCTCGGTGCTTGCTGCAAAATGAATTGCTGGAACATGACGGGATTTTTCGCCATTTTTTAAGGCGAGATCTGCCCCCAGATTTGCCAGCTGATCGGCCATTTCATTGCCCTCATGACCGGCGTGTCCTTTGATCCAGTGCCAGTCAATGTCACGACCCTGGCATACCGCATCCAGCTGTTTCCATAAGTCCGGGTTTTTGACATCTTTCCAGTTTTTGCGTTTCCAGCCTTCAATCCATTCAGTGATACCTTTTTTGACATAGTTGGAATCGGTCCAGATCACCAGCTTGGCATCTTTCGGGCAGACAGAAATCCCTTCAATGGCAGCCATCAGTTCCATACGGTTATTGGTGGTCTGAAGCTCGCCGCCATAAATTTTATGCTCATCCGAACCATGCTGAATGTAAGCACCCCAACCACCTACAGCGATTTCCTTACCATTGCCGCGGCATGCGCCATCCACATACAGTGTGATTGTTTGAGACATAAACCAAATCCGATCAAAAAAGAACAAGCTGAGCAGGATATTGTATAACGCAAATACGTTTGAATAATCCATATCTCCGCGATTTTTTAATTTCTTGTAACATTTAACGTCAAATCGCGGTAAATTATTAGCTTGTGTCGTCGACATGCTTAATTAAAATGGCATATCTAAAAAATAAATTTTATACAAGTTGTTTGGATTTCTTTATGTATAAGCAAACCGCATTCATGTGGCAGCCATCGTTACCTTCATTCTTAAAAGTCTCAGTTCTCGGCACTGCGCTTGCCTCCTTAGGTTTAACGGGTTGTTCGACGACACAAAGTGCGGCAGGGTCCAAACATAAACAAACAAGTTCTAATTATTTAGGCGCCGACAGTCTGGATAGCCTGGAAGATCTTTTATCTGCAACTGATATGCGTGCGGTAGAAGGCGATCGATTATTGGTGCTGAAACACGGTGACGTGTGGAAACGTATGACTGTCGGTTTCAAGATGAACCTGGATATCTGGAATCCACGTATTGATGCCCAGTGTGGCTGGTTTGCATCACGTCAACCTTATCTGGAGCGTTTAAGTGCACGTGCTTCACGTTATTTATATTATACCGTGAAAGAAGCTGAACGCCGTGGTATGCCGACTGAACTGGCATTGCTTCCAGTCATTGAAAGTTCATACGATCCGGCAGCAACCAGTAGTGCGGCTGCGGCGGGTTTGTGGCAGTTTATTCCAAGTACCGGTCGTATTTATGGTTTAAAACAGACCTCGATGTATGACGGTCGCCGTGATGTGGTTGAATCGACCCGTGCTGCCTATGAGTTTTTAGGCGCACTATATAATCAGTTCGGTTCATGGGAACTGGCTTTAGCAGCTTACAATGCCGGTCCAGGTCGTATCCAGCAGGCGATTAACCGTAATAAGGCAGCCGGTCTGCCAACCGATTACTGGTCACTGAAGTTGCCGCAAGAAACCATGAACTATGTTCCTCGTTTCATGGCAGTGGCGCAGATTGTAAAAAATCCGGCCAAATATGGTGTGAACCTGCCTCCAATTGCTAACCGTCCGCACTTTCGTGAAGTCAGTGTTGGGGCAACCAGTCTAAATGAAATTGCTGCAATTACAGGTTTAAGTCGGGCTGAACTGTATCAATTAAACCCGGGTCATCGTGGCGACCGGATTGATCCGGATAGTCCGCGCCGTATTCTGATTCCAGCTGACCTGAGTCCATCCATTGATGAAAAGCTGAAAAAGCTTCAATCATCTTCAGGCTTATGGGCAAGCACTAACAGTAATTTGCCGAAGAATAATCAGACGATTACGCCAGTAAAAACCACACCACCTGAGCTAAATAGTAAAACAATTACACCAATAAAAACGACACCACCTGCAATCACTGCATCGACGACGACTACCGTTAAACCTGCAACCCCTGTAGCTGCTACTGTAAGCAAAGCGACGCCGATAACGACTACAACTAGTGTGGCTGCTGCAACATCAACAGCTGCAAGTACAACCACACCAAATCTGACTGCCCAAAGCAAGACCCGGGTCAGCACACCAAAAGGTTCTTCAGCTTTGGCTGATTTCGCTGCGAAGAGTGAATTACCGATTCCAAGCGCACCGCGTATTCCAGTTGCAGTGACACCGGTCACACCCGTACAACCGATTCAGGTTGAACCGGCAATTTCTGCAGCCGAACGAGAACAGATTCAAGCGGCAGTTATGGCAGAGGAAATTCCAAAGTCTGTCGATGAAATCCTGAAGCCGGTGGCGACAGCCGCAGAACAGGCAGAAGTGGTAGAAGAGCTGAAAGCACTGGCACCTGCGGGTACCGAAATTGTTGATCCTTATGATGGCAAGATTAAGCTGACAGCGATTCAGACCAGCCTTTCTGTAGCAGAACAGCAGGGTAAAGAACTGACCAAAGGTTTCTCTTATCCAAAAGGCGTAGCGGAAAATACCAAGGCAGATTCAGTCGAAGCTAAATTGAACCAAGGTAAGAACTACGTTAAAACAGATTCGGAAGTTGTGGTTGTTGCACCAAAAGGTAAGCGTAGTACCTATACGGTTTTACCGGGTGACAACCTGGCTTTGATTGCGGCTAAAAATGGGGTGAACTGGCGTGATGTGGCGAAATGGAACCAGATTGATCCAAATGCTACTTTATATGTCGGTACCACCATCTATCTTTATGACGCCAAGCCTGTACAGGAAGCAGCAAAACCTGCTGCAAAACCAGAAAGCTATGTGGTTCAAGCCAATGATTCTCTTACCGGTGTAGCCAACCAGTTTGGTTTAACAGTAAAACAGCTAGCAGACTATAATGGTTTGAGCACGACCAGCGGTTTATTTGTTGGTCAAAAATTATCATTAAAAGAAACCGCTGCTTCTAAAGCAAAAGTTGAAGAAGCGAAAAAAGCGGAAAGCACCAAAGTTCAGACGAAGACTTATATTGTTCAGCGCGGTGAATATCTAAAGCTAATTGCAGACCGTTATGCACTTTCAAATGCGGAACTGGCTGCGTTGACGCCAGGCTTAACGTCAGGCAGCAGTCTGATGGCAGGCCAAAAAATCAATGTGCCTGTAAACGAAGTTGAATCTGCAAGCTCAAGCAAGAAAGTTGAGCAGAAGTTTGAAAATATTAAAGTCGATCAGACTGCCACTGAAAACTATCAGGTAAAACGCGGTGAGACGCTGTATAGCATTGCCAATCAGACCAAACTCAGTGTGGCTGAACTGGCAGCGTTAAATGGCTTTGCGGCCAATGGTGGTTTGCGTATTGGTCAAACGATCAAGATTCCTGCGGGCAGCACTGTGCCAGAGAATTATACTGTGCAGTCGGGTGATACCCTGACAGGGATCGCAGCCAAATATAACCTGAGCATGGATCATCTGGCGAACCTGAATGGTTTGTCCCGTAATGCGGGTCTGAGAGTAGGACAACGTCTGAAATTGACCGGAGACGCGGAAGCAGTTCGTGAAACTGTGACTGAACAGGCGGTGAAAGGTGTGAAGCCAGACAGCCATGTAGTGAAATCAGGTGAAACCCTCAGTTCAATTGCGCGCAAGTACAAGTTACAGCTGAAATATCTGGCTGAACTGAATGATTTGTCTGTATCGAGTCCATTACGTGTTGGACAGCGTCTGAAGATTGATGGTGATCTGCCAGAAAGTAAAAAGGTCGATGGGATCAAAGCAGTAAGCACGACTGTTTTATCTAAAGCGACAGAAAGCTATACCGTAAAGTCAGGTGAATCACTTAACGCGATTGCCAGTCGTTTGGGAATTACTACGACAGAACTTGCCAGCTTAAATAATCTGCGTGCTAATGCAGGCTTGCGTGTGGGTCAAAGTCTGCAAGTGCCTAAACGGATTACGGAATATAAAATCATGCGTGGCGATACACTGATCGGTTTGGCCTCACGTTATGGTATGGACAGTAGTACACTGGCAGAAATGAATGACCTGAAACCGAATACTCAACTGCGTATCGGGGATGTGATCAAGGTTCCAAATCTCTAAAGCCGAAATGATACAGGGAGTATCTGAATGCCGTTTGCTGCTGCAAAGCGCCTGATTTATATCTGTGGAATTTCGGTCATTACTCAGGGGGCTTGGGCTGCACTGCAGACTACCCCTTATATTGCCATTCATAGCCAGCCCAAATATGCCGGGCTGGCACATTTACCCTATGCTAATCCTGCAGCGCCTAAAGGCGGTTATCTCAGCCAGTCTGCCAATGGTACCTTTGATAATCTGAATGCCATGAACGGTAAAGGTACGGCGGCAGATGGGGTGGAATATCTTTTTGATAATCTCATGGTCAGTTCACTGGATGAGCCGGGCGTGATGTATCCCTTACTGGCGGAAAAAGTTACCTATGATCCGAAAAAAACTGCCTATGTGATTTATCATCTGAATCCCAAAGCACGTTTTAGTGATGGTACGCCGGTCACTGCGGAAGATGTAAAATTCAGTTTTGATACATACACCACCAAGGGTAATCTGGGCTTGCAGATGTATCTGTCAGATCTGGATAAAACCGAGGTACTCTCCAGGTACCAGGTCAAGATGAGTTTTAAGTCGAATAATAATTCGGAAATGCCGCTGATCCTGGCACAGATGCCTATCCAATCTAAGAAAAACTGGCAAGGTAAAGACTTTAGCCGCATCACCATGCAGCCAGTTTTGGGTTCAGGTCCTTATCTGATTGAAAGCATTGATGCAGGGCGCAGCATTAGCTATAAACGTAATCCGAATTACTGGGCCAAAGATCTACCTGTTAACCGGGGCAAATATAATTTTGACCGCCTGAAGTTTGTTTATTACCGCAATATGGATGTTAGTTTTGAGGGCTTTAAGTCTGGTCAATACACCGTGCATCAGGAATACACCGCGCGTAAATGGGTAACTGAATATAATTTTTCTGCTATCAAGGACAAGATGGTGGTGAAATACAACTTCAACCATGAAAACCCGATCCCGACGCAAAGCTTTGTGTTCAATACCCGTCGTGCACCAATGCAGGATATCCGCTTCCGTCAGGCTTTAACGTATGCCTATGATTTTGAATGGCAGAACAAGGCGCTGTTCTATGGTCAATACCACCGGTTACAAAGTTATTTTGCCAATAGTGAGCTGGAAGCGAAGGGCATCCCTTCAGCTGAAGAACTGGCGATTTTAAAGCCTTATCTGGCTAAGCTGGATCCGATTCAGCGTGCTGGTGTACTAAAAGACTGGAAATATTCAGTTTCGGATGCTTCAGGTTTTAATCGCAAGAATTTACTGATCGCGCGGGAATTATTACTCAAGGCGGGTTATCGTTATCACAATGCGCAACTGGTAGATCCAAAAGGTAAGCCGATTCGACTTGAGTTTCTGATTCATCAGGATGGTTTGCAACGGACCTTAATGCCTTTTATACGTAACCTGAAACGACTTGGGATCACGGTGAATATCCGTCATGTCGATGTACCTCAGTATATTGAGCGTATGCGCAGTAAAGATTTTGATATGACGACCAATGTCTTGCCACAATCGCTGAATCCGGGCAATGAGCAGGCACAGTTCTGGAGTAGTGCCTCGGCAGATCAGCCGGGTAACTACAATTATGCGGGTATCAAAAATGCTGTGATTGATGATGCCATTAGCAAGGTGATTCAGGCGCCGGATCGTAAGCAGTTGGTAATTCGAACCAAAGTTCTGGATCGTCTGTTGCGTGCTGGCTATTATCAGATCCCGACCTATGGGAAAGGCGGCAACTGGTATGCTTACTGGAATATGTATGAACAGCCAAAGATCAAGCCGAAGCTTGCGGTTGGATTTGACTTCTGGTGGAGTAATCCACAAAAAGCTGCACAAGTGAGCCAATATCTACGTCGTCAAAAATAATAAGGAATATTACTGACAATGGGAACTTACATACTTAAGCGGCTCTTGCTGATTATCCCGACTTTATTTTTGATCTTGCTGATTAATTTCATTGTCATTCAGATTGCTCCGGGTGGACCGGTAGAGCAGGCCATTCAACAGGCAGAAACTTTTCAGGGCATGGGCGGAACCACAGGTGCAGAAACGGCACAGAGCAAAAGTAGCTATCAGGGTGCCAAAGGTCTGAGTGATGAGATGGTGGAAAAGATCAAGGCCCAATACGGTTTTGATCAGCCCGCTCATATCCGTTTTTGGGAAATGTTGAAAAGTTATGTGCAGCTAGATTTTGGAATCAGTTTCTTTAAAGATAAACCAGTAACCACGTTATTGTTGGAAAAATTACCAGTTTCTCTGTCATTGGGGTTATGGAGCACCTTGCTGATTTATCTGGTCTCGATTCCACTGGGGATTCGAAAAGCGCGTCAGCATGGCAGTCTGTTTGATAAATCCACTTCCATGCTGCTCGCTGTGGGTTATGCCATTCCGGCTTTTGTCTTTGCCATTTTACTCATCGTATTTTTTGCCGGCGGTTCCTATTTTCAATGGTTCCCACTGCAAGGGTTGGTATCGGAAAACTTTGCTGAATTATCTTTGTTAGGGAAAATTAAGGATTACTTCTGGCATATGACCTTGCCATTGCTGGCGATGGTGATTGGTGGTTTTGCCGGGCTGACTTATCTGACCAAATATTCTTTTATGGAAGAGCTGAGCAAACAGTATGTACTTGCAGCACGTGCTAAAGGCTTAAACGAATCGCGTGTACTGTATGGGCATGTTTTCCGAAATGCCATGCTGATTGTCATCGCGGGTCTGCCGGAAGCGCTGGTCGGGATTTTCTTTGTCGGCAACCTGTTTATTGAAATCATTTTTAATCTGGATGGTCTGGGGCTGCTTGGCTTTGAAGCCATTGTGCAACGTGATTATCCGGTGATTTTTGGGACCTTGTTTATCTTTACTTTGCTTGGGCTGATTCTGCGTTTGATCAGTGATGTGATGTATCAGGTGATTGACCCGCGGATTAACTTTGAATCGCGAGGTGCCAAATAATGTCACCGATCATGCAGGCGCGTTTGCAGCGTTTTAAGGAAAATAAACTGGGCTTCAGCTGCTTTATTGTCTTTATCATTATTTTTATTTTGTCCCTTGGTTCAGAACTGATTGCTAATGATAAACCGTTGCTGGTGAGATATGACAGTTCACTGTATATGCCGGCATTTAAGACTTATCCGGAAACCACCTTTGGTGGGGTATTTGAAACTGAAGCAGATTATAAAGATCCCGTCGTCCAGCAGTTAATCAATGCCAAGGGTTGGGCATTGTGGCCGCTGATTGAATATTCCTACCAGACACCAAACCTGGAACTGGCAGTGCCAGTACCATCTGAACCTACCTCACAAAACTGGCTAGGGACTGATGACCAAGGTCGTGATGTGTTGGCGCGAATCCTTTACGGCCTGCGAATATCTTTATTATTCGGCTTTGCATTGACCATTGCATCGGCTCTGATCGGTATTATTGTTGGTGCGATTCAGGGCTACTATGGTGGCTGGATTGATCTGGCAGGACAACGTGTTCTGGAAGTCTGGGGTGGCTTGCCAATGCTATTTATGGTGATGATTCTGGTCAGCATGTTTACCCCAAATGTGTATTGGCTGTTCCTGATCATGCTGCTGTTTGGCTGGACCACACTGGTCGGTCTGGTGCGGGCTGAATTCTTAAGGGCACGTAATTTTGATTATGTCCGTGCCGCGCGTAGTCTCGGTGTTTCTGATCGCGCGATTATCTTCCGGCATATTTTACCGAATGCCATGAGTTCAAGTCTGTCACAGCTGCCATTTATGCTGACTGCTAATATTACCGCTTTAACCGCATTGGATTTTCTCGGTTATGGCCTGCCACCTGATGCAGCTTCACTGGGTGAATTGCTGCTACAAGGCAAGAATAATCTGAATGCGCCGTGGCTGGCTTTATCCGGCTTCTTTACGCTGGCCATTGTTCTATCTTTACTGATCTACATTGGGGAGGCGACGCGTGATGCATTCGATCCAAGACGTCAATAACGCAACACCGTTGCTACAGGTCGAAAATCTGCAGATCCGCAGTTCAGAACAGGTCCTGGTCCAACAGCTGAGTTTTGAACTGTCTGCCGGGCAGACCTTAGCGATCGTCGGTGAAAGCGGTTCAGGTAAATCCATCAGTAGTCTGGCAATCCTGGGCTTATTGCCAAGAAATCTTCAAGTACAAGGACAGGCCTTACTTGACGGACAAAATCTACTAGCCCTGACTCAAGCTCAATTACGTCAGATTCGTGGCAAGAAAATTGCCATGATCTTTCAGGAGCCGATGACGGCACTGAATCCCTTGCATCGGGTAGAAAAGATCATTGGCGAAACCTTGTTGCTACAGGGATGGTCCAAAGCCAAGACAAGAGAAAGGGTTCTGGAGTTGCTGAAGGATGTTGGTATTCCTGACCCGGAAGATAAACTTAAGCGTTATCCACATGAGCTTTCTGGTGGTCAGCGCCAGCGCGTGATGATCGCCATGGCATTGGCGTTAGATCCAGATATTCTGATCGCTGATGAGCCCACTACAGCACTCGATGTCACCTTGCAAGCCCAGATTTTACATTTGCTCAAATCCTTACAGGAGAGTCGGCAGATGGCGATGATTCTGATCAGCCATGACCTGAATCTGGTGAGGCGTTATGCTGATCAGGTGATTGTCATGAACAAGGGCAGTGTTGAAGAGCAAGGTGAGGTCGAGAAAATCTTTAATTCACCACAATCAACTTATACCCAAGACTTGCTCAATCATGATTTTGGTCAAGCGCTGCCTTTAGAACAAACCGAAACCTTGCTCGAACTCAAGCAGGTAGAAGTCAAATTTCCTATCAAACAGGGTCTACTGAATCGGGTTAAGGATTATGTAGTTGCTGTCGAGCCGCTCGATTTAACTATGCTGCAAGGACAATCGATTGGTGTGGTGGGAGAAAGTGGTTCAGGTAAAAGCTCGCTTGCTTTAGCCATAGCACGATTGATTGAAAGCCATGGTCAAATCCTTCTGGAAAATCAGGATTTGAATCAATTGTCTGAAAAAGCCTTAAGGCCATTACGTAGTAATTTCCAGATTGTCTTTCAGGATCCATTCAGCAGCCTGAATCCGCGTATGACCATTGAACAGATCATTGGCGAAGGGCTTGGTTTAAGGGCGATGACCAATGAGCAAATCCGGAGTCGTGTCGAGGAGGCTTTAACACGAGTAGAGCTGCCAGCAGCTTTTAAAGACCGCTATCCGCATGAGCTTTCTGGTGGCCAGCGTCAACGTGTGTCATTGGCACGGGCATTGATTTTACGCCCAAAACTTTTAATTCTAGATGAGCCGACCTCTGCGCTGGACCGCACTACACAACGTGCAATTGTGAAACTGTTACGCCGTATTCAACAGGAAGAAGGGATTAGTTACCTGTTTATTAGTCATGACTTACAGGTAGTACGTGCACTCTGTCAGCAGGTTTTGGTACTACATCATGCTCAAGTCATGGAGGTTCAGGAAACCGAACAATTATTCCTGCATCCACAAACTGAGTATACCCGTCAGCTGATTGCAGCCAGCCAGTATTAAAACTACAAATTTCTTCAGATGAAATTGACATGGGTCATTGTCAATTTCTTGCTGACAGGTTATAACACCGACAGAATAAAAGTATAATTTTTAGGAAAAAGCATGACACAACTGGCAGATTCGATTCAGATTCGTAATACCACTTTTAAAAACCGCATCATCAAGGGTGCTATGAGTGAGGCGCTCGCCAATGATGCTGGTCAGCCCAATGAATCACATTTAAAACTCTATGAAGCCTGGGCTAAAGGCGGGCTAGGCTGTGCGATTACTGGTAATGTCATGGTGGATTTCCGTGCCAAGAATGAACCGGGTGTTGTAGTCGCTGAAACAGAACGTGACCTGGAAAAACTCAAGGCTTGGGCAGACGTTGGCAAACGTTACGGTATGGTGCAACTGGTACAGTTGTCACATCCGGGGCGTCAGTGTCCGAAAGGTTTGAATCGGGAAACTGTAGCACCATCGGCAGTGCCATTTAGTCCGGCACTGGCGGTCAGTTTTGGTACGCCACGTGAACTGCGCGAAGATGAAATTCTGGATATTATCCAGCGTTTTGCAACTTCAGCTGCAATTTGTGAAAAAGCAGGCTTTGAGGGCGTACAGCTCCATGGTGCGCATGGCTATCTGATCAGTCAGTTCTTATCTCCCCTGACCAATAAACGTCAGGATCAGTGGGGTGGCAGTATTGAAAACCGCACTCGTTTCCTCTTGGAAATCTATAAGGCAGTGCGTGCTGCAACTTCTGAAAATTTTATCATTTCTGTCAAATTAAATTCGGCTGATTTCCAGCGTGGTGGTATTACCGAAGAAGATGTAATCTATGTCTTTAAAGCCATCGATGCGGCAGGGATTGACCTGATTGAGGTGTCCGGCGGTACTTATGAGGCGCCAGCAATGGCAGGCGCCAAAGCGGATAAACGTAAAGCTTCCACGATTGCTCGTGAAGCCTATTTCCTGGATTTTGCCGAAAAAATCCGTCAGGAAGTAAACTGCCATATTATGGTGACTGGTGGTTTTAGAACTGCTGCTGGTATGAATGCCGCACTTGAAAGTGGTGCCTGTGACTTTATTGGTATTGCCCGTCCGTTTGCGGTAGAAACGGATCTGGGGCAGAAGCTCGTGGCAGGGCAGGATGTACGCTATGCCGTAGAGAAGATTAAAACCGGTATTCCAATGATTGATAAAATGGCAATCATGGAAATCATCTGGTATGCCGCGCAGTTTAAACAGATTGCTCAAGGCAAGCAGCCAAATCAGAAACTGTCGCCATTAAAAGTTTTCCTGCATTATCTCAAAGACAATGTCACTGCTGTGATTAAAGGGCAGATCAATTCACGTAAATCTGCCTAACCTGATCTAAATATAAAAAGGCACCCTAAGGTGTCTTTTTAAATGCCGTAGAATTAGCTGAATTGTACCGCTTGGGTCTGGAAAGGAAACAGGATTTTAGAGACCTGTTGTGTCGCCCAAAGTCCAGGCTGCTGATAATGACAATGTGGTGCGACATAAGGGGTAAGAATCTCGAGTTTTTCTTCAGTATTTTCACAACGCTTTAGATGCAAGCGCAGTTCTTCCAGTTTATGTTGCTCTTGCCGGCTCATTATCGGTGTTTGCGTCCGTAGCTGATGTGAAGAAAGCCTTCGAGCCAGTTCCGGACCCTGAATCCAGTCACGAATCATCTGTTTCTCTGTGGCATTAAATACGCCAAACATTTTGCCATCTGGATCATCAATCAGTTTCCAGAAACGGCTTTGCTCTACAGGTTGTCCGCGTTGAATCCAGCCTTTATCCATCATTATCTGTAGAAAATCCTGAATCTGTTCAGGCTGTGATAACCATTCATTGAGGGTCTTGCCGCCAAACTGGCATTTCTGGTTATGAATGTACTGACCAATTAAAGCCTTCTGCTGGAACAGTTTCAACACCTGGGCATCGAGATTCAGTTCACGCACGATCTGGGTAGAACTTTTGCCTATATCATTGAGCAGGTAACCCTGTTTGACCATTTTCAAATAATGCTCTGGATGTTCTGCGGAACGGTACAGGTCCAAGAAAGCTTGCAGGGATTTTTGCGCATGTCCATTATGTGCATTATCAATCGTGATATGTACATTAAAGTAATGCGGATTGATGCCGAGTTCAGCCAGTTCATAATTGGTAATCAATAAATGTAGCGGTAATTGTTCATAGCCCAGATTAAAGCCAATCACCAAAGGTAAATATTCCGCTGGTGCATAAGCCAAGGCCAACTGGACGGCAGCCTGTTCATAGTGGCGATCATCGAGCTGTTCGCTATAGGCAGTGAGTTCATAGTTATTCAGCAGGTCCTGATACATGGTGACATGGTTGGCTTGTGGATGACCTAGCCCCAGTTCTTCCAGATAAATATGAATCAGGTCTTTCAGCGCAGGCTGATCTGCATGTTCCAGGGTGGAGTATAACCATGAGCCATCGACCATTTTCGTAGGCGCAACACGGTAAAGAAATTCAAACGCATGCGATACCGTAGCAAAGTATTCACGTTGCCCGCCTTGTTTGCGGCGGTTGAGATAGTCCTGAAATATGCCACAAATCTTATGATGTTCTTCTAAAAAATGCGTAGCGGCACGTTCGGGTTGGTCGAGCCAGCGCATAGAACTCAGATCGATGTGCTGGATTAACCGACTGAGGTATTGTTCTGCCGAATCTGTTTTTGTTTTTTTAGAGATTTGCTCATCCAGAAAAAAATTCACCCAATCTTTGAAGCTTTTATTTGGTTGTTGAGCAAGATTTTCAAATGGGGGTGCAGTTAAACAAAACTCCGTACTCGTGAACATAATCTTATCCTTGCATATTGGCTCCTAACTTACCTTAGCCTTATGTAAAAGGTCAGATGTTTGGTTTTTGTTCGATTTTATGGCGGAAAATACAAGGGCTTTGCAAAAGTGCGTAAATTTTTAGAGGTTTATAATTTTGAATACATGGTAAAAATAAATTAAATTGAAGGCAATAAAAAAGCCCAGGTCATAATGCCTGAGCTTTTTTATGAGAAGATCATTTTAAGATAATCATCTCGAATATGGCGTCCCTACGGGGATTCGAACCCCGGTTACCGCCGTGAAAGGGCGATGTCCTAGGCCTCTAGACGATAGGGACAGTACAGAAGATAAATTTTAAAACCCTTACTTTTAGCTTGAAGTAATGGCGTCCCTACGGGGATTCGAACCCCGGTTACCGCCGTGAAAGGGCGATGTCCTAGGCCTCTAGACGATAGGGACTTAATAAAATGTACTTCTGAAAATTGGCGTCCCTACGGGGATTCGAACCCCGGTTACCGCCGTGAAAGGGCGATGTCCTAGGCCTCTAGACGATAGGGACGTTTCAGAGGTGGGCGTATAATAGGGTGAAAAAAGGGGGGTGTCAAACGCATTTCTGCACTTTTTCGGGTTTTTTGAATCGAGTGCATAAAATTAAAACAATCTTAAGAAAATACTTGAAAAATACATGGTTTAAGCCGGATTTTTAAGCAATTCCAGAATGGCTTCCACCACCTGCGGATGGAGTAAATAGCCGGTAATATCATGTGGACGGTGAATATGCGTACGAATGCCGTGATTAATAATTGCAGGTTGAAACTGAAATGGCGGTTGTTTAAGAGGAAGGGCGGTGAGAAAATCATCAGTTGAATAGAAATTTATCCAGTCGCCTGTAATTGCAGCAGGTCGTACAATCGGTTGTGGTAAATGTGACTGGATCACCTGGAAGGCTAATGGCGATCCTAAAGTAATAAAACGCTGTACATTCAGTTCCGGATGCTGGATGAGATGATTATAGGCAATCACACTGCCTAGAGAATGAGCAATTACAATACAAGGTTGGCGACCATTCAATTGCCGTGCAATCCGCTCATGAACTTCCTTCATGAAACCAGGATTGTCGAGATACAAATAGGTTTCAATGAGAAATTTCTGCAGCAGGCTACGATGCAGACTGGGAAAATAATTGAGTAATAATACAAAGTCCCGAAGTGCAAAATTTTTGCTCAGTGTGGTAATAAATTTGAATTTCTGTTTGAAATTCATTGAGTCCTTCAGATTGAACTGGGGAAGATCGGAAATCACGGGTTTGCGCCAGCCAGGACGTGGAACTGGTGCAGGAAGCTGAGGCTGAACAGGCTTACGAAAACGAAAACTGGGCCATTGCTGTGGCATCAGGGTGCCAGCATTGAGGATGTTGCGAACGTTATAGCGTGAAAGCAAGTCCCCATAAAATGGAATATGGATGTGACGTCGTAAATAACTGAATCTGGCATCATGACGATGTTTGCGAATGCCTTTTTGAAGTATATGCAGCCAGCGCTGGCGGATCGATGCAGCGCTATGATGTTGCTGATTCATTCCATGAATAAAAATAACTTTCATCGATACCTCACGGAGGTCGATCTATATATTCACAGTATAGAGAAAATTACCGCAAGCCAAGCTGCACTTTTTGTGGTGTTAATGTGTAAATTTCTTCGATAAAACAATCATTAACAGACAGTTGTATATTTATAAAAAAGGCAGAAAAAGCAGTAAATTGACGGGTGCGGATTAAGGATTTTACTGGATAGAAAAAAGATACGAATAGAACGGTAAAAGTTGAATCCAGATTTTTAAGTCAGTCCTAGATTAATTCCAGCAGTGTTTTGATAACGTCCGGATGCTGAAGATAACCATCAATATCATGCGGATGATAGATGGAGGTACGAATTTTCTGATTAATAATTGCCGGCTGAAACTGAAAGGGTGGTTCTGATAATGGGAAGGCAGTCAGAAAGTCGTCGCTACAATAGAAATTGATCCAGTCACCCTTAATTGCCTCCGGTCGGCGAATGGGTTGTGGTAGGTGTTCCTGGATCATACGGAAGGCCATGGGTGATCCCAGCGTCATAAAACGCTGCACATTTAATTCCGGATGTAAAAGCAGATAATGATAGGCAATCACACTGCCTAAGGAGTGGGCGATCAGCATACAGGGTTTATTGTCATGCAGCTGCTGGCCAATACGCTGGTGAACTTGCTGCATGAATCTGGCATTGGCCAGATAGGAATATGTTTCGATCAGGAATTTTTTGACGAGCGTATCATGCAGATGGGGGAAATAATTCAGCAAGACCATAAAATCCCGTAAGGCCGTATTTCGGCTTAAGGTAGTAATGAATTTCAGCTTCTGGTTGAAGGTCAGAGCATCCTCAACATTTAATTCAGGAATCTTACAAGTTTCAGGTGAATACTGATGGAAATGTGGCGGTGGCGGTTGGGATTTAAGTGGATGGCGCAAGGGAAAATGTGGCCAGTCTTGTGGCATTAAGGTACTGGCGTTCAATACATTATGTAAATGATGCCGTAACAGTAAATCCCCATAAAACGGGATGCGAACATGGCGTTTGAGATAGGCAAAACAGGCCTGTCGATGTGACTGTTCCAGACCATGTTTAAGCAAACTTAGCCAACGTTGCCTTAAAGAAGCAGAACTAAACTTCTGCTTGTTCATCCCGTGGATATAAATAATTTTCATCGACACATCGCTGTGGCTGCCTGAAACATATTCAGTATAGATAAAAAAAGAGCAGCCGGAGCTGCTCTTTTGTTAGCGTTAAGATTTAAGCTTTATTGTGATAGAACTTGTAGTAGCTGGCATAGCAAAGTCCAATAAACACCAGACAGCCAAAGAAGCTGATACGCATTGTTGGATCAAATACCATACTGATACAGGTGAGCAGACAGAACAGGAAGCCTAGAATCGGTACGATCGGGAACAATGGTGCAGCGAATTCAAGATCCTTTGCAGTTTTGCCCTGTTTGTACCACTCACGGCGGAAGTTGAACATACTGAGACAGATACTCATCCAGACCACCACCATGGTAAAGGCAGCAATACCCAACAGGTTAGTGAAAATGGTTTCTGGCGCAAACTGTTCAGATAACAGACCTGGCATACCACCGATCATGGTCACGATCACTGCAATGTAAGGAATACCGCGTGCATTCACTCTTGAGAACATTGTTGGTAATTGTTTGCTATAAGACAATGACCACATCATACGAGAAGCAGCAAATAGACCTGAGTTTGCAGCAGACAACAGCGCAGTAATAATTACAAAGCGAATGACATCTTCAGCGTATGGAATACCAATGTGCTGGAATACGGTCACGAATGGACTACTACTTACGCCTTCAGCAGCAAGACCTGCTTCTTGATGGGGTAATAGACAGGTCACCACGACAATCGTACCTACAAAGAAAATCAATAGGCGAAAAATTGCGGTATTGATGGCTTTCGGTACATTTTTGGCAGGATCTTTGGTTTCACCAGCCGCTACACCAATCAGTTCTGTACCTGAGAAGGCAAAGTTGACAATTAGCATGGTGGTGAAGATCGGGAGCAGGCCTTCAGGGAACCAGCCCTGAGCTGTCAGATTGGTAAACAGTGGCGCCGTTTCCTGACCTGCATAACCCAGTACACCAAAGATGGCTAACAAGCCCAGCAGGATAAAAGCAATAACGGTGATCACTTTAATCAACGCCAGCCAGAATTCGGATTCTGCAAACCAGCGGGTCGAAATCATATTCAGTGTAAATACAAGGGCACCAAAGACCAGTGTCCACATCCACATGGAACTGTCCGGGAACCATTCCTGCATCAATAAAGCTGCAGCGGTAAATTCGGTTCCCAGTGTCACTGACCAGGTCAGCCAGTATAACCAGGTAATGGTATAGCCTGTGCCCGGACCGATATAACGTTTGGCATAAGCACCAAATGAACCAGATTCAGGCATATGTACGGCAAGTTCGCCCAGACATAGCATAACCATGTAAGCGATGATACCGCCAAGGAGATAAGCAAGAATGGCACCTACAGGCCCCGTCTGTGCAATGACTTCACCCGACCCTAAAAATAGGCCAGTCCCGATTGCGCCACCAAGCGAAATCATGACCAGATGTCGAGTACTCATAGCGCGTTTTAAAGGCGCAGAATTGCCCTGATGCGAAGCATCATTCGGAGATGAGTGCATAGGAAATAAAAAAAACTTCAAAAGGAATGAAGCGAGCTATTGTAGTGAAAAACTACAAATCTGCAATGGAATAATAGTAAATTTCAATTAGTGCTGATCGGAGATGATCAAGATGGCGTCCCTACGGGGATTCGAACCCCGGTTACCGCCGTGAAAGGGCGATGTCCTAGGCCTCTAGACGATAGGGACGTTGCGAGGTGATGGCTATATTAAGGACTAAGCCAGGTTTTGTCAAAAGGCTTTTTGCTAAAAATGTATTAACAGATTAAACATTAAACAAAACAAGAACTTTATTTTATCAGGTGATTGTTATTGCAGCAAATGACTGAAATATAAATAAAAAAGTAAACCTGACTTAAGTGAGGTTCACTTTTGAAGAAAAGTTTAAATTTCATGAGAGAAATAAAGGCGCTATTTTAAGTTTGATTTATATGAATATTTGCAATTAATAAGGATATTCAAATGAATATTCATTTTTTATTTAGAAGGTAAATACAGGTGCAGATCACTGTAATTAGTGATCTGGCGTCTGATATTGCTCAGTTGGTATTTTTTCTGCAGGTGTAGTGACTGTCTTAGTTTCAGCAGCTTTATTATCATCACGGTTGACAATATAAATATACAGCATTGAAGGAGCCAGAATAAGTAAAACAATCAGGAGTTTCTTGAACATAATGAAAAATGATAAATCTTGAACTTGTTTTGATTATAGCCTAAGCAGATTGGAAAGGGCACTAAAGTAGCGTATTCGCAAAACTAAAATTGAAATGAATAATTAAAAACTGGATATTCTTGATGAATAAGAATAAAACTGAAAGAGAGAAGCAGAATAGATGGCGTCCCTACGGGGATTCGAACCCCGGTTACCGCCGTGAAAGGGCGATGTCCTAGGCCTCTAGACGATAGGGACGTTTAGAAGATGGCGGTATCTTATTGATCCGCCACTAAAGTGTCAAGGAGGTGTGGGGTGAGTTTGTTTAAAATATAGCAAAACAGTTCAGCTGTCTTCTGTGTGTCATATAACGCAGAGTGGGCTTCTTTGCCATCGAACTCAATTCCGGCCTGAATACAGGATTTTGCCAGTACGGTTTGACCAAACATCACCGCGCTTAAAGTCACTGTGTCAAACACAGAAAAGCTATGAAACGGATTCTGGTTTTTGGTCCCTGTACGTGCAATCGCTGCCTGTACAAAGCCTAAATCGAAATGGGCATTGTGACCCACCAGAACTGCATGAGTACAGTTTTGCTGGCGACGTACTTCATTGACAGATTTAAAAATGCGTTTTAACGCAGTTTTCTCATCTTCGGCCATCGCAATACGCATCGGATTAGAGGGATCGATCCCAATAAAGTCCAGCGAACGGCGGTCGAGGTTTGCCCCTTCAAACGGATTAATATGTGCATGGTAAGCTTGACCAGGCACAAATTCACCTTTCTCATTAAAAATAATAGGAATGGCAGCGATTTCCAGCAAGGCGTCAGTTTGTGCATTAAAGCCTGCTGTCTCTACATCGACAACAACAGGCAGGAATCCACGGAAACGTTGACCAATGACTGGGAGAGTTTCATTTGTCACACTTTTCTCCATTGAATGGTTTTACCCGCATATAACGGAATAATTTGTTCACCATCCAAATAGTCCAGACTCTCAGGAATCACTTGATCTTGTTTTACCAAGGTAATGGTATTGGTATTGCGAGGAAGGCCGTAGAAATCAGCACCAAAGTGGCTTGCAAAACCTTCCAGACGGTCAATTTTGCCGACCTGATCAAATGCCTGAGCATAAAGTTCAATTGCAGTGGGCGCACTATAACATCCTGCGCAACCACATGCATTTTCTTTGGCGTTTTTTGAGTGCGGCGCACTGTCAGTTCCAAGGAAGAACTTGGGATTACCGCTGGTCGCGACTTCAAGCAGGGTTTGCTGATGTGTTTGACGTTTCAAAATCGGCAAGCAGTAGAAATGAGGTTTTACACCGCCCACCAGCATGTCATTACGGTTGAACAATAAATGTTGAGGCGTAATTGTTGCAGCCACATTACGGTCTTGTTCCAGCACAAAGTTTGCCGCTTCACTGGTGGTGATATGTTCTAGCACCAGTTTCAGCTTCGGGAACTGCTTTAATAATGGGGAAAGCACTTCATCCAGGAAACGTTTTTCACGATCAAAAATGTCGACGTGGTTATGCGTGACTTCGCCATGTAGCAATAAAGGCACCTGATGTTCTTCAAGTTGCTCAATCACGGCATAGACTTTAGAAATATCGCTTACACCGCTATCCGAGTTTGTGGTCGCACCAGCCGGGTAAAGCTTGATAGCATTCACATGCTCAGATTCTTTGATTTTTTTGACTTCTGCAGGTGAAGTATTGTTGGTGAAGTACAACACCATGCGTGGATCAAAGTTTAAGCCTTCAGGCACATGCGCCATGATGCGTTCACGATAGCTGTTTGCCTCTTCCACGGTTTTTACTGGCGGAACCAGGTTTGGCATACAGATTGCGCGGGAAAATTGTTGAGCTAAATCAGGAACAGTACGCTTAAGTGCTAGACCATCACGTAGGTGAGCGTGCCAGTCATCTGGCTGGAGAATCGTAATCGTATTCAAGGCGAATTCAATCAGAGAAATAATATGAATGATAATGCATCTATGCTGAAAATGGTAATGTGAAATACTGACAAAAGATGCATTAACTATGAATTAATTTAAAAAAGTATGTTATTTTAAAAACATTAAAAAAATTACATACATGCTTGCCATGGAATATAAATACAATTTAGCGAAACTGCAGGATCAAAAGGAAAAAGTCGAAGAACTTATTGCTGGGCAGAAATTAAGCCGAGTTTTTCCACAACCTCTTGAAGATGAATTCTGGACTAAAAATCTGGAACGTGCCCGTAAGCACGCCGATCGGTATGTCTGGGCGGGACTATTAATCTATTTTGTCGGTATGCTTATTCTTATTCCGACCGATTACTGGATCATCGATAAACAATATTTTGTTCATGATTTTGCACTATGCTTATTGGGCATTATTAATGGTGGAATCAGTTTATTTGTCTTCTATTTGTTTTCCAGTTTAGAGAGATTAAAACCCTTTTTTCAGCCAGCTTCATTGATCCTGATTTTCTGGGCACTGGTTTCAATTTCATGCCTGACCATGTCTATCCAGACAGCTGCCTTACAACATCAGTCTATGGCAATTGTCACCATTATTTATGTGCTGGGTTATATTCTTACCGGTGTGAAGCCGATTCAGATGATGGTGACTGGTGTATTGGCAGCAGGAACCACGATTATTTGCCTGATACTGATTGGAGCGAACTTTAATCCCTTGGTATTTGGCAGAATTTTGTTGGGCAGTTGCCTGCTGGGTTTTGTGATTAGTCATATGATTTTTGCACGTGAACGGATGATTTTCCTCTATTCCATGCGGGCGCGGATCAGCGAACAGATTCATCGGATTCATAATACTGAACTGTTGCACCTGAGCCAGCATGATGAACTGACCAAAATCTCGAATCGTCGTACTTTTGATGAAATGCTGGAAATTTATTTTTCTACCGCTCAGCGTAAAGAAAGCTCCTTGGCTATTCTGTTTATCGATGTGGATTTCTTTAAAAACTATAACGATTTTTATGGGCATCAGAAGGGCGATGACGTCATTTCGAATATTGCCAAGACTGTCAAAAATGCCATTCGACATATGGATTTTGTGGCACGTTATGGTGGGGAAGAGTTTGTGGTGCTGCTTCCAGAAACCGATGCACACGGGGCTTATGCAGTGGCATCCAATATTTTCAAAGCCATTGAACGTTTGGAAATTCCACATGAAAAATCTTCGGTTGCAAAACATATCACCATCAGTTTAGGCATTACTGTCTATCGTGGTGAAGAAGATATTGATAAAGATGCATTATTGGGCATTGCAGATCAGGCGCTGTACCGTGCCAAGCAACTGGGGCGCAATCAGATTTATTATCAGAGCATTGCTTCAGCAAGTTCAAACCCGATGCATACCAGTTAAATATTTTCTGAATAACAGATAATAAAAAAACCGCTCATTTGAGCGGTTTTTAATCAGATAAAAATTAGTTTTTGTCTTTTAGTTGTGGAACAGCAGAAGCTGTACCGACTGCAAGTAAACCAGACTGAGTGTAGATACCCAATTTTGCACGTGTATCTGTAATGTCCAGATTACGCATCGTCAATTGACCAATACGGTCCATTGGAGAGAACATTGAATCACCTTTTTCCATTGTCAAGCGTTCAGCTTCGTAAGTCAGGTTTTCAGATTCAGTGTTCATGATCGTGTAGTCATTACCACGACGAAGTTCTAAAGTCACAGTACCTGTGATTGCTTTAGCAACCCAACGCTGGGCAGTTTCACGAAGCATAAGCGCTTGAGAGTCGAACCAACGACCTTGGTAAAGCAGACGACCTAAACGTAAACCGTTGATGCGGTATTGTTCAATCGTATCTTCGTTATGAATACCTGTCACAAGACGCTCGTAAGCGATGTGAAGAAGTGCCATACCCGGAGCTTCGTAGATACCACGAGATTTCGCTTCGATGATACGGTTTTCGATTTGATCCGACATACCTAGACCATGACGACCACCGATACGGTTCGCTTCAAGAATGAACTCAACTGGATCTTCGATACGTTGACCGTTGATTGCAACAGGGAAGCCTTCTTCAAAAGTAATCGATACTTCTTCAGGTGCGATTTCAACGTCGTCTTTCCAGAACGCAACGCCCATGATTGGATCAACGATTTTGATACCCGCATTGAGGTATTCAAGATCTTTCGCTTCGTGAGTCGCGCCAAGCATGTTTGAGTCAGTTGAATATGCTTTTTCTTTTGACATTTTGTAGTCAAAACCGTTGTCGATCAGGAACTGTGACATTTCTGCACGGCCGCCTAATTCGTCAATAAAGGTTTGGTCTAACCAAGGCTTATAGATTTTAAGCGCAGGGTTGGTCAACAAACCATAACGGTAGAAACGCTCGATGTCGTTACCTTTGTACGTAGAACCATCGCCCCAGATGTTTACGTCATCTTCTTTCATTGCTGTAACAAGCATCGTACCTGTTACTGCACGACCCAATGGAGTCGTGTTGAAGTAAGGGACACCACCAGTCGAGATGTGGAACGCGCCACATTGAATTGCAGCAATACCTTCTAATGCAAGCTGTAAACGGCAGTCGATTAGACGTGCTTTCACTGCCCCATACGCTTCAGCTTTCTTTGGAATTGCATCGTAATCATCTTCATCAGGCTGACCCAAGTTTGCAGTATATGCATATGGCTCAGCGCCTTTTTGTTTCATCCACAAAAGTGCAGCTGAAGTATCTAGACCACCAGAGAAGGCAATACCAACTTTTTTGCCTACAGGTACATTCTGTAAGATAGTTGCATTATCAGACATTGTTAATCCTAAAATAATATAGGCACCACTTATATTGGTGGCCAAGGAGAATTTTGAATGCAGATATTGTAACACCTTTCAAATGGCAAGTTTTCGCAAAAAAAATGCAAAATCTAAAAAATAGACAAAAAAATAAACAATCTAATGCAAAGAGAGCTATCAAAAATGGCCTTGAATTGGCCAAATCCAGGGTTTTAAAGCGGGCTAAGACTAAAGTTCTATAGGCTTCATTTTATCTCAACCTTTGCTTCTCTCGACTTGTTAAATACCGGATGTTGCTTAGCTTTCGCTCATATTGAATCTCATCTTTTAATATATAAAATTGGTCATACCAATTATATTTTAATGATTTAACTATTGCGGTATTTTAAATATTTTATTAATTTAGCTACCTAAAAGACTGATATTGGTCTGCTTAATTCTAAATTGGTCATACCAATAATCTTTTGGACATGTCCTGTAATGAAATAACAAACAAGCATTTCAAGGAGTAGAGAATGCTTCAACAGTGGCAACAAATTTACGATCCAATCGGAAATATCTGGATTTCCAGCGCGATCGCCCTCATCCCAATCGTATTCTTTTTCCTTGCTCTTGCTGTTTTCAGAATGAAGGGCAGTGTAGCAGGAACGATTACTGTGGCTTTGGCATTTCTGGTGTCAATGTTTCTCTACAAAATGCCAGTCACTATGGCATTGGCTTCCATGGTCTATGGGTTCTTCTACGGCTTGTGGCCGATTGCCTGGATTATTATTGGCGCCGTATTCCTTTACAAGATTTCAGTGAAGACCGGTCAATTTGACATTATTCGCTCATCGATCCTGTCATTAACCGAAGACCAGCGTTTACAAATGTTATTGGTCGGCTTCGCTTTTGGTACTTTCTTGGAAGGTGCTGCAGGCTTTGGCGCACCGGTTGCGATTACTGCTGCATTATTAGTAGGTCTTGGATTTAAACCGCTGTATGCTGCGGGTTTATGTCTGATTGTGAATACTGCACCTGTGGCTTTTGGTGCGATGGGAATTCCGATTATTGTCGCTGGTCAGGTATCAGGCGTAGACACCATGGAAATCAGCCAGATGGTAGGACGTCAATTGCCAATCATGGTACCCATTGTACTGGTGTGGATTATGGCAATCATGGATGGCTGGCGTGGTGTGAAAGAAACCTGGCCTGCAATTTTAGTCGGTGGTGGTTCTTTTGCCCTGGCGCAGTTCCTGACTGCTAACTATGTGGGTCCTGAATTACCCGATATCACTGCAGCGATTGCATCTTTGGTGAGCTTAACGGTATTACTCAAGTTCTGGCAGCCAAAACATATTTTCCGTTTTGATAATGAACAACAGGTCGATAGCAATATTGCTTTGGCAAGCCAGCAAAAATATAGCATCGGTCAAATTATTAAAGCATGGTCGCCATTTGCGGTACTGACTGCCATGGTAACTTTATGGAGCATCAAACCCTTTAAAGATCTGTTTGCCAAAGATGGGGCTTTAAGTGATTTAGTAATTTCCATTAAAGTGCCTTTCCTGCATCAAATGATCCAAAAGTTGCCGCCGGTGGTCGCTGAAGCGAAAGATTACGACGCGATCTATAAATTTGACTGGTTATCGGCGACGGGTACAGCGATCATGATCGCTGCAATCATCACCATCATTTACTTAAAAATGAAACCGAAAGAGGCTGTGGCGACCTTTGCGGAAACGGTAAATGAACTGAAAACACCAATTTACTCAATTGGTATGGTATTGGCGTTTGCTTTTATTGCCAATTACTCAGGCTTATCGGCAACCTTGGCGTTAGCCTTGGCACATACTGGACAAGCCTTCACATTCTTCTCGCCATTCCTGGGTTGGGTCGGTGTATTCCTGACAGGGTCTGATACTTCAGCAAACGCATTGTTCTCGGCTTTACAGGCAACCACGGCTCAGCAGATCGGTGTACCTGAAGTATTGCTGGTGGCAGCGAATACCAGCGGTGGTGTAACCGGTAAAATGATTTCACCACAATCGATTGCAATTGCCTGTGCCGCAGTAGGTCTTGTCGGTAAAGAATCGGATTTATTCCGCTTTACCGTAAAACACAGTATCACCTTCACGGTGATGATCGGTATCATTATCACCTTACAAGCTTATGTGTTCCCATGGATGATTCCATAACACCATACTGAGGGCGGTGCAATGAAAGTCTCTGATAAAGTCGTACAAAGTCTGCGTAGTCTGATTGAAAAAAATCATATGCAGGTCGGGGACCGTTTGCCCGCAGAACGTAAATTATGTGAGCAGTTAGGCGTGTCGCGCTCTTCGTTGCGAGAAGCGCTGCAGCATCTGGTTAGCCAGGGCATGCTGGTGAGCCGTGTTGGTGCCGGTACTTATTTGCAGGAACTGCCGAATCACTGGTCACAGCATCATATTGTGCAGCCTTTAAGTGACCTGATGGATGTCGATCCTGAATACCGTTTTGATGTTCAGGAGTCTCGTCTGATTCTGGAGGGCGGTACAGCCTGGTATGCAGCACAGCGAGCCACACCCGATGATATAAAAAAAATCAGACAGTGTTATGACCAGATTGCACATTATCAGCTGTTGGGTGATGACGATGAGGCAGCTCGCGCGGATGCCCGTTTTCATCTTGCGATTGCCGAGGCATCGCATAATGTGGTGCTGATCCAGTTGATGCGCAGTCTGTTCGACCTGCTGCAATTTAATGTGGTACTCGGACGACGCAAGGTCTATTCCGAGGCCCACCGTTTTGATCAGTTGCAGGACCAGCACTTTAAGGTGATGGCCGCAATTGAGCGTCAAGATCCAGAAGCTGCACGTCAGGCAGTTTGTGGACACATTGAGTTTGTCATTCAGCAAGTACGCACGATTGATGAGGATGAAGCCCGTCAGCAGCGTATGAGCCGATTAAACAGGATCTAAATTATGATTATCTCTTCTGCAAATGATTACCGTGAAGCCGCACGACGTCGTCTTCCACCATTCCTGTTTCATTATATTGATGGTGGGGCTTATGCAGAATACACGCTGAAACGCAATGTAGAAGATTTATCAAAAGTAGCGCTGCGTCAACGTGTCTTGAATGACATGTCAGCACTAAATCTGGAAACTAAATTATTTGATGAAACCCTTTCGATGCCGGTGGCCTTGTCACCTGTAGGCTTGACCGGTATGTATGCACGCCGTGGGGAAGTGCAGGCAGCAGTTGCGGCAGACCAAAAAGGGATTCCATTCACTTTGTCGACGGTATCTGTGTGTCCAATTGAAGAAGTGGCACCAGCGATCCAGCGCCCAATGTGGTTCCAGCTCTATGTCCTGCGTGACCGTGGCTTTATGAAAAATGCCTTGGAACGTGCCAAGGCGGCTGGCTGTTCAACGCTGGTCTTTACCGTGGATATGCCAGTGCCGGGTGCACGTTACCGTGATGCGCATTCCGGCATGAGTGGACCAAATGCAGCGATGCGCCGTTATATGCAATCTTGCATGCATCCGCACTGGGCCTGGAATGTCGGCTTAATGGGTCGTCCACACGACTTGGGCAATATCTCGAAATACCTCGGTAAACCGACAGGCCTTGAAGATTATATCGGCTGGTTGGGTGCCAATTTTGATCCGTCTATTTCCTGGAAAGATCTGGAATGGATCCGTGACTATTGGGATGGTCCGATGGTGATCAAAGGGATTCTGGATCCTGAAGATGCTAAAGATGCTGTACGTTTCGGTGCGGATGGCATTGTAGTATCCAACCATGGTGGTCGTCAGTTAGATGGTGTGTTATCTACCACACGTGCCTTGCCACCAATTGCTGATGCGGTAAAAGGTGAACTGAAAATTCTGGTCGACTCTGGTATCCGTAATGGTCTGGATGTGGTGCGTATGCTGGCAATGGGTGCGGACACCTGTATGCTCGGTCGGGCCTTCGTTTATGCACTGGGTGCTGCAGGCGGGGCAGGTGTCAGCAACCTTCTTGATCTGATTGACAAGGAAATGCGTGTTGCCATGACCTTAACAGGTGCCAAGACCATTGCTGACATTACACAGGATTGTCTGGTAAAGCTCGATCGCGAAATTTCACAATAAAACCAATCAGGATGACCACTCTAAATCGTGGTCATCCTAGAGCAATTCGGAACAACAGAATTACGGCTATTTCATCTATTCAAGATTAAAAATCCAAAACATGCTTATGGCTGATTTTATAAAAAGATAGCCATAAAAATGAAACGGGGCTCTACTATGCAAAACTCATTTGACGCTACTGCGACCTTAAACAATCTGGTCGCTGTGGTCGGCCAGCGACATGTATTGACGAACGATAACGATACTCGTCTGTATCGGCAAGGCCGACGTTATGGTTCAGGTGAGGTGTTTGCAGTCGTCACTCCAGGTTCATTACTGGAACAATGGCAAGTATTGCAAATTGCTGTTGCCGCAGACTGTATCGTGATTATGCAGGCAGCCAATACCGGTTTAACTGGTGGTTCAACGCCGTTTGGTGAATATGACCGTCCAGTGATCGTGATAAGTACTCGCCGTCTGGCAGGCATTCAGGTGATCCAGAAAGGCAAACAGGTTGTCTGTTTGCCGGGTGCAACACTTGATGCACTGGAAAAACAGCTAGTGCCATTTAACCGTGAACCGCATTCGGTGATTGGTTCATCCTGTATCGGTGCTTCGGTGCTGGGTGGCGTATGCAATAACTCCGGTGGAGCCTTGGTTCGCCGGGGGCCGGCCTATACTGAACTGGCATTGTATGCGCGTGTGAATGAACATGGCGAACTGGAGCTGGTGAATCATCTCGGTATCCATCTGGGTCACAGTCCGGAAGAGATCCTAAAAAATCTGGAACAGAAACAATATAATGAGCAGGATATCCAGCAGCAGGAACATCGCTGTGCTTCCGATCATCGTTATAGTCAGGATGTGCGTCAGGTCGATGCTGATACTCCGGCACGCTTCAATGCCGATCCAAGTCGTCTGTTTGAAGCCTCTGGTTCTGCTGGTAAAGTTTGCGTATTTGCCGTGCGTCTGGATACTTTTGAAAAGATTCCAAGCCAGGTGTTCTATGTCGGCACTAACTCGCAGGAGGACCTGACGGAAATCCGTCGTTTTCTGCTCAAAGATCTACCGCGTCTACCGATTGCTGGAGAATATATTCACCGTGTGGCTTATGACATCGGTGCGGAATATGGCAAAGACACTTTTATGTTCATTGAAAAATTTGGTACTGCCAAAGTGCCTGCCGCATTTGCCATGAAAGACAAGGTTGATGGAATATTGCAGAAACTGGGGCTACGTGGCTTAAGCGACAAAATTCTGCAAATGATCAGTAAAATGCTGCCATCACATTTGCCAAAACGCATGAATGAGTACCGTGATCTGTATGAGCATCATCTGATTCTCAGAATTGAAAATCAGGATGTGGCACAGGTACAGGCATTCTTTGAAGGGTACTTTAAGGCCCATCCTGACGGGAACTATTTTCTCTGTACCGAAGATGAAGGACGTAAGGCATTTCTGCACCGTTTTGCCGTAGCAGGTGCAGCAATTCGTTACCGTGATACCCATTTAAGTGAAGTGGAAGATATTGTGGCGCTGGATATTGCGCTGCGTCGGAATGACCGCCAATGGGTAGAAACTCTGCCACAGGAGATGGAAGAGCAGATCTTACATAAACTTTATTATGGTCACTTCCTGTGCCATGTATTTCATCAGGATTATATCGTGAAAAAAGGGGTTAATCCGCTGAAAATGGAACATGCCATGTGGAAGCTGCTGGATGATCGTGGTGCGGAATATCCGGCTGAACATAATGTAGGACATCTCTACATTGCCAAACCGGCATTAAAAAACCATTACCAGAAGCTGGACCCGACCAATAGTTTTAATGTCGGTATTGGGCATAGCTCAAAGCTGAAATACTGGAAATAAGCAGAAAAACTGGGAATAACAACAATAATAATATGATCTGGCCTATCTCATGCAGTGCTCGCACTGCATTTTTTTATCTATAAAACATTGGAAAAATACAGGTTGTACGGATGTTGCCATAGATCGAAAAACTACTGATTTAGATCCAGTCTTGGGTTTTAATATGCCAATTAGAAATCATTATTTGATCCTGATACGATAAAATCAACAATAACAATTTTTTAGGAGTCTCTTATGAATTCAAGTATCACCCCGCCACAGCTGCCACGACTGCATGAGCGTAATCAGACTTTGTCTGTATTACATGGCATTTATGCCGGCCTGTTGATCTTTAGTGGTGCAGTATTTCTTTATCTTGAATTTCAGCAAAGAACCGCTTCAACCATTAGCCTTGGATTTGTCATTCTGTTAATGCTGGTATTGATCTATTTCAATATTCAGGCAGCCCTGAAAGTTAAAAAAGGTCAGGGCGAGGGACGCACACTCTCCCGGATTATGGCGGTGCTGATGCTGTTCAGCTTTCCTGTGGGAACTGTGCTTGGTGCAATTGCATTATGGAAAAGTTCGACGAAGCAGTGGAAAGCCTGAATTGACCTGAGAAAGCGATAATTTTATGAAAATGCCATAAACAAAAATAAAAAACACGCTAGAGTAATATGCAACAAGTTGCAAAGCCATAATGAAAGGGAATAGCCATGACAACGACTCGTTATGCAAATATCTTAAAACCGCTTCATCTGGGATTTACCACGATCAAAAACCGGGTGGTGATGGGTTCAATGCATACCGGGCTGGAGGATCGTTTCTATAATTATCCCAAGCTGGCGGCTTATTTTGGCGAGCGTGCCAAAGGTGGGGTAGGTCTACTCATTACGGGTGGCATTTCTCCAAACCGTCAGGGCTGGTTGCTGCCTGCAGGTGGGACCATGAATACCTTAGGGGATATTGCCCCACATCGACTGGTAACACATGCGGTGCATAAACATGGTGCTAAAATCCTGTTGCAAATCCTGCATGCGGGTCGTTATGGCTATCAACCTTTTGTGGTCTCAGCAAGTCCAATTAAATCCCCGATTTCTCCCTTTAAGCCACGCCAGCTTTCAGAAAAACAGATTCTGGATACCATTCAGGACTACGTAAAAACCGCAAGTCTGGCAAAAAAAGCCGGCTATGATGGTGTGGAAATCATGGGTTCAGAAGGTTACCTGATTAACCAGTTCCTGAGTCGTCATGTTAATCAGCGTCGTGATCGCTGGGGTGGTTCGATCGAAAACCGGATGCGTTTTGCGGTGGAAATTGTCAAAGCGATTCGGGCTGAGATTGGTGAAAAATTTATTATCTGCTTCCGTCTGTCTTTACTGGATCTGGTGCATGATGGCAATACCATGCAGGAAGTCATTACCGTCGCTAAAGCATTAGAGAAGGCCGGAATTACTTTACTCAATACTGGGATCGGCTGGCATGAAGCACGTATCCCAACTATTGTCACTTCTGTACCACGTGCCGCTTTTGTCGATTACACGGCGGAAGTGAAGAAAAATGTCACTGTTCCGGTGATTGCCTCTAACCGGATTAATATGCCAGATACTGCAGAAGAAATTCTGGCATCAGGTCAGGCGGACATGGTGCAAATGGCACGCCCTTTACTGGCAGATGCTTTCTGGGTCAACAAAACAGCGACCAACCGTGTTGATGAAATCAATACCTGTATCGCCTGCAACCAGGCTTGTCTGGACCATACTTTTAAAAACAAGCGTGCTACCTGTTTAGTGAATCCGCGTGCCGGATATGAAACTGAATTGGTTTATGTCAAAACCAAAAAACCGAAACGGATCGCCGTTGTGGGTGGTGGAGTTGCAGGCATGTCAGCAGCAACAGTTGCTGCCGGACGTGGTCATGAGGTGACCCTATTCGAAGCCACGAACGATGTCGGTGGTCAGTTCAACCTGGCCAAAGTAGTGCCAGGTAAAGAAGAATTTCACGAAACCATTCGTTATTTTAAGGTGCAAATAGAAAAAACAGGTGTTGAATTACGTCTGAATACCAAGGTCAATCGTGAACAGTTAGAACGAGAAGGTTTTAATGAAGTCATTGTGGCGACTGGTGTAGTACCACGGGCTTTGAAGATTCCTGGTAGTGATGCGCCACAGGTACTGTCCTATAGCGAAGTATTGAATGGGGCCTCTGTTGGTGATCGAGTTGCTGTAATTGGTGCAGGTGGAATTGGCTTTGATGTATCTGAATTTTTACTAAAACCCCCATTGCAACCCCAGCCAATGCCTGTAGATGAATGGAAGCGCGAATGGGGTGTAGATCCAAATCCAAATTATGTGACTGAAGGTGGTATGCAACCTGCGGAGGTTGAGGCACCTGTCCGGGAAATTTACCTACTACAACGTAAAACGACACCACTCGGTGCGGGTCTGGGTAAAACTACAGGCTGGGTACATCGTGCACAATTGAAAAAGCATGGTGTACGTATGTTGCGTGGTGTGCAGTACAAATCTGTATCAGATGAAGGTTTATGGATTGAAGTGGATGGACATGACCAATTGCTACGCGTAGATACTATCGTGGTATGTGCCGGTCAGGAATCAGTGAAAGAAATCATGCCTGTTGAAGGTCAAAAAACTATAGCCAAGTATCATATTATTGGCGGTGCTAAACTGGCGGCAGAGCTGGATGCGAAACGTGCGATTCGTGAAGGTGCTGAATTGGCAGCCAGATTGTAAGGATTTGATGAAACTATATGCAGTTGATTGCATTCACTGTAATTTTCACTTGTCAGTTGAGAAAAAGCTCCGTATGATGGCGCACATGGAAGCGTGGCAGAGCGGTTTAATGCACCGGTCTTGAAAACCGACGAGGGCTTATACCCCTCCGTGAGTTCGAATCTCACCGCTTCCGCCAAATTACAAGCACTGAGCCCTGACATTGTCAGGGCTTTGTTGTTTTTGGAGTTTATGCAACGTAAGCCTATAGTAAACAATAAAAAGTATATTTAACTTATTGAAATCATCTATTTCACCTCTATCTATATAAATAATTTACATTAAAAAGAGCACCTTAATGATGGGTATTCCAGAACAGGAAGAATATAGAACTAGGCTTAAAGAAAGGTTGAAAATTCTACAAAAAAATCTTGAAGCTGGAAAAATTCACGTCGCAGAACATCTAAGAGACTCCGTAACAAAAAGTCTGAGTAATATTAGATATGATGATAAAGGAGAAATCATACTGGAATCGGTAGTTGCCAGTATTAGATCAATGGCATTGGTAGTGGAACAATTAGATACAAGAGATGAGTTAAAAAAGAAATATTCTTTATTTGAAATACAAAATTTATAATTCGACTTTATTTTTACTAATTTTGATCATTTTTATCAGCAGATGTTAAAAGCAAATGTAACACCAGGTTATATTGCCGAATTCTTATCCAGTAAACCAAGCTTCGTAAATTCAATTATTAAGCAACTTCCCGATTTTCTTGAAGCTATTTATGAATTTTGGAGGAATGTAGGCGATATTGCTTATTGGCATATGGAAGATAGTCATGAACAAATAACAGGGGTGTATGGTGGAGATTTATTTCCTGCTCATGATGAAAATATAGCATCAAAATGTGGGATTTATTCAGATACTATTGTGCTACCTGATCCTTTTGTACGATCAAAAATTGTTTTTGAACATTATCCTGATGATAGAAAAGTTTATTACTTAATCAAACATGCTATGAATATTCTAAAATACAGGGATTTAGCATGTGTTGAGAATGGTAAGCCTATCTTACCTGACATGCCTAATTTGGAAGATAATGGTAGAGACTTTCTTAATCATATAGCTAATCTTGATGCACTAATACATGCAGAAAAAATATTCGGTAGAAAGTTTGAGAGTATTGATGAGTTTACAGAGTTCTGCATAAGTTTGGATACTGTTGAAAATACAATTAAGGAAATCAAAGATCCAAATAGAGTGCTATTTGATAGTGAATGGAAAGAACCATTGCATACACAATTTAACAGGGCATTAGGTTCTGATGAAATGAAAGCAATTGGTAGAGGAGAGCCAGGGTTATTAATTTTCAATCAAGCTCTTGGAAGAATGAGTGTAAGTAATGAGCTTTTGCTTAAAGCAAGACAATTATCAGGAACCCCTATCATGGATGTGGAAACATCTTGGAGGTTCTTAAATTGGAAGTTGGAGTATGATGCTGGTCAAGCTCAAGAATACTATCATTCGGGAGATCTTCATATTCTTAAAGGCTTAACAGATTTATCTCAAACAGATTTGCCTTGGCTCGGTAATATTCCTTCGGAATCTTTATTGGAACTTAGAAAACAAGGAGCACTTGAAGAAATTAGAAATATTTTGGGTAACAATATTCAAGAGTTAGTTCATACTAACCCCACGAATTCTTTTAGAACAAGGGATCAAATTTTAGAAAATATTGAAAACAGTTTTGAAAATCATAGAAAAAAACTGGATGAGTTAAAAGCTAAAAATTGGAAATTTGCTGGACATGATATTGGTTCTTGGATTGTAATGGGCGGGATTGAAATTAGTGCTGCTTTGACTGGTACACCTGCATGGGGAGTGGCTGCATTAGTGGCAAATCAATTTCTTGATGCACCTAAGCTAAAAGAAATACCTCACAGATTTCAAAATTTGATTCAACAAAACAAGGAAATACATCAGTCCCCTGTGGGAATGCTTTTTAAAATTAGTAAATCTTAGTAATACAGTTATTGCCTAGTATCATCAATTAGTTTTTGTTGATGTGGTACAGCAATCGTTTCCCTTCCAGTTCATTATAAGACAACATAAGTGGAAAAGCGGCTACTGATTGAGAGATAGTCGCTTTATTCTTTCTATGGGTTTCGACTTTAGCTAAACGCTTTTGAAAGTCTTTTAATACCTTAGCTATTATCGGTATGACCGCAGTTAGCGGACTGCATCTGATCATTTCTTTTTGGCTGCACTAAGAGGAGGGGTAGGCGCAATACAGCTCGTACAGCTTTTGCATCAGGCTCAAGACCTTGGGATCACTCAGACGATAGAAAATCTGTTTACCCTCACGTCGGGTGCCGACCATGTTGGCCTTGCGCAGTACAGTCAACTGTTGTGAAAGTGTAGGTTGATGAATATCAGTGGATTCTTCAATTTCCTGAACATTCATTTCCCTGTCGACCAGGACACATAAAATTTTCAGACGGTCAGGATTGGCCAAAACTTTTAGGGATTGGCTGACGAAATCGACCTGTGAAAAATCAATTTTGGCATTTGCAGCAATCATATCCATAAATGTCCTCGAAACCTTTGATGTAGCCCGTGCAGTTTACACAATTTACCATAAAACTGTTTGATTATTATTTTTTATTATATAATATAAAAAAGTATATTGTATAGGGGTTAATTCATCATGCATGACTTCCTCATCGCATTTATTGGCGGCTTAATGCTCGGACTTTCGGTGGTCGGCTATCTTTACGTCAATGGCCGTATCGCAGGAATCAGTGGTTTGGTTGGGCAGGTATTAAACCCAAAAACCGTATTTAAAACGCCTGCGATCTGGTTTTTATCAGGCTTGATCATCACACCGTTTATTTATGGTCTGTTTGTACAACCTGAAATTGAATTGAATGCCAGCCCACTGATGATGATTATGGCAGGTTTGCTGGTGGGCTTTGGGACACGTTTAGGTTCGGGCTGTACCAGTGGTCACGGAATTTGTGGCATCAGTCGCCTGTCTAAACGTTCTATTATGGCGACCATGACTTTTATGTTTGCAGGTTTTGTCACCGTTTATATTATCCGTCATATCACAGGAGTATTCTAAAATGAAAAATGTGTTTGCCTTTTTATTTGGTGCACTGTTCTCTGTGGGTCTGATGGTGTCGGGCATGTCCAATCCTGAAAAAGTACTCGACTTTCTGGATCTATTTGGTGATTGGGATGCAAGTCTGGCCTTTGTGATGATGGGCGCGATTGCGGTGGCCTTTATTCCTTTCCAGAAAGCGGTACGTTCGGCTCAACCGAAAACAGTATTTAATGAGCCTATTGATTTGCCTAAAAATAATCAGATAGATAAGAAACTGATTACCGGTGCGGTTTTATTTGGTGCAGGTTGGGGTGTTGCGGGCATCTGTCCGGCACCAAGTTTCACCTTGATCGGTTTGGGCCACTATCAAGTGTTATATTTTATTGTAGCAATGCTGGTGGGTGTATGGATTCACCGTAAATGGTCAGGAGCTTAACTATGCAAGACATTTCAATGGAAAAACAGGTACAACAACCGGTTGTGCAAGATTTCTTTGAAGAAAACACCAATACCTTCAGTTATGTGGTGAGTGATCCTGCGACCGGATATTGTGCCATTATTGACAGCGTCCTGGATTATGATGCGGCCTCGGCCAGCACATCGACTACACATGCAGATCATATAATTGCCTATGTTAAGGTACAAAATTTAACTGTTGAGTGGATTCTGGAAACTCATGTCCATGCCGATCATCTGACAGCAGCGCAATATCTCAAGGCAGAACTGGGCGGTAAAATTGCCATGAGCCAGAAGATTTCTGTGGTACAGGAAACCTTTGGTGCAATTTATCATCTGGACATGAAACAGTTTAATGCCCTGCAGCCATTTGACTACCTGTTTGAAGACCATGAGCATTTCAAGATTGGTGAACTGGATGCCTATAACATTCCTACGCCAGGGCATACACCGGCCTGTCTCAGCTATGTAATCGGGGATGCAGTATTTGTGGGGGATACCCTGTTTATGCCGGACTATGGTACAGCACGTTGTGATTTCCCGCGTGGTAGTGCATCGACCTTATTCGATTCGGTACAGTCACTGTATCAGCTTCCGCCTGAAACTCGGATGTTCTTGTGTCATGACTACCTGCCTGCAACACGTCATGACTATGTCTGTGAAACAGATGTACAAACCCAGAAAACCCAGAATATTCATATCCACGAAGGCACCAGTAAAGCAGAGTTTGTTGAAATGCGTCATCAGCGTGATGCTACTTTAAATATGCCTAAACTGATTCTGCCGGCAATCCAGATCAATATGAAAGCAGGGCAATTTCCTGAACCTGAAGCCAATGGTGTGTCTTATTTGAAATTGCCATTGAATTATTTTAAATAATTTTGAGCTGTTTCTTCCGTGAGCCCTGTAACTACAGGGCTTTGCTGTTTATAAGACATGATTATATAAGTGAAATGCCAGCTCATTTATTCCCTTTCTATGCTTCACTTCATTCTGTGCAACACTGCATTTGAGCATCTGGGAGGGAAGAGCAGCTTAGTCTTGATATATTAAAATAAGTATTTAACGATAATAAATAATTTTAAGAACTTAACACGACTTGAATATGCGTGCCCTGCTCTGAGGATCGGATATTCAGTGTACCATTCGCACGTTGAGCACGTATTTTCATACTTTGTAGCCCTATATGCTTGGCTTCTATAATACATTCAGGATCAAAACCGACACCATTATCCTGAATGTTCAGGATTAATGTCTGCTCTGCCTGTTCAAGCCCGATCCTAATCTCGTTTGCCTGACTATGTTTAATAATATTGGTCAGTGCTTCTTCAAGGATACGTGTCAGGGTTAAACATTGCAGAGGTGTGGGTGATGTATTCCATTTATCTGGTATTTGCCAATGTGCAGCAATGTGCAACTCATCAAAAATCTCCATAAAGCGATGACGGGTTGGCGCTACCCATAATATTGGACTATCAGGTATTTTTGCATCCAGACTTGAACCATGATCAATAATCTGGCGTAAATCATTACTTAATAATTTTAAAATCGATAAAAATTTTTCTTTCTCTAAATGATCATTACGGCTAACCAGTTCAATTGAACGAACAATAGAACCACCAATACCATCGTGTAA
Organism: Acinetobacter sp. ASP199; assembly: GCF_022700675.1. Classification (NCBI taxonomy): domain Bacteria; kingdom Pseudomonadati; phylum Pseudomonadota; class Gammaproteobacteria; order Moraxellales; family Moraxellaceae; genus Acinetobacter; species Acinetobacter sp. ASP199. The sequence continues at coordinate 984,689 of NZ_CP062182.1, forward strand.
ATCACGAGATAAATTAACGCGTTCTTGAAGACGCGTGTTTTCTAGAGCTAATTGGTATTGAGAATTTAAAGAAGAACTGAGTTTTTGAGTCACATTATCAATTTCATCTTTTAAAGTTTTATTAAATTGTGAAATCACTTTGTTGTTGCGATATAAACGCAGACCTAGTAAAAGCCCTAAGAATAAAGCACTAAATGGTGAAATAAAAGGTGACCAGAATTCATTTTGATAAGTCAGGATTTGATAAGCATCATGAATCGCAACTGGAACAAAAAATGCATGTAATCCTGCCATTAAATACACTTCAATCTGTTTAGATTTATAAGTTAAAAATGGATAGGTGGCATTTTCTAATAAGAAAATAATCATATTAAGGATGAATAAGAACTGAATGGTTTGTTTTAAATATTCATCTGGAATAACAGCGAGTACAGTAGTGACAAGAAGAAAAATATACAAAAGCAGTTTTTCAATTCTAGGAAATTTCAGATTAGCAAAGCGCCAGATTGAAACACAGGAGATCAGAGTATAGGTTGAAAATAGCCAGGCGAGCAGCCTGTCGACCTGAATACTGCTGAGCGGAGTTGAATACAGCAGAAAGAACGAGGTATAGCCGAGCCAGAACAAGACAGCCAGACTGATCCAGAGATATGCTGATTCCTTGCGGTATATAATCCATACCATAAAGTAAAAAATGCCAATAATTACCTCGATTAAAAAACCTATTGCAATCAATGTCTTTTGTTTAAATTGATACTCCTGATAAAGTGGCTGCATCTGGTCATAAGGTCCAATATGTACATGACCTAAATTACCTTCCTGAATCGATGCACTTGCTACATATATCCAGACCGTATTTTCTTTTGCCTTAATAGCAGATATAGGAATTTGCCAAGTACGTGGAATGTTCCAGCTTCGTGATAGTGGTTCAGTTAAAGATTGATCTTTCCAAATTAAATCATCGTTTAAATAGACTTTCCCAGCCATATTGATATGACTGATAACAAGACTTAGAGGGAAGTCGGGTTTATTTTTACAGTCATAGGTCCAATGAATTTTATACCAGGCATTACCACTGTAATCTTTCCAGTGTGAATTAATGAAATCAGGAAAATGCTCAACTTTTGTCCAGCCTGTTGTTGGTCGGTCAACAGGGTTATTAGGAATTGCTTTGGCGATAAAGCTTTCTGTAATGTCCACCTTACATGATGCTGAAGGAAACTCAAGGGGTTGGGCATGCAACTGGCAGGCGAAGAAAAACAGCAGGCATACAATTAAGAGATTAATCGCATAGTGCGTGCAGTATGAATGGCTCTTGACCTGTTGCTCACGCCAAGCTTGCGATAAATATTTTTGATATGACATTCGATTGTATATTTTGATAGAAACAATGCTTCAGCAATCTCTCTATTACTCATCCCCTGAGCGACCAGATTTAAGATTTCATACTCACGTTTAGAGAGTAAATCATTTTGCTCTTGGTTTGAATGCTTTTCTATAGATTCAAAAGAAATATTTTTCAGAATTTGCTGTGCAATAAAGGGGTCGATGGGTGCACCTCCCCGAATGACATTACGTATGGAGAGCAAAATTTCAAAGTCATCACGTTCTTTTAAAAAATAGCCTGTTGCACCTGTATGGATAGCCTGAAGAATAATGTCCTGTGTGCAGCAGGTCGAAATGACGAGAATCGGGAGTTCTGCATTCAGGTGGTGTAAAGTTTGAATGACTTCTAGTCCGGAGCCATCCGGTAAGCCGAGATCGATCAAGGCAAGTGCAAAAGAATATTGATCAATGAAGGTAAGCGCCTGTTTAACTGACTGTGCATAATAAATGACGTCGGAAGCATAGCCCAGTTCTCGCAACAGTTTTTCAGTCCGTTGTTGCATGAAGATATCATCTTCTAAAACCAATATGGGGGCAGGTAATTCCATGTCGTACGTCAGCATCAGATTGATATTTCCCTTAAATCAAAGTGCATTTTATGAAAGAGCATACGCCTGCAAAAAGGGATGCTATTTATAATTCAGTCGTTGTGGTGCTTTATTAATGTAGCCTAAATTTTATATATATGACAAATATTTTTAATACTTCAGAGTGGATATTTTTAACCTACAATTTATGCATTATTTCCTATAACAAATCTCAAATTTCTTTATTCCATTCTATACGCGCAATACACTACTAACATTTTCGCTTGGTTATAAGAGGAATAAATACTGGGAAACATCAAAATGAATAAATGTCATTTCTTTTAACTGACCGAAAATTTTTCCGATTTTGACGGGAGATTTAGAGGGCATTTAGTGTTCTAAACATGACCTAAATCAGATGAATAATTTTGAAAAATACCAATTTTCAGGGATATGTAAAGTTTCTTTTGATTGATGTAATTCATGATAGGAAAACCATGCACTTTTGTAACAGGTGTTTGGATTGAGTTAACTAGGACTGCATTTTAATCTCGTCAATTTTATTAATATAAGATTCTGTTTTTATTAATTTTTTAATTGACATTGAGATGGAAGTCGTTGCATGAGATAGAAGTCATGAATCACATCTACCGTATTATTTGGAATGAAACTTTAGGGGCGTGGGTTGCAGTAGCTGAAAATGTAAAAAGAAAAGGGAAAAGATCAACATCCAAATTGGCATCTACTATTATTTTATCTAGTGTGGCAATGTCACTTGTTATTCCAACCAATGCAATAGCAATAACACCTGTAGTTAATCAAGGGGGAAACCCAGCAAATACGAATGACATTAATGATCTAGATGTAACCATCAATATCAATGCACCAACCGTAAATCCTGTTGGCTCAATCATAGCTGCTGAAAAAGGTTCTAATGGTAGAAATGGTTTTTTAAGAGCCCCGAAACGTGGAGATTCTGGAGGGGATGTTTCAAGCAAAGGGCTTACCATTATTGGTGAACCTTCAGAACCGATTTATGATCTGAAAAATAACACACGGACAGTCATTATAAACTATCAGGATAGTTCAAAAGGTAATGAGATTTATGAATATTCATTTGTTTCTGATTTATCCAATGAAACAGTGGGTGAAAAGAAGATAAAGGTTTATGCAAAAAAGAGTTCGGATAATAATCCACCTAAGTGTATTGGTACGACTGCATTAGTCATAACTAAAGATGCTGATGATAATAATGTGTATAACGTACCTGAATATGATTGGAATTTTGTAGAAGGTGATGCGTCAGAGGGGGTGAGTGCAGCTAATGTAATTATACCAAATAAGACAACAGTAAAAGGTTTTGCTGAAGATGGAACTCGACAAAAAATTACATTGGCAAACAGCACATTATCCTCCTCATCCCAACACCCAGCGGCAGTTTTTTCTATTGTTAAAGGTGGTGATGGTGGAAAAGGTGGTGATGGACAAGCTGCAAGAAGTGGGAGAAAAGGTGGTGACGGTGGGGATGCAGCGGCTACACAGATCATTTCTGAAAACCTCTATATTTCTATAAAAGAAGATGCTGAATTACGAGATATTCGAGAAAATTACAGTCGCCTGACAAATGAAGGAAGTATCGGGATATATGCACTTTCCCAAGGTGGTAAAGGGGGAAATGGTGGATCAGCCCAAATAGATATTGATACAAAAGGTGGAGCTGGTGGACAAGGTGGTAATGGTGGAAATGCCTCAGCTGATGTAAAAAATACACATATAGTCATTAACGATCATTATTCGACAGGTATCGCAGCAATAAGTGTTGCGGGTAATGGCGGTAAAGGCGGGAATGCTTCTGGTGTTGTAAGTCAAGGTGGTAAAGGTTCTACAGCAGGTTTAGCTGGTAATGTTCATGTGGCTGCAGATGAAGATACTCTGATCCATATTAATGGTGCATTTTCAAACGGAATTTTAGCTCAATCAGTTGGTGGTGCTGGGGGTGCGAGTGGAAATAGTGTCGGAATTGTAAGTATTGGTGGTCAGGGCGGAACAGGAGGAAACGCACAAAAAGCATCAGTCGATTCTAAGGCACAAATCACGATAAAAGGCGAGCAGTCCAATGCAATTATTGTTCAATCCATTGGCGGCGGTGGTGGTAATGGTGGTAAATCAATAGGATTAGTTGGACTTGGATCATCAAGCGGAACTGGTGGTGATGGTGATGAAGTGTCTGTGTCCAATGCAGGGTTTCTAAACGTAGAAGGTGATTCATCACATGGTATTTTAGCGCAATCTATTGGCGGTGGCGGCGGTAATACAGGTTTAACTGCTGGAATTGTAAGTTTAGGCGGAAAAGGCAAAAATAACGATAAAACCAGTGGTGGTGGTGGTGATGCTAATAAAGTCACTATAGTCAATAAATCCGCTGGTCGTATTGAAACTTTAGGTGATGCTGCGCATGCAATCGTTGCGCAATCTATTGGTGGCGGTGGCGGTAATGCTGGTTTAGCGGCAGGTCTAGTAAGTTTTGGTGCCAATGGTGGTAAAGGCGGACAAGGTAGTGATGTTGTCGTTTCCAATGAAGGGCAGATCTATACGAATTTTAAGCTTGATAAATCATTACTAACAGTTGAAGAAAAAACCAGATTAGAGAGCTTGGATGGTCAAGAGCAATCTGTTTACGAAAATGAATTAAAAAGGAAGCAAGCCACTTTGCATGCGGGCTCTATTGGCATTTTGGCACAATCCATTGGTGGAGGTGGTGGTAATGGTGGTAAAGCCATAAGTGCTGGAGCATTTGTAAGTGCTGCCTTTGGTGGTAAAGGTGGTGCTGGTGGTAATGCAGGTGATGTATTAGTTAAAAATGGCAATACTGAAAACGTACCTTCAGTTATTTCGACATATGCCAATAATTCTAATGCAATTAAGGCACAATCTATTGGTGGTGGTGGTGGTAATGCTGGATATGCTGTTTCTGCAACTGGCGGAGACGGTTTCAGTATTAGTTTTTCTATGGGAGGAGAAGGTGGAAGTGCTGGTACCTCTGGAGATGTCACTGTCGAGAACTTGAGTGGAGATATTTATACAGAGGGTGATCGTTCAGCCGCAGTAGTTGCACAGTCCATTGGTGGCGCTGGCGGTGAGGCTGGTTTGGCTGGATCAGGAGCAGGTTCAGTTGGTTTTAGCCTTGGATTAAGCTTAGGTGGTAAAGGGGGGCAAGGTGGTACATCAGGCTCAGTGACAGTGAATAATAATAGTGTCATTCAAACGAAAGGCGCAGACTCATCAGCTATCGTTGCACAATCGATTGGTGGTGATGGAGGTATGGGTGGCGCTGCCTATAGCTTTAGTGGTGGTTTATATGCAGCAGCTATAGGGCTGGGTGGTGAGGCTGGTCAGGGTGGAGCAAGTAATAATACTAGTGTTCTCAATAGTGCAGACATATTTACATCAGGTGCGAGCTCATCAGCTATTATCAGCCAGTCTATTGGGGGAAGTGGTGGTCATGCAGGTACAGCAATCACAGGTGCTTTAGGTGGTTTTAGTGGAGGATTATCTATTGGGGGGGAATCTTCAATAGGTGGAGCAGCTCAAAACGCTAGCGTTATCAGTCGTGCAAAAAAAATAATCACTGAAGGAGATAATGCCACAGCCATTATTGCGCAATCAATTGGGGGTGATGGGGGTAATGGTGGTAATGCCATAGGTGTATCAGGTTCTGCTATGGCTGGTGCGGGTGTCGGTGTTGGCGGAACTGGTGGCCAAGGTGGAACGGCCGGTAAAGTGGATGTGCAAATCGGAAACGATACCACAGGTATTGATGGAATTATTGCGACTCTTGGAAATAACTCGGGCGCTGTTTTAGCGCAGTCAATTGGTGGTTCAGGTGGTAATGCGGGCTATGCAATTGGTGTCGGGGTAAATGTAAATGCGGATGGTGGTGTGGCTGCTGGTATTGCTCTTGGTGGTCAGGGAGGTAAAGGGGGGAATGCCGACGAAGTAAATTTGATCTCCTATCACAAAATATATACTGAAGGTGATAACGCTAATGCTTTAACTGCTCAGTCTATGGGTGGTGATGGCGGTAATGGTGGTATGGCATTAGGGGTGGCCGCGACAGGGTCGTTGGCAGGAATCGTTAATTTAGGTGGACTACCATCTGTAGCACTTAGCACTGCAGTTGGCGGAAAAGGTGGAACAGGTGGTGTTGCAAAACTCGTCCAACTAAGCAGTCATAATACCGTTATAACACAAGGTGATAACTCAAATGCCTTACTTGCACAGTCACTTGGTGGTGGTGGTGGCAGTGGAGGTTTTTCTGGAGCATTTAGTTTGAGTGCTTCACAAGCTGGTGCTATTGCTGCAAATGTGGGCGTGGGTGGTACTGGTGGAGACGGTGGTACAGCAGGTCAAGTTATTGTTAATTCGTTGAGAGATATTAGCACCTCAGGTGAAAACTCAACTGCTATTTCAGCTCAATCTATTGGTGGTACAGGGGGGCAAGGCGGTATGTCCTTAGGTGTTTCTGTCGCAGCAAGCGGTGGATCATCTGTCAATCTAGGTGCAAGTATTGGTGGCGATGGGGGCAATGGTGCAACTGCCCAAAGTGTTGTAGTAAATAGTAATAGTAATATTTCAACTTCTGGCGATTTCTCTCATGCAATTTTAGCTCAATCCATCAATGGTAATGGTGGTAATGGCGGTAATGCGATTAATGGCACATTGGCTCATTCTCGAGGGGTAAGTGTTAATGCATCTGTATCTGTAGGTGGAGAAGGTGGCGGTATCGCTACATTCAAGAAAGAAGATGGAACAGATATTAAGAATGCAAATGGACATTTTGTATTTCTACAAAACGGTCAAGAAATATATAGAAATTTAAGTGGTCATCGAGTTGATCAGGATGGAAAAGAACTTGATGGTTCAGGTCGCTATATAGACCAAAATGGATATCAAATCACTGCCGACGGGCACTTCATTTTAAATGACGGTAAAATTGTTGATGCTGAAGGGCGCGAGCGAGATGAGAAAGGTAATTATCTAGTTGCAGGAAAACGGTATAACGATCAAGGTTTTGAGGTGACATCAGAAGGTTACGTTGTGACAGCTCAGGGCAATGTGAATGAAGTGGGGAACAGGGTCGATGCTAAGGGAAATGAACTCGTAGAAAATCAAAATGTTATTCACATTGATCAGAGTCAATGGCGAAGTACTGATCTCACAACTATTAATCCAATTAATGATTTTGAAGCCAAACGCGTTTTAACAACTGTAGATCAATACGAGGGCGATTGGAAAAACTATTTAGCATCAATTTTGACTGAGAAGTTAGAGCGAGAAAAAAATTTAAATAATGTCATTGTCAACGTGGGGAAAAAAACTGCAACTACTGATTCAATTAAAAATATCGTTACAACTGGCAGTAATGCAGATGCAATTGTCGCTCAGTCGATTGGTGGTAATGGTGGGACAGGTGGATTAAGCATTAATGGTGCTTTAGCATTTGGTCAAAGCACGACGAACTTAGGCGTTGCCGTTGGCGGTGGTGGCGGTGGTGGCGGTGATGGTGGTGTGGCAGGCACCGTTGTTGTTGAAAATACAAATACCCATATCCATACTTCGGGTGAGAACTCGAGTGCAATTAGCGCTGAATCTATTGGGGGCAATGGTGGTAAAGGTGGAACATCTTTTAACTTGGCAGGTGCTAGCACCACTGTAGAATCAGTTTCTTTGACTGCTAGTGTCGGTGGCGGTGGCGGTAAAGGTAATGAAGCTGATGATGTGTATGTGAAATCAAACAACCTACATGATCTTGAAAAATTAAATTTAGATATTTCTGAAACTAACCCAATCACCATATTGACGCAAGGTGATCTTTCGCACGGAATTAATGCCAAATCCATTGGTGGCGGAGGTGGACAAGGTGGATTTGCCGGTAATCTTTCACTCAATTATAGCAGTGGAGCAACAAATTCCTTATCCGCTAGTGTGACTGTAGGTGGTGATGGTGGTGAAGGTAACTCTGCTGGTGATGTAGTCGTTGAAAGCTATGACAACATCGTTACCTTAGGTAAAAATGCGGTTGCAATCAAAGCTGAATCGATTGGTGGCGGTGGTGGCAGTGGCGGAAATGCATTAGAGATCGATATTGATGCAACAAAAGGTATGGGCATTGATCTTGGGCTAACCTTAGGTGGTGATGGCGGTAAGGGGAATACCGCAGGTGAAGTGAATGTAGACTCTAATGGTCACATCATTACAAAGGGCGACAATTCACATGCCGTATACGCCAAGTCAATCGGTGGTGGTGGTGGTGACGGCGGTTTTGCTGTATCAGGCTCACTTTCTTCAAATGAAGTATCACTCCAAGCCAATATTACAGTTGGGGGCTTTGGTGGAGAAGGAAATACAGCCGATACAGTCATGGTTAAACGCACAGGTCATATTTCAACTGAAGGAAACGAATCTGTTGGGATTTATGCACAATCTATCGGCGGAGGCGGAGGTGATGGTGGTATAGCAATCAGTGCGAATGTCGCCGAAGCAGATGCTTTTCAAGTCGGATTCAGCTTAGGTGGCATGGGGGGCGAAGGTGCATCTGCTGGAAATGTTGATGTTAGGAATAAAGGCTCTATAAGTACATATGGCATTAAATCCCAGGCTATTAAAGCCCAATCGATTGGTGGTGGTGGTGGTAATGGCGGTGCAGCAGCTGCCTTTAATATTAAAGGACTGAGTGTCGAAAATAATTACGTCCTCACGAGTGCTGTTGGTGGTTGGGGCGGAGATGGTGGTCAAGGGAATCAAGTCATCGTGACGAATGTGGGTGATTTATCTACAACAGGCCATTTATCACAAGGTATTCTTGCCCAATCCATTGGCGGAGGTGGTGGTGATGGTGGAAGTGCTTTTGCAGGGACATTATCTTTACCAACTGTTCAAATCAGTGAAAAGCCGAAATCGACATTGGCGCTCACATTTGCATTAGGTGGTTTTGGTGGTGATGGAAATACTTCTGATGAGGTTGCAGTTACGCAAATCGGTCAGATCACCACATTAGGTGATAATGCAAGTGCAATTCAAGCTCAATCGATTGGTGGTGGTGGTGGTAATGGAGGAAACTCTGAAACCATGTCAGTTCAATTTGATTGTAATGATCAGTGTAAAGAGGCTCTCGAATCGAAAGGTGTCGTTATTACACCACCTAAAATGTTCTCAGCTAGTGTGGGTGGTTTAGGTGGTTCAGGCAATCATGCTAATAGTGTATTCGTTAATAATAATGGCGTGATTCGTACCCAAGGTCAGGCGTCACATGGTATTTATGCTCAATCTATTGGTGGTGGTGGTGGTGATGGTGGTAAATCAATCACAGATCGTCAAGAGCAATTACCATATATGAACGGTGCAACCTTATCGGTAGGTATCGGTGGTTATTACGGATCAGGAGGTAATGGTGGAGATATCAATATTAATCATATTGATTCAATTATAACTCTTGGTGATAAATCCAAAGGTATTTTTGCGCAATCCATTGGCGGCGGCGGCGGTAATGGTGGGGATGTAAATGGCTCTAAAATTGGTGTTGGTGGCGGTGCTTTCCAAGAAGAATTAAGTGATCTAGTGGCTTCTATCGAGGATAAATTAGATTTCCTAGGTATAGAGTTATCTGATGCAATCAAGGGTTCAGCGGGTAATGGTGGAACGGTTAATATTAAAACCACAATTAAAGAAGATGCTGAAAAAATTGTATTTAAAACTACAGATGAGACAGAATTTACTTTAGAAAATTTCATTCAGACTCAAGGTGCTTTCTCAGATGCAATCTTTGCCCAGTCTGTCGGTGGGGGTGGTGGTATTGGCGGAACTGTTACAGGTGGCACGCCAGCACTAACTTACAGCGTTACTTACGGTGAAGAACAACAAACGGATGAAAATGGAAATGTAATAACTGTACCAAAAAAACATGAAATAACCCTGAAAAAAGCATCAAGCGGACTTTTAGCACTTGGCGGTGATGGCGGTGATGGTGGCGATGGGGGCGAAGTCAATGTAAGTAATGCATTAGATTTATATACATTTGGCCATGCCTCACGTGGTATATACGCTCAATCGATTGGCGGCGGCGGCGGTGCCGGTGGCGATTCGGATGGTAAAGCCTTCGTTGGTATAGGTGGCGCTGGCTCTATGGCGGGTAAAGGAAATACCGTGAATGTTGTTAATACTGGCTCAATATTTACGCAAAGTGACTTATCTGAAGGTATTTTAGCTCAATCTATCGGCGGTGGTGGTGGTACTGGAGGCAGTGTCGAGCAAGCCGTTTTAGCTTTAGGTGGCGGTTCTCTAACCAGTATTATCAATGGGTTGGGTGCGAATTTAGAAAATGCTATTGGTCAAGACGGCGGTCTAGTTAATGTCAAGACAGGATCATCAGATAAAGAAACTGTCATTGCTACTAAAGGGAAAATATCTTCTGCGATTTTAGCCCAATCGATCGGTGGCGGCGGTGGTATCGGTGGTTCTGCTAGTGGATTGATTTCTATTGGTGGAGCTGGTGCTGCAGCAGGGCATGGCGGTAAAGTTTTAGTCAATAATTTCTCACATTTACTTACTAGTGGTGAAGCGTCATCGGCGTTAGTTGCGCAATCCATTGGTGGTGGTGGTGGTGTCGGTGGTAGTAGCGATGCTGGTAAAGAAGATGGTGAATCTAAAAGTGCAATAGTATCAATTGGTGGTAATGGCTCTAGTGGTGGTGATGGTGATGAAGTCAATGTTTTCAATCAGTCAGTTATTGAAACAACAGGTTTAGCATCTAAAGGTATTTTGGCACAGTCTATTGGCGGTGGTGGTGGTCAAGGTGGAAGTACAGCAGGCTATGATACAGATGAATTTCGTGAAAAAATTGCCTCTATAGGATTGGGAAGTGGTGTAAACAAAATTTTATTCAAGCCATTCGATCTGTTAGATACTATTTCCAATAAATTGTCTGGTTGGGCTGCTCCATTAATCAACGATATGCTTATGCATGGTGAAATTGCCGGTGGTAATAGTAAATTAGTTTCAGTCGACACAGGAGCTGACAGTGTTGTCATTACACGCAATGATGCTTCTGATGCAATTGTTGCACAATCCATTGCAGGTGGTGGTGGCACATCAGGCAGTAGTGCTGGGTTAATTGTGGCAGGTGCGTCTAGTGGTGCATTTGGTCAAGCAGGTAGTGCAAAAGTTACTAATTTAGGTGATGTATTTACATTAGGTCATAACTCTAATGGTATTGTTGCGCAATCCATTGGTGGTGGTGGTGGTCTCACTAGTGGTATTGATCAAATTGCACAATTTACCCAACTTGGTGCAGAAGATGCTCAAGGTTTGGCGAGTAACGTTGACGTCCTAAACGCTGGTAATCTGATTTCAATAGGTAAATTATCACAAGCCATTATTGCTCAATCTATTGCAGGTGGCGGTGGTGTGACTGGTCTGAGTAATCAATTAGTACTTGGTGGCTCGAATAACACTGGAAGCGATGCTAAAGAAGTTGATGTAAAAAATACGGGTTACATTAAAACGACAACCAATGGATCATCAGCGATTGTTGCCCAATCTATTGGCGGCGGTGGTGGTTTTGCTGCTGGTGTTGTAAATGGCAATGTGTCAGCAAATAATGGTCAAGGTAATAGTGCGAATGTCAATATTACGGTTGGTACTCAAAACGCAGCACGACTTGAGGCAGCAGACACCGAGCAAACACCAACGGGCATTACGACGATGGGTAATTATGCTCATGGTATCATTGCTCAATCGATTGCAAATGGTGGTGGATATACCAATATTATCGATGAAGATGGTGAAGTGACTGGATACGCTACGCTGAGTAGCAATGATTTAACAGGCAGTACGTCAGGTCAAATCATCATTAATCAGCATGATAGTATTGTCGCGACTGGTGTCGGTTCGCAAGGGATCTTGGCTCAAAGTACTGGCTATAATGCAGGCACAATTATCATTAACAACACTGCAGATGCTCTCATTCGTGGTGGATCAGCTGATGGTGCTGCTATTAGAATAATTGATGGTCAAAATAATGAAATCAATAATGCGGGTATTTTGACAGGATCAGCATCAGATAATCACTTTGGCCAATACTTATTGGGTCAACATGATTTGATTGATATTGGATTCTTAAATGCCAATGCTATTACAGCAGGCAATGCAGAAGACACGATTAATAACACTGGTTTTATTACGGGTAATTTGAACCTAGGTCATGGAGAAAATGCCTTAAATAATACGGACAATGGTTGGATACTTTCAGGCAATTCCATCGTTGTTAATGGACTTGCTCAAAATGCTGCAAATTGGGCTGTTTCTGGCGTTAATCTTGTAGGTCAGACAGACCTCACTGGAGACTTTACTCAGAATCAAGATGGCACATTCTTCTGGGATTGGAATTTTAAATCTGCAGTCAGCAATCCAAATGCAAGATTAGGGGTGTTAGCGACGAGCGCACCTAACTATGATGTGTTGAATGTCTCAGGAGATGCGATATTCAATGGCGAACTCTCTATCAACATTATGGATTCTGGTTACGTGAAACCTGGTGATTTTGTGCTTGATTTTATCAATGCCAAGTCAGTTGATATCAGTGCTTTAAAGCTGGATGCGGTTGCTTCAGCTGTCGCTAAATATAACCGTAGTGTCATTGATGGTCGTGGAGCGATTGTTGCTGAAATTGATTTTGCGCAAAAAGGCTTAAGTAAAAATGGGTTAAGTCTCGGTGAAGCCATTAATCAGATTCAGTTAAATGAAGTAGCAACCTTTAGACCTGTTGCAGCTCCATTATTCTATCGACCTGACCTGGCAGCATTACAAGACACTTATAATTTATTGAGTGGTGAAGGTGTTGTCGCAAGCCAACAATTATACTTCACGCAAAATGCAGGGGTAATGTCAGATCTTTCAACGCATATGGATTTTTGGCGTTCAAAATCTGTACATGATCAAAATGGTGGATTTGCTACAGTCAGCTGTTCAGCTGAAAATGAAGCTGGTTCTGCACGTACAGATGTGAAAAATTGTCTGGAAGACAATAAATGGAGCTTATGGCTCGCAGGTCACAATGGTGAGCAGGAGCAACGTGGCAAAACATCTTCAGGCATGGCTAATGTGAACAGTGATAGCTATCGTACCATGGTAGGGCTAGATGTTGCTGTGACACCGAATACGCTGATTGGTGTGGCATATAGCAATGGTAAAACTCAATACGAAGTTCAGGACCGTTTAACCACAGGTTTGATGGACTTTGAAGGGGTGAATATATTCGCTTCACATCGTATCCAGGATTCATACGTAAAAGCATTGATCGGATATGATCGAGTTTCAACCGAAGTCAATCGTTATGCATTCATTGATCCCGCTCTAGATCCAATTGTTCAAGTCGCAGGCGTTGAAAATAATCTGACTGGTGAAGCTAAGGCAGATGCGTACAGCCTGCGTTTAGAGACGGGGCGTCTCTTTGAATTGGATGGGATAAATGTGACTCCGTTTATTGGAGCGCAGTATACCCAACTTGATTCAAAAGCATTCCGCGAGTCGGCGCGAGAAAGTACAGATCCATTGGCTTTACAATATGAAAAGTCGAGTGTCTACAGCGCGCCGTTGTTCATCGGAGCACAGTTTGATAAAAACTTTGTCTTTAGTGAAGGTGTGATTCAGCCATATGCGCGTTTTGCATTGAGTCATGAGTTGTCTAGCACACGAGAAATGGATGCAAGTTTTGTGTCTGCTCCTGGTTATATCTTCAGGACACAAGGTGGAGAACCGCAACGTAATAGTTTTGATATGAATGTGGGCTTCAAGATGACGTCTATTACCAATCTGTCCATTTTTGGTCAGTACTATGGCAAGTATGCTTCATCAAGTTCGAGTGATCAAGGCGGAAGTATCGGTTTGGAACTGAACTGGTAAAAGATGAGTTAATAAAAAACCGGCTTAGGCCGGTTTTTTATTAAAAATAAATCTTTAAAATATCAATAATTAAGAGTTATGTTCTTTTGTAGAGTTCTTATAAAAATTTATATATTTCCTGAGTATTTACCCATTAAATAAATAGCTTTAATGACAGTAAGTTATATTCCTAATGACAATATTATTATTTGACCTCAATTTTCACTAAAGCCAAAGCGATCCTGTCCACATGCTGATAAGCCGGTTGTTCTAATTCTTCTCCAAAGATGTCCGGATCAATCTCTTCATAAGACCAGCGGATATTTTTATACTGTTTCATTAAATTTTCTAAATGCTCTAAAAAACGATTGCCCTCCTGAGTAACGGTAACGCCTGTATATAAGAATAAACATCCATGCGGATTAAGATGCTGAACACCTTCTTTTATGATGCGAAAAGAGAGTGCATTGCCATCTAGCTCATCACCGCCATGCCGATATTGACGTTGATGGGGGTCGATTAAGTAAGGGGGATTGGCAAAAATCAGGTCAAACTGACCTTGCAGATTTGCAAATAAATTACTATGGACTGGATGGATTTTTTTAAAGCCAGCAAAGTCGATATGAATTTGGCTATATAACAGGGCTTTCGGATTAAGATCCGCGACAACCAATTCATCATAATCTGGGAAATATTTTGCGATACTGAGGGCAGCTGCCGAAGTACCACAACATAATTCAACCGCACGTTTCAATGGATTAGATCGGCTCGTCAGATATTGCTTCAAGTGATAGGCAAATCGATAAGTATCTGGGCCAAAAAATACTGCATCTTGTTCTATGGTTGGAAAAGCAGAGTGAATAAATAATTCATTATCGAGTGAAGCTACCCGTACCTGACTTACATATTGATTTTCATGAACTTGTAGAAGCTGATATTCTTCAAGTATGGAAAAAAGAGCAGGATCAAGATCTGTTTTTTTAAATCCAAGATTCCAGCCAAATATATCCTTTAGCGTAATTTCTGTGTTTAAATCATTTTGTTTGCGATTCAGAATCCGCTGATGGGAAAGTGGAGTAATTGCAGTAAATTGATAGTCTTGTTGTTTTAAGAAGTTTAATAAATAAAGTAAAGCCTGCTGTTGGCTGGTTTTTATATCTAAGATCTGGTTCATAAGGGTTTTCTCTTCTGATTCTTAGAAAATATCAAGTAATCAATTAGTTGAGCTTTTAATGAGAAATGACTTGAAGGGTAGTCATGGTAAACTGCTAAGCTGCTTCGTGCGTGATAGACATTTGCTTAAAATGGCTAAGCTTGATATTCGCTGAAAATGGCAAGGACTTAGGTAAAGAAGTGCTGTGGATTGGTATGATTTATTTTTGTCTGTAATCAGTTTGAATAGATAGAAATAAGTTAGCTATATAAAAATAAGGGCTATTCACCTTGCAGATTAATAGCCCTTTAGAACTAAAAGTGATAAAAATCTTAGTCCTTGACTTCCGGCAAATCAAACCAGATCACATGAGCTTCATCCAAAGCTCTCACGTCCACTTCATCCAGAAAAGCGATTGCATCACCTGCATTGACTGTGTATTCGGCAATCTGTACTGAACCTGAAATCACATGCACATAGTTAATATGCTGAGTGGCTTTGATTGTTAAAGCTTGATCTTTTTCGATCACAGCAGTTTTCACTTCAGCATTCTGGCGAATATGCATCGGTGCATTGTCATTTGGACCACAAATGAGATGCCACTGATTCGGTTGTTCATGTGGATCTAGCTTAATTTGCTGATAGTTCGGTTGTGCATCATGCTCGTTTGGCATGATCCAGATTTGTAGCAAATGTACCTGTTCATCACCTTGGTTCATTTCACTATGGCGAACACCTGTACCGGCACTCATGAGTTGCCATTCACCAGCAAAAATCCCGCCGTGATTGCCCATGCTGTCCTGATGGGTAATGGTGCCTTTAAGTACACAGGTCAGGATTTCCATATTGTCATGCGGGTGTTGACCAAAGCCTTGGCGAGCATCGATCAAGTCATCATTAATCACACGCAGTGCGCTAATACCCATATATTTAGGATTATACCAGTTACCAAATGAAAAGCTGTGTTTAGATTCCAGCCAGCCCATTTTTACGTGACCACGGTCTTCGCTTTTATGCAGGAAAGCATCCATTTTTCATCTCATCTATTTTTTTAACATGAGCCTATCTTAGCGTTGTACTTATTTTATAAAAAGCCTATCCATGCGACAGATCATTGCAGTTTTGCAACGATCTGAATTTTATTGAAGCATAAAAATGCCCACTCGAAAGCGGGCATTTTTTATATTGAACTGATTATTCCAGGAAGCGGACAGTTACACCTGACCTCACTTTACGGCCCAGGTCATTGGCATCCCAGTTGGTCAAACGGATACAACCGTGTGAATAAGACTTGGAAATCATCGATGGATTTGGCGTACCATGAATACCAAATGATTTCTTGCTCAGACCAATCCAGATATTACCAACCGGACCATTCGGACCAGGTGGCAATGAAAGTGGTTTGGTGTTGTTGCCTTGAATAAAGTTAGAAGGTGAATAGCTATAATGCGGATTACGCGCCACACCTGTCACTTTATAAGTACCCGTCGGAGAAGGGGTGCTGGTATTACCAATACTCGCGGGGAAAGAGGCAATCATTTTATTTCTGCTATTAAACAGATACAGCTGTTTGGCACCTTTGTGCGCCACAATCAGATGAATATCTTCTGGCAGGTTATTGCGGACATTGGCAACCAGAAGTTTTTGGCCTACTTTGCTGAAGTTCGCGCCCGGATTGAGCTGTTTTAGGAACGCTTCATCCATGTGGAATTTTTCAGCAAGCATTTCTGACATGCTGGTGTAATACAAACCAGGCATTTTAGCTTGTAGCGCATAATCTGATGGAATTGATTTTGCCAAAGGTACTTTCAGATCTTCTGCTGAAATGGTGTATTCGACAAATGCAGGCTTAGACGCTTGCAATTTCACCAGCTTATCCCAGGTTTCTTTGGTTAATGTACCGGTCGGCTTGATGCCATTCATTTGCTGGAAAGATGCAAGTGCTTTTAAGGTATTTTTACCGCTGGTTCCATCAATTGCACCTGGCGAAGCATGAGCATTATTCAGCATGACATGCGCACGTGCATACACAGGGAACTGACCTTTACCGATGTTTTCATACCATTCAGCATTATTCAGACCATCTAGCGTCCAGGATGCTTTGTTGGCATGAGCAGAAGTGCTTTTAGCAGCTGCTGTTGGGGCAGCACCGATATCAGCATTTTGGTCTTCAGATGCCTGCAGATCATCCAGTGTCTCAGAAGCCTGAGTAAGATCACTTTGTTCCTGAGCTGAAATAGGGGTATCTGTAGATTGGGCTGCTGATGCTTCTGTAGCAAGCGGATCGATCGGGTCTTGAACCGCAACATCGGTCGCTACTTTTTTGGGATTTAATGGCTGTTCAGTAGCAGAAGCAGCGAAGGCAGTACCTGCAATAATGCAACTTAAACTCATGGCGAGCATTGTGCGAACGAACATGTAATTCAACCTAATTATTCATAAACTATTTAAATAACGTAATAAGTATTACAGAAAAACTATGGAGATGCAGTAGTTGTTTTGTGACACCATTGACTCTTTACTTATGATGATCGATTTTTAAAGTAATGTGAAGTTATTAAAAATGGAGGCTTTTTGTTATGATGTCCTGAATGTCAAAGATTGATGGTAATGTGAATGACGACCTTAAAAAACGATCGTTTTCTGCGTGCATTGTTGCGTGAACCTGTAGATACTACACCCGTATGGATGATGCGCCAGGCAGGCCGTTATTTACCAGAATACCGTGAAACACGCGCCAAGGCAGGGGATTTTCTGTCTCTTTGCAAGAATACCGAATTTGCCTGTGAAGTGACCTTGCAGCCGCTACGCCGTTATGAACTTGATGCTGCCATTTTATTTTCGGACATTTTGACTGTGCCGGATGCATTAGGTCTGGGCCTGTATTTCGAAGCCGGTGAAGGTCCTAAGTTTCATAAAACTGTACGTACTGAGCAAGATGTAGCGAATCTGCCAGCATTCAATGCCAAATCAGATTTGGACTATGTCATGAATGCGGTGACTACGATCCGTTCTGCATTGGGTGGACAAGTTCCCTTAATTGGTTTTTCTGGCAGTCCATGGACACTGGCGACGTATATGGTGGAAGGCGGTTCCAGCAAGGATTTCCGCTTTACCAAACAAATGATGTATTCACAGCCTGAAGTGCTGCATGCATTACTTGCACGTCTGGCAGATGCGGTAACTGATTACCTGAATGCCCAGATTGATGCAGGTGCTCAGGCGGTACAGATTTTTGATAGTTGGGGTGGTGCACTAGCGCATCGTGAATATATCGAATTTTCACTTAATTATATGCAAAAAATTGTCGCAGGTTTGCAGCGTGAAAAAGATGGCCGCAAGATCCCTGTGATCCTGTTCACCAAAGGTGGTGGCCAGTGGCTTGAGCCAATGGTAGCCACAGGTGCAGATGCTTTTGGACTGGACTGGACTACGCCGTTGAATGTTGCCCGTCAGACTGTTGCTGGTCGTGCAGCACTACAAGGCAACCTTGATCCTGCAACCTTATATGGTTCTCCAGAGGCGATTGCTAAAGCTACCCGGCTGATGCTGGATGATGCATATGCCAATGGTGAAAAGACCGGTTATGTGGCAAATCTTGGACATGGCATTACACAATGGGTAGATCCAGCCCATCCTAAAGCGTTTATTGATACCGTGCATGAGTACAGCGCTAAATATCTTTAGGATGTAAACCTTGATCGACCTATTTAAATCAGGGTTTGAATTTTCTTATAAGGCAGCTTCGGCTGCCTTATTTGGGATTTTACTCCTGCTGGCTTTTGCTTTTAGCGCTTCAATGGGGAGTGAACTGTTTTATGGTTTCTACCGTTATGACTATCTTCTATTTTATGCCCTGATTATTCAGGTCATTCTGCTGTATGCCAAATTAGAATCCTGGGCAGAAGCCAAAGTCATCGCGTTATTTCATATCCTGGCGATGGGCATGGAAATTTTTCTAACCCATCCAGCAATCGCTTCCTGGCATTATCCACAACCCGCCATTTTCAAGATCTTAACCGTACCCTTGTTTGCAGGCTTTATGTACTCGGCTGTGGGAAGTTTTTTCGCCCGTTCATTGCGTCTGTTTCAGGTTTCTTTTAATCGCTTGCCTGGTTTTGCCAATATGATGGCACTGGCCGTGTTGTCCTATATTAACTTCATGAGCAAGTTCTTTATTCCAGACTATCGTATTCTTCTATTTATCTGGAGTGCGCTGATCTTCTGGAAAACACAAATTCGCTTTCAGCTGAATCAGCATGCTTTTCAGTTGCCGATGTTGCCGATTTTGGTATTGCTGGCCTTTATTATCTGGATTGCCGAAAACATTAGTACTTTTTATCAGATCTGGCTCTATCCAAGTCAGGTAGAGAAATGGCATATGGTGGGCTGGGGCAAACTCGGCTCATGGTATTTATTGTTACTTTTAAGTCTTGTTCTCGTTTTAAAAATACTTGGCCATCGCGATTCAACCGGTCGCTGGACGTTAAGACAATACATGGGTTTAGAATAAAATTTTCATTTTGGTAGAAATTATTTTGCAATTGGTTGAAATGCAAGATAATCTGAATTGGTCGATTAAAAGACACTTTAGAATTAGAAAGACAAACCATAAATTGTCAGGAGTAATGAATATGTTTAAAAAAATCGCGCTTGCTGCTGTTGTTGCTTTAGGATCAACTGCTGCTTTTGCTGACCGTGATGCAGGTTGTGGTATCGGTTCACAAGTTTGGGCAGGCCAATCTGGTAAGGTTGCAAAAATCTTGGCAGCAACAACAAATGGTATTTTTGCGAACCAATTATTTGGTATTACTTTTGGAACATTAGGCTGTAGCGGTACTGGTACAGTAACTGCACAAGTGGTAACTTTTACCAACGAAAATGCAGAATCTTTAGCGCGTGATATGGCAGTAGGCCAAGGCGAAAGCTTAAATGTTTTAGCAGAATTGTTAAACATTAAAGCAGATGACAAAGCACGTTTCTTCACAGTTTCTAAACAAAACTTCGGGACAATTTATTCTGCAGAAAACCAAACTTCATTAGAAGTGCTCGCTTCTTTACAAGCAGTTATGGCAAATGATGATGTCTTAAAAGCATACGTTTAATATGTCTCAAAACCCTGTCTTTTGGCAGGGTTTTCTCCATCTAAAAAATACAATGTCATTCTATGAAGCCTAAATCCATATTCTTTTTTTTTCTTTTATTTCATTCTTCTTTTATTTCTGCATCAACCACGATCAGTGAACATTATCAAGATAAAGCAACGCAATTACTGTTGGTCAATGATCCTGTATGGCAACGATTACTCTATGCTACACCACAAAAAAATAGTGAAGTAGATTATGCAGGCTTTTTCTATGCACAAAATGGAAAGACTCATCTAGAACAAGAATTAAAGCAGAATATAGCAGCACTATTTGTCAAAGCTGAAAATAACCAATCCATCCGATGTAAATTTCCCGCGAGAAGTGAATTTCTGATTCAAAAACTACAGATTCCTCTTACGGAATTGCCAAATGTTGAGTGTTCAGAATTTACAGCATGGATTGGAGAAATTAAGCCTTATAAAGCGACTCTAATTTATGCAACGGATTTTATGGGCAATCCAAGTTCGATGTTTGGACATACTTTATTAAGATTAGATCCTAAAAATCAAAAAGAATTGAATTTGGTTTCCTATGCCGTGAATTATGCAGCGACTGTCCCAGGGGAACAAAGTTGGTCTTATGCATGGAAAGGCTTGACCGGGCAATATCCCGGTGAATATTCTCTAATGCCTTATTATCGCAAAGTAAAAGAATATGGCGATTTTGAAAGTCGTGATTTATGGGAATATGAACTTGCATTGAATGAGCAAGAAACCCGGTTTTTAGTGAAACATATATGGGAATTAAAGCATGTTCAGTTTCCTTATTATTTCATTAATGATAACTGCGCCTATCGCTTACTGGGCTTAATCGATTTAGTTCGTCCACAAGCGAATTTACAACAACGATTTAAAGTCAGTGCAATCCCGATTGAAACCATTAAAGCGATTCAGGATGAACAGCTGATTCATTCTGTTGAATATCGACCTGCTTTAGAAACCCAGCTTAATGCTCAAGCAAACCAACATGGTTACTCTTTGGCAAAAGCTGCACATGCATTAACACAAAAAGACCGTAGTGAATTTACATCTTTCCTAAAATCCTATTCAGTACAAGATCAAACCAAAACTTTAGAAATGGCATATGATGATCTTTACTTGCAATTGATTGGTCGCAAGATTGATCCCAAAGTCGCTGAACCTAAATTAAGACAGTTGTTAATACTCCGCAGCCAGATAGATCTTGATAAACAGCGCGCTATTTTAGCAACGCCTAAAGTTGATCCTGTAGATAGTCACCATGCACGGAAAATCTCAGTAGGTGTTGGTAAAGTGCAAGGTGATGATGTTGTTACAATAGGGCATCGTCAGGCTTATCACGATTTAATCGATCCCCAAGGCGGATATCGAATAGGGACACAACTCAAGTTACTAGATGGTCAAATTCAATATCGACATGACAAAATAAAATTAGAGTCATTCGACCTTTTAGATGTTAATTCCTATAATCCGATTACAGCATTTAAAACACCGCTCAGTTGGGGCTTTAATCTGGGCTGGAAACAGGAAGCTCTTGATCGGGAAGGCGGGTTCAGTACTGAGCAGCAGCATGGTGTAGCCAATTTTCAGGTGCAGGGGGGCTATAGTTGGGCGAATGCCGAACGTGAACATTTATGCTATGTGCAATTACAAACGCATTTGCAGACAGGAAAAGCACTTGATGATGGCTGGCGTGCAGGTCTGGGGCCAACAGCAGGCTGTCAGAATATCTGGACGGACCGAATGAATAGTCTGGTACAGATAGAGCTTCCTTATTGGCATGACAGTCAGCAATGGATGCTCAACCTGAATACAGAGCTGCAATATAGCCTGAATATGCAAAATGCCATTCGGATTGGATGGCAATACCAGCAGCAGGGTAGTGTGGACTGGCAGGCATTGCACCTTCATTATATTCACTATTTTTAAGTGAAGTTTCGAGTAAAATATCTAAAAGTTACTGATTTAAATAAAAAATAAACGACAAATTTGGTCATGCAGCGGGTGATCTGGCCCTGAAATTTATTGCAGATGGATTGCAAAAAACAGTCAGGGCAGTGACTATGCTTTCCGGGTTGGTGGTGAAGAATTCTGATTGTTGCTGGTTGATATTGATCAACGCCGTGCCATGAATATCGCAGAAAATATCCGTAAATTTATTGAAGCGGGTATCATCACGACTGTATAGGGGATGCAGTTCAAGTTTACTGTAAGTATTGGTTGTGTGATTTATGATGGTCATCCAGACTACCAGAAATTTCTGGATACTGCTGATACAGCTTTATATGCAGCGAAAAATACCGGTCGTAATCGGGTATATCTGGCAAAAAATGACCCGGATGCACGAGTATTGAATACGCCATCACTAACCTAAATTATTGATGGGATTGTAACCACTCAATCCAGTCTTTAAATTTCTGTTTCTGCTTAATATATTCGGGATGAAGCTTAGCCTCATCCCATTTTTGTTTAAAGATACGTGCCGCTGCAGCCTTCACCGGGTCTTCTCGCTGGCGTGGTAATTCGTCTCTGCCATGAGCACCACTTAAGCCTTTTTTGTCATCTGGCACCGGACCATCATATTTTCTGCCCCCCTTATGATTGGCATAGCGGCGGGCACGGGTATAACCCATTTGCAAGAATTTACGCGCCATATCAGCACCGATAAAATCTTCCTTTTCCAGATAATCCAGAAACAGGGCATAAATCTTGGTACTGCTCGCTTGAGCTTTTTCTTCATCGGCAAAGCGCCAATGCGGCAGTATTTCTGATTTATATGGTTCAACTGAAAGCACACCCTGTTCACCACGTCCAATCCGGTACAATTCAGGTCGTTTTCTAAAATCAATTTTTTCAAAATCCAGCGAGTAATCAAAACTGGTCGAAGCCACCCGCGAGGTTTTACGGGGAATATTTTTTGAAGTCTTTTTAGTGGTCATATTTCCTCCCTACGTATCTATATTTCCCTATAAATGCCGGTCTGTATTTTGAAGTCCATGATTTTTGGCAAGATGCATGTATTTTTATTAAGTGCATATAGGCAAGCAGATCAATCTGCATAACAGAACAGATGATCAGGAATAATGTAGGATGGAAGAGTGCTAAAGCGGGTAGTGATGCTGTAACGAATTGTAGAAGTAGAATTTATTTATAATTTTAAAAAAGAAAAACCTGCAAAAGCAGGTTTTAGGCTTCAACTACGACAAAATATTTTTTTACTGCTTCAACTACTTCAAAAGTACCGACAAAGCTTGGCGGAATAATACCTGCATCACCCGCTTTGATTTCTATATAACTTTCTTTGTTGGCATCATGCAGACGAACCATGCCTTCAATAACCGTAAAGAATTCTTGTTTATTCTCAGCAAATACAATATTCCATGCACCGACTTCACATTCCCAGATGCCACAGTTCATATTGGGATGTTCATATAAACTTTGTGTAGAACGTTTAGGATTAGCTGCGACCAGGCGGTCAGGGCGGGGATAATCAATCGTGGTTTCACTCTGGGTTAAACCGTGACCTGCTAACCAAATCGATGACATGGTGAATCCTCAAGCTGAAGTTATCTAAAATTAAACAAATTAAAGCACATGTAAAAAAGCCTCAACAAGTGTCGAGGCTTTTGAAATAAAAACGATTAATACGTTTCAGGTACTGCACTCAGGAATTCACGACGTTCTTCTTTATTAGTTTTAAAATCACCCACAAAAGAAACGGTACGTGTCGTTGACTCCTGCTTGCCAACACCGCGCATCATCATGCACATATGTGCTGAATCAATCACCACAGCCACACCACGTGCGCCAGTCACTTCAGCCACTGCTTCTGCAATTTGCTGGGTCAGATTTTCCTGAATCTGTAAGCGACGTGCAAACATTTCAGTAATACGGGCAAATTTAGACAGACCTAAAACACGGCCTTCTGGCAAATAAGCAATGTGCACACGACCATAAAATGGCAATAAATGGTGTTCACACAGCGAATAGAATTCGATATTTTTGACCAAAACCATCTCATGGTTATCAGACGGGAATACCGCATTATTGGTCACTTCTTCCAGCGTCTGGCTATAGCCGGAAGTTAAATACGAAAATGCTTTCGCAGCACGCACAGGCGTATCTTTGAGACCAGGGCGATTTAAATCTTCACCAACGGCAGTAAGAATGTTTGCGTAGGATTGCTGCATAGTCATATGACGTATTCACTTACACTGAGATAGAACAAGGACGGCATTGTAGCAGAAAACTATTACATTGCCTTAATTTGGAGTTAATTCCGATTACTGTTTGAACTTTGGATTCTTTTCCGCACGCTTGAGCAGAACCAGCACAGCGCCAGTACCACCCTGATTTTCAGGTGCACTGACAAAGGCCAAAACATCACGGTGTTGGCGTAACCAGCCATTTACATAGGTCTTTAAAATGGCTTCCGGACCTTTACCATGTACGATCTTAATCACGTTCTGGTTTTCATCTTTCGCCATCTGGATAATTTGCAATACGGCAACACGTGCTTCTTCCACGGTACACCCATGCAGATCAACTGCTTCATACCAGCGCAGGTTGCCGGCTTTCAGATCTTCAAAGACTTTGTGCTGTAGAGTTGCAATGCGATAGCTTAGCGTAGCCTGACTTCCAACCGGATTCAGCATGGCCTGGGTATCAGAAAGGGCGGTTTCGTCAGTCTGCATCGGACCTTCAGCAGCAGCACGTTTGGCAAGTGTCTGTGCATCAAGCTTTTTCTTGCGAGGTTTCTCGATGGCAATGCTGTTGCCATTGTCGATTTTTTTAACACCTTGCATTTGTTTACGGAATAATTCTAAATCTTCTTCCTGCTCTTGTTCAGGTGTTTTCACCACAGGTGCAGGCGCTTCTACACGTGGATTGGGATTACTGATTTGCTTTTTAAATTGCTTTAGCAAATTAAACTGATCTTTGGAAAGCGAAGAATCGTGTTTGCTCATAATCAAAAAACATGCAAGATGCGAAAATATTGATAAATTATAGTCCTGATTCAAGAAAATGAGAACTGTATTGCGCTCATACTATTCAGGTATTCTGTTCAAGTGAATATTTAATTGAAAGTTGAATGTGAATATTCAATAAATATTCGCCTTTATTATTTGATTTTTTAGGTCTTAATGTTCTTACAAACAAAATGTATTTGAGCTTATCCAAGCTGATAGGGGGCATTAGGTTAATATCAATTTAACTCATCATTATTGTCATGGTATTCACAACCACGCTTCCAAGTCAGATTACAGTAATGTTTCCATATTAAGATGCTCGATCAGATCATCAAGTAATAAACGGTCTTATATGACATACAGGGTTGAATTACCCGTATGAATTACTTTAGGTAGACTTGGTTTTGGGTACGATTTTAATCTGGGGTAGAAGAGAAAAATAGATAAATTAGAAGGTCTAAAAGCTGATTGATTAAGTTAGAAAAATCAGGGCAAAACGAATTTTGCCCTGAATTGAAGATTTTTATACTGATTCAGGCTCACCAAACAGTTCACGGAATGCATGATCCGGGCGTGGCTGTTTCATAAAGCTTTCACCCACCAAGAAGGCATGAATATCATGTTCCTGCATCATCGCAACATCAGCCGGAGTGGCAATACCGCTTTCAGTTACCAATAGGCGAGATGGATCGAGTAGCTGTTTCAGACGCAGTGATGTATTTAAATCAACATCAAAGGTCTTTAAGTTACGGTTATTTACACCCAACAGGCAGCGATCTGAAAGTTTCAGTGCACGCTCAAGTTCATTTTCATCATGCACTTCAACCAACACATCAAGATTGTATTCAAAAGCAGTTTTTGACATTTCTTCCAGCTGCTGATCAGACAGGCAAGCCACAATCAGCAAGATACAGTCTGCATGTAAAGCACGTGCTTCAATCACCCCATACGGATCAATCAGGAAATCCTTGCGTAGTGCAGGCAAATCACAATGCGAACGGGCAATTTGAATGTTCTCATCAGCACCCTGGAAGAAATCCACATCAGTCAATACTGACAGGCAGGCTGCACCTGCATCCTGATACTGTGCGGCAATTTCTGCAGGATTGAAGTTTTCACGGATAATGCCTTTAGATGGAGACGCTTTCTTGATTTCAGCAATTACCCCTGGGCGCTTGGCCAGTAACGATTGAGCAAAGCCACGTACAGGTGTTGCACCTTGAGCAAGCTCTTCAACATCCTTATAACTTTTTTGCTTCAGACGTGCAGCAAATTCTTCTTTCTTTCGGTCTACGATCTTACCTAGAATCGTATTTGCGATATCTACCATGATTAAAATTTCCTGCTGTCTTAAACGTCGTATTCTTTAAGCGTATTGCCAAATTCTGCCAAAATTCCCATTTTTTCTAGGGCTTGCCCCCCATAAATAATGTCATGGGCAAGGGCAACACCTTGTTTGTAGCTGGTAGTTAAACCAGATACATAAATACCTGCACCAGCATTAAGTGCCACCATATTTGCGGCTTTTTCCCCAATTTCAGATTTCTTTTTGCTTAATGCGTCTTTAATCAGTTTTAAGCTGTCGGCAGCACAGTCAATGGTTAGACCTGTTAAGGTTTGCGAAGCAATATCGACCTGTTCAGGAATGATTTCCCATGCAGTGATTTCCCCATTTTTGAGTTCAGCCACATAAGTTTTAGAGGCTAAACTGATTTCATCTAAACCATCTTGTGAATGCACCACCATGACGTGTTCAGCACCAAGTTGCTTGAGTACTTCAGCCATTGGACGGCACAACTCATGCGAGAAAACACCAATAACAAAGCGTTTTACTCCAGCCGGATTCGTAAGCGGGCCGAGTAAGTTGAAAATGCTACGGAACCCCAATTCTTTGCGTGGCGCAGCGGCATACTTCATGGCTTTGTGATGATTCGGTGCGAACAAGAATCCGACACCAATTTCACGAATGCAACGTTCACTTTGTTCAAGACTCAGATCAAGGCGAATACCCGCTTGTTCTAGGACATCCGATGAGCCTGATTTACCTGATACGCCACGACCGCCATGTTTTGCAACAGTACCGCCTGCAGCCGCAATCACAAAACTTGCTGCAGTTGATACGTTAAATAAGTTCTGACCATCACCGCCGGTACCGACAATGTCGACTAAATAAGGCAAATCGCTAACATCAATTTTCAGTGCCAATTCACGCATGACACGTGCGGCAGCGGTAATTTCATCGATGCTTTCGCCTTTTAAGCGTAGACCCATCATCAGGGCGCCAATCTGTGCATCGGTGGCTTCACCCGACATGATGCAACGCATCACATCTTCCATTTGTGGCTGGGTCAGGTGAATGTTTTTTGTAATATGGCTTAAAGCTTGTTGAATATTCATCATTATTTACGCATAAATTTCTAAGAAGTTTTTAAAGATTTGATGGCCATGCTGGCTCAGGATGGACTCCGGATGGAACTGCACACCTTCAACAGGCAATGTCTTATGTTTCACGCCCATGATTTCTTCCATAGTGCCATCCGCTTCATTGGTCCAGCAGGTCACTTCCAGACATTCCGGCAAAGTCGCCTGATCAATCACCAGTGAGTGATAGCGCGTTGCAGAAAATGGAGAAGGCAGGTTGCTGAAAATCCCTGTGTCACTGTGATACATGTCAGATAAACGGCCGTGCATGACACGTTTAGCGCGCACGATGTCGCCACCAAATGCCTGACCAATGCTTTGATGGCCAAGACATACGCCTAATAGCGGAATCTTGCCAGCAAAGTGCTGAATTGCAGGAATGGAAATACCGGCTTCACTCGGGGAACATGGACCAGGACCAATAACCAGATATTTTGGTTGCCATCGCTCAATATCTTCCAAAGTCACGGCATCATTACGGACTACTTTTACTTCTTGATTCAGCTCGCCAAAGTACTGGACGATGTTATAAGTAAAGGAGTCATAGTTGTCGATCATTAAAAGCATGAGCTTAACCTATTGAAATTAATGCACTTAACTGTGCTTGAGTAATCCAGATCGTGCTTTATTGGCAGTTTCTTAGTCCCATGTAAAAGGCTGACTAAACTGTTGATTTCATTGTGTGAAAATAAAGCGACAATCATCATAGCAAATAATCTGAAACTTCTGCGCAACAATTTGCCCAATTTTTCTGCTTAGCCAAATGAATAGGGGTGATAAGGCTCAATAAGTATGAATATATAACTAAAAATTAGTGAATAACTAAAAGTAATTTATAACTAAAAGATATTTACAAATAATTTTGATGTTTTAATTTTCAAGTGTTGCTTTAAAAAACAACAGTTGATTAACAGGTGAGAAAAAGTGAATGCCGTTCTTATCGTTTATTTGTCTAAATTGACTCAATTTGGTGAATTTTTTCTTAATATGAGTCTTTAAGAAAAACTGAATATTGACAGTAAAATACAAAAATACCCTGAAAAGCGATTAATATTTCATCGAAAGTTGATAAAAGCTACATAAGCTCATCATTATTTACTAGAAATAACATCTATAGCAATTTTATCGCACTGTTAAGGTGCAGTGTTAAATCGAAAGAAACAAAAAACACAGAGAATGCTTGAATATAGTGCATTTAATTATACAGACAGTATAATAGACCCAAAGTATTTCTTTCAATCCACGTATTCTCATAAGGATTTCAAGATTTTAGCTATACTTTTAAAAGTTGGTACGGTAATTGCTTAATAACTACCAACTACTAACACGCACTTCGTAAGTGCAACAAAAAAACATCGGAGCAAATTGAGCATGGCGAACAAGGTCCTTCAACTCATCCAAGAAAGTGGCGCAAAATGGGTAGACTTCCGTTTTACAGACACTAAAGGTAAAGAGCAACACGTGACTTACCCAGCAGACACTATTGATGAAGATACATTTGAAGACGGTAAAATGTTCGACGGTTCTTCAATCTCTGGCTGGAAAGGCATTGAAGCTTCTGACATGATTTTACGTCCAGACGCTGAAACTGGTTTTATCGACCCGTTCTTCGCTGAACCTACAGTTGTTGTAACTTGTGACGTGATTGAACCTTCAACTGGTCAAGGTTACGACCGTGACCCACGTTCGATTGCTCGCCGTGCTGAAGAATACCTGAAATCTACAGGTATTGGTGATACAGCATTCTTCGGTCCAGAACCAGAATTCTTCGTATTTGACGAAGTAAAATGGGAAATCGACATGTCTGGCGCGCGCCACACGTTGATCGCTGAAGAAGCTGCTTGGTCTACAAACAAAGACTACGAATCTGGTAACTCAGGTCACCGTCCACGTGTGAAAGGTGGTTACTTCCCAGTACCGCCAGTTGATTCTTCACATGACATGCGTGCAGATATGTGTGCAAAAATTGAAGACATCATGGGCCCAGGTCGTGTAGAAGTACATCACCACGAAGTTGCATCTTGCCAATTAGAAATTGGTGTGAGCTTCAACACGATGGTTCGTAAAGCGGACGAAGTACAACAGTTCAAATATGCTGTTTGGAATGTCGCGCACCAATATGCAAAAACTGCAACGTTTATGCCTAAACCAATGGTTGGGGATAACGGTTCTGGTATGCACGTTCACATGTCGATCTCTAAAGATGGCAAGAACCTGTTTGCTGGTGATGAATACGCAGGTCTTTCAGAAATGGCGTTGTACTTCATCGGTGGTATCATCAAACATGCTCGTTCATTGAATGCGTTGACTAACCCTTCTACAAACTCGTACAAGCGTTTAGTTCCACACTTCGAAGCGCCGATCATGCTTGCTTACTCAGCACGTAACCGTTCTGCATCTATCCGTATTCCATACGTATCTAGCCCGAAAGGCAAACGTATCGAAGCTCGTTTCCCAGATCCAATGATGAACCCGTACTTAGGTTTCGCTGCATTGTTGATGGCTGGTCTTGACGGTATCCAGAACAAGATCCACCCAGGTGAAGCTGCTGACAAAAACTTGTACGATCTTCCACCGGAAGAAGAAGCTAAAATCCCAACAGTGGCACACAGCCTTGATATGGCGCTTGAAGCACTTCAAGCGGATCATGATTACCTTCTTAAAGGTGGTGTGTTCACTAAAGAAATGCTTGATGCCTACATCGAGCTTAAAACTGAAGAAGTTCGTCGTCTGAACACGACTACTCACCCAGTTGAATTCGACATGTACTACAGCCTGTAATTCTGCATAGAATTTCACTGTAAAAAAGACCCGCCTTAGTGCGGGTTTTTTTGTATGATGCTGTTATTGATCAAAGATAAATTATTATGGCAGCACGTAAAAAACATACCGGCTTTTTTCCCTGGATTGATCCACAGGATCACAGCAAAGGCTTTAAACTGAATTTTTCTGAAGTGACTTATATTGAAGTCGGACATACACCTGAAGGCTATAAGCAGGTTGAATTTGTTGTATTGCGCAATCCTGAGCTGGCTCTGGATTATGACTATCCGCAAAGTTTTTATATGACCACGGATGGCCTGATTCTGAAAAAACTGCCAAGTGGAAAATATGAAGTTATCGCCAAGACAGATAATGCTTGATCATGAAGTTGGGAATGTTGTGAGTTTAAAATTTAAGAATCAGTATGGACAGCAGATGCCAGCAGTACTTCGGGAATGGCTATATGCATCAGGATCACTGACCCAGCAATTAACTGATTTGGCAAATGGGCAATTTCGGGTACAACCGTTAAAAGAACATTTTCAGCGTTTAAGCTTTGAAAATGCCAGCTGGATGAAAATGCCGCATCAGCATACTTCCTGGGTACGGGAAAGCTATCTATATGGTTGTGATGAACAGCCTTGGGTAAAGGCTAAAAGTATTTTCCCGATTTTAAGTCTGCAAAAACGGGCACGAATTTTTCAGCATATTGGATCGAAGCCGATTGGCTGGCTGTTATTTCAGCGTACCAATCCGCATTGTGAGCGTCGTGTGATTCATCTTAAAGATGGGTGGACCCGCCAGAGCTGTTATACTTGGCACGGCTGTAAATTTATCGTACAAGAAACATTTTTACCGGCTTTTCAGCAATATATAGAAAATCAACAGGCTTAACTTGATATGGCAACTGCACAAGCAATTAGCTGGCGTGAACGTCTGAGCGCCTATTATTATCTTTGTCGTTTTGATAAGCCCATTGGCACAGAACTGGTTTTTTGGCCCACTATGTGGGCACTTTGGGTGGCTGCGAAGGGAATACCTGATCTGAGTATTCTGATGCTGATGATTCTTGGTGTCATCTTTATGCGTGCAGCAGGCTGTGCCATTAATGACTTTGCTGACCGTAAGGTGGATGCACATGTAGAGCGCACTAAAACCCGTCCATTAGCAACTGGCATTATCAGTGGTAAAGAAGCAGTCATGGTATTTCTGGTGCTGGTGGCTGCTAGTGCCTGCCTGTTATTTTACCTGCCAATTGAAACATTCTACTGGTCATTTGGGGCTTTATTTCTCGCTTTCATTTATCCTTTTATGAAGCGTTATACCCATTTGCCGCAAGTATTTTTGGGGGCAGCTTTCTCATGGTCCATTCCTATGGCTTATACGGCAGTAGGTCAGACGCCTGATTTAACCTGTTGGCTTTTATATTTTGGTAATCTGGCTTGGACCGTGGCTTATGATACGCAATATGCGATTACCGATCGTGAATATGATTTAAAAATTGGGGTGAAATCGACAGCCATATTATTTGGTCAACACGATATTCAGATCATCAGTGCATTGCAGGTCATTAGTCTTGTTCTGATTGGCACAGCCTTATGGATTGAAGACTTACTTATTCCATTTGGCTTGATTGGTCTGCTCGCAGTCGCAATAGATTTTGTTTACCAATGGTTAAAAACGCGAGATAAAGATCCGCAGCGCTGTTTCTGGGCTTTTCGGCATAACCGTTGGGTTGGACTGGTGATTTTCCTGGGAATCTTTGCTGCACTTCTGTAACTGCATGCTGTCGATTCATAACAAAAGCATCCTATAAGGGTGCTTTTTTTTATGATTAATTCAAATCTGCTTCATGAAAATATAAACAACAATAAGGGATTAGAATATGAACAGTACAATGAAAAATGGCTTCAAAAAAACTTGCGTGGCAGTCGTATGTTCAATGACACTGTTAATAACAGCATGTAATGACGATGATGATGACGACTTTATAGGATTTAATCCAGTACAAACCTATGCAGTTGATGATGAAGTGAAGGCGTTGGTCGACCGTCATGATATTTTTAGCTATAGCATGCAGAGTGTACGAAATAAAAATATTCGTGCTACAACTTTGGTCTTTACGCCTAAAGGTACACCACCTGCAGGTGGTTGGCCAATTGTAGTTTGGGCGCATGGCACGACCGGAGCAGCAGATAAATGTGCTCCTTCACGTCTTCCATTAACTGGAGAGGAAAAAGATCTGGTTATGGAGTTGGTAGAGCGTGGTTATGCAGTCATTGCACCAGACTATGAAGGTCTGGGTAATAATAATGAACCACATCCTTACTTACATCTTGAAAGTGCAGCCAATTCTATTCTCTCTGCTATTAGTGAGGCTAAAAAATATTATGGCAATGTTCTAGCTGATGAGTGGAGTATAGTAGGGTGGTCGCAAGGTGGGCATGCAGCGCTTGCTGCTGCAGAGTTTAGTGGTGCGCTAAACAATTTTGATTATAAAGGTGCAGTGGCGATTGCTCCGGCATCTTATCTAGCAGAAACTTTAAATTATGGATTGGGTGTTGCTGCCACTGTTTCAGCTCCTGGTACGCCGGAAGCTGTCCAGGCAGCAAAACAGATTGCTGGAACCTTATATGGTTATGCGGCAATTGTAAGCTCAGGAATTAAGGCAGAAAAACCAGCTTTCCAATATAGCCAGGCTTTCCTGGAAACTAAAGTTCCTCTTGCACAAATTGCGGAAGTTGAATGTTCACCACAAGTTGCTGAAGGATTTAGAACTGATATTCAGTCCTATATTGATAATGGTGGAACGTACGGTACTTATCAGGCTTTGCAACCTAACTTTATCCTGGATGATGATGTGAGTACCTATTTAGAGGAGAACTTGCCGGCACAAAATCCAATTCCTAAACCTGTATATGTATTCCAGGGTGAACTAGATACGACCGTGCCAGCTCATATAACTGCAACATTATTGTTTCCAAAACTTTTAGAAGTTGCAGAAGAAATAGATGAGGATGATTTATTTCTTGATCCAGATGCTAATCATCAAACGATAATGACACAGAATATTTCTGCTATTGTGGACAAAGTAGAGGAGTTTATGAATCAATAAAAATAAAATATTTCAAGGAGCTTCGGCTCCTTTTTTCTTTTGTATCGAAGTTTTGAGTAATCACTTGAATTTGCTATAGTGATGGCGAAAAATGAATGATATGAATAAATAGGTTTGTTATGTCTGAGCAGCCCCAGCCACGCAGCATCAAAAAGCTATTGATCTTCGGTACGCTTGCACTTTGTATTCCTGTATTTTTAATCACGATGGCATTTCTGGCTGTAAATAGTGATGCTAAAAATCAGGAAAAGTATAAACAGCAGCAGGCTGAAATGATCGCCCGAATTGAAGCACGTGAGGCAGCCGAGAAAAAACAGGCAGCGGAACAGCAAGCGAATGCTGAAACAGAAGTGCAGGCAGCATCAGAGGCCACCACTCAGCAATAATAGTTTTATGTAATTTTATTATCTTAAATCCCTTTGCAGTTGTCTGATGCTTGGTATTTCCGTGTATCGGACAACGGTATAGCCTGCTGCAATCAGCATGGCATCGCGTTCTGCATCTTCCTTTTCTTTGCCAATATGACTCGGATCATCGAGCTCTACAATAGCAATGACATTATATTCCCGGTCCATCACCACAAAGTCAGTCACCTTGCGATTGAACTTGCTCCGCATATTCATCTGGTCATGAGTAATCAAGGCACTAAAAGCAACCTGTGCCAAAATATGATGATGGGGAAAGGCATCTTTCAGGCGAGTGAACATCCTACTTTCAAAGGCAGTAATGACACGCTTGGGATAGAATTTTTGCTGACGGGTAAACAGGTGCGGGAAGAGCAGGCAAAATAAGGCAAAACTTGCCAGACAGCCAATCACAAAAAAAATAATCTGACTCAAATGAAACACAGCAGAACTTGAAACAAATAAAAAAACCCACTTCATAATGAGTGGGTTTTTCGAAAATCTTGGCTCTCCCACCTGGGCTCGAACCAGGGACCTGCGGATTAACAGTCCGTCGCTCTACCGACTGAGCTATGGGAGAATAGATTGGCTCTCCAACCTGGGCTCGAACCAGGGACCTGCGGATTAACAGTCCGTCGCTCTACCGACTGAGCTATTGGAGAATCTGAAAGCGATTATAGAGAGATTTTGAAAGGGGTCAAGGAACTTTTGTGAAAAAATCTATAAATCATGTTTGAGTGTTTTAAAAATAAGCTAAAGCTATAGGATGATCTTCAATTGGTTTTAATTTGTTTGAATTTTAAGTCTTTTTTGTAGGGAAAAAACCAGGCTTGAAAAAGTATTTATAAGATATCTAGGTTTGGTTTTATTCCTTGGGGACTTGTTAACTCAGGGCTTTAATCAAACGGAATAAACAGACATAAAAAAAAGCCCACTTCGCAATGAGTGGGCTTTTTTGGAATCTTGGCTCTCCCACCTGGGCTCGAACCAGGGACCTGCGGATTAACAGTCCGTCGCTCTACCGACTGAGCTATGGGAGAATAGATTGGCTCTCCAACCTGGGCTCGAACCAGGGACCTGCGGATTAACAGTCCGTCGCTCTACCGACTGAGCTATTGGAGAATCTGATGCGCATTTTAGGCAGGAAACGAAAGGTCGTCAATCAATTAATTGAAAGAAATGAAACGTTTGCTTTATAAATATGCATTTGTTGGTTAAAAATAAAAAAATCACCCATGAAGGGTGATTTTTTAGGCTGGAAATAAAAAATTATTTCTCAACACCAGCAGCTTGACCTGCATATTTCGCGTTTGCGTAGTCCCAGTTCACCAGGCTTTCTAAGAAAGTAGAGATGTATTTAGGACGAGCATTGCGGAAGTCGATGTAGTAAGCGTGTTCCCAAACGTCAATTGTCAACACAGCAATTTTACCGTGTGCCATAGGCGTGTCAGCATTAGACGTTTTAAGGATTGAAAGGTTGCCGTTTACTTCATCAGCAACTAACCAAGCCCAACCTGAACCGAATTGAGTTGCAGCAGCAGTTGCAAATTCTTCAGCGAATTTTTCGTAAGAACCGAAAGCTTCATCAATTTTCGCAGCTAAAGCACCAGTCGCAGCACCACCACCATTTTTAGCCATACAGTTCCAGTAGAACGTGTGGTTCCAAACTTGTGCAGCATTGTTGAAGATACCTGCTTTAGAAGCATCACCAGCAGTTGCTTTAATGATTTCTTCTAAAGTTTTACCTTCAAGGTCAGTACCTTTGATTAAGTTGTTTAAGTTAACCACGTAAGTATTGTGGTGTTTGTCGTGGTGGAATTCTAAAGTTTCTTTGCTGATGTGTGGAGCAAGATCTTCGTAACCGTATGGTAGAGCCGGTAAAGTAATGGTTGTCATGTTTTCAATTCCTTGCATTTTGCTGGGTTTTGACAATAAGTGGCTTTATTGTAATAGAAAAACAGGCAGAAATGCGCATTGCAGATAAATAAGAATACAGAATAAAGCCTGAAATTATACGTATAAAGCCGCTGTCAAATACCGCTAGGTGAAATTAAATCGGATTGTTTAATTCGAAATAACTATACTCAATATTGAACTGCTGGGAAATAGCTTTCGCAAGGCGTTGAACACCATATTTCTCGGTCGCATGGTGACCGCAGGCATAATAATGCACATCCAGTTCCTGAGCTTCATAGAAGGTGCGTTCCGAGACTTCACCGGAAATATAGGCATCACAGTTATGTGCAGCAGCTTTTTGAATATAATCCTGTGCACCGCCAGTACAGAAACCGACTTTACGTATTTCAGTTTTGTCTGCAGGCAGGTGAATCGCATCAAAGCCTAACTTTTCTGAAACATAAGCTTTAAACTGCTCTGGTGTCATGGCCTGTTTTAAATAGCCAATATTGCCGATAGGACGACGTTCATTCGGATCAAGCTGTTCCAGATTTTCCAGTTCCAGCAGGTCGGCAATTGCAGCATTATTTCCCAAAGTAGGATGACTGTCTAAAGGCAGGTGATAGCCAACCAGTGAGATATCATGTTGAATTAGCGTCTTAATCCGTTTACCGCGCATACCAGTAATCGGGTAGGGTTCACCTTTCCAGAAATAGCCATGATGTACCAGTAGAAGATCCGCGCCCTGAGTAATTGCAGCTTCAATGGCTCCTTGAGAAGCAGTCACAGCACACAGAATTTTATTGACCTCAGATTTTCCTTCAATCTGTAAGCCATTTGGGGCATAGTCTTTGAATTCATGTGCAATCAGTGTTTGATCGCACCATTGAATAATGTCCTGTAAGGTCGCCATAAATTTCTCTTTAAACCTTTAAATTGTCATCATCAAAACATATTTTGAATTGTAACTAAAGCAGCACAAATCTCTTTTGCTTTTTTTATGTTTAGTTTTGTGTTTAGCTTTACAATAGAGCACAAATTACTTAGTCATCAACGAATTAAAAATATTGTCAGAGGATAATAAAGTGCGTCGGACCTTTACATGGTTACCTTGGGTGTTGCTGATCTTAGTGATCATCGTCTTTCTGGGTTGGCAACAGTTGCAAAAACCTAAAGCACCTGTCGCGCCAGATGGCGTCAAAATGCCTGCTGAAAAAGTTGAACCATTATTGGATACTTCACGTGCTGGCGGGGTGGTTTCTTATAGCGCTGCGGTTAAAGTTGCTGCACCAGCTGTAGTGAATATCTTTACCACGCAAAAAGTGAAGAGGCAGGATAATCCTTTACTGAATGATCCGGTATTCCGCGAATTTTTCGGTGATCAGTTACCGGAGCAGTTCTCTCAGGGACCGAATGAAAACAGCTTGGGTTCAGGTGT
This sequence comes from Acinetobacter sp. ASP199, assembly GCF_022700675.1. Taxonomy (NCBI): domain Bacteria; kingdom Pseudomonadati; phylum Pseudomonadota; class Gammaproteobacteria; order Moraxellales; family Moraxellaceae; genus Acinetobacter; species Acinetobacter sp. ASP199. Next base: position 1,021,824 of record NZ_CP062182.1, read on the forward strand.
AATTGTGCGTGCAGATGGTTATATTCTGACGAACAATCATGTGATTGCACAGGCTGATCAGATCATTGTAGCGCTGAATGATGGCCGCCGTGCTGATGCAAAAGTGGTGGGAACTGATCCAGATACAGACTTGGCGGTGATCAAAATTGAACTGGATAAACTACCAGTATTGCCATTTAAACTGAGTGGCAATGAAGTCGGTGATGTCGTTCTGGCGATTGGTAATCCGTTCGGTGTAGGTCAAACCGTGACCCAGGGAATTATTTCGGCAACAGGTCGTTCTGATCTGGGTATCAATACCTATGAAGACTTTATTCAGACGGATGCTGCAATTAACCCGGGTAACTCGGGTGGTGCACTGATTGATGTTTCAGGCAATCTGATTGGGGTGAATACCGCAATCTTCTCTCAGTCTGGTGGTTCACTAGGTATTGGTTTTGCAATTCCAGCCAAAGTCTGTCAGCAGATTATGAATTCCATTTTGAAAGATGGTCGTGTCGTTCGCGGCTGGTTGGGTATTAGCCTGTTACCACCACAACGTAATGACGTGATGAAGCCATCTGAACAAGGGGTGACCGTGGCTGAAGTGTTGCCAAATGGTCCTTCCGCTAAGGCAGGTATTCAGCGTGGTGATAAGATCCTCAATGTAAATGATGAACAGATTACTTCAGCCTCCCATCTGATTAACTACGTAGCTCTGCAAGCTCCAGGTAGCAAGATTAAGATTGAAGTAGAACGTGAAGGTAAAAAACTGGATCTGGATGTAGTGGTTGGTGAACGTAAACAGCAGCAAAATGCATCATCACAATATATTCCTTTACCAGAATAAAATTTAAATCGCTTGAATAAAAAATCCCTCCTGGTGAGGGATTTTTTTTATGATCATCTTTCACCCAAGCAAGGTGCAATCTGGGTTGACTGTAGCAGCGGTGTGCCGGAATCGGCCCAACACCTGGCAAAACTACTGGATCTACAGGGAAGTTATTATCTGGATGCTTTCTGTATCCGGTCAGACCATTAGTACAGAAAAAGGTACTTTAACCGTGCTAGTGGGAGGAAACGCATCCGCCTTTGAGCAAGCCACACTGGTCATTACTGCTTTTGCTGGCTTGATTGAATATGTGGAAGAAAGTGGTTCTGTCTTGCGGTGAAAGTCGTTAACAATATTTGGATGGCTACCTATTTAGGGGCACTGACTGAAGGCTTAACTATACTGAAAGGGCAGGGTGTTGATTTAAGAAGTGCGTTGAACTGTATGAATGATTCCAGAGGTAAAAGGCACAGTATTTTCCTGAGTACGCTGCACAAAGCTTTCATTTATTACTTCAGTATGGACTTTCAAGCCATTTTCATAATCTTGTTGTGACATGCTTTATCCTCAATTTTTATTATTGCTTTAGCTTAATACTATTAACCTAAAATACTATCGTGCCCTAGCCGTAAAAAAGTGGCTGAAATGCCACTTGTAAAGCTTCCAGAGTAAAGTAATAAAATGACTTCACTCTGGAATTCATGACACCTTAAATTCAAGTTTTATTTAAGGTGATACTGAGTGTGAAGGATCAGTTTGTACTGAGGTATCGGTTCCTTTGGCATCTGCTTTGATGAGATACGGATTTTCAAGCTCTAATACCTCATTCAAATGCAGATCAAATACATCGGTCAGCATACTGTCATAACGACGTGCATTATAGTGCAGCAGTTTTTCTGCTTCCTGATCATTAATAAAGCCTTGTTGATGAGCATCGGCTACATGCTCGGCAAAACTGAGTCCTTTAAACTGACCTTTGTTTTCCGCTTTTTTAAAACGATCCCAGAGCTTTTCAATCTCTAGTAGCATATTGAATGTAGATTCCATACGGCCAGTGATATCATCTTCATTGGTATTATAGTAAACATGTTTTTTTAGTACCTGACGGAATGCATTGTCTTCTATCATACTGTTCGCTACCTGCTGTTTCAGTTGGTCTGACGGTTTTTGTACTGGGCGGCCAAATGGGAAACATAACAGTTTGACTATACCTGCTGCTGCACCTGTCGGGAAGTTGGCAAACAGATCAAAAAAAGCTTCTTGCGCCGTATAGAGTGACTTTTCTACTGCAAGTTGTGCATGCAGGCGTTCAGCTTCAGTCTTTTTACTATGCTCAAAAAACTTGAGAATTGCCGATGCAATAAACAGATGTGCATGAATATCGGCCAGCCGCCCCGAAAGCATTTCCTTACGCTTGATATCACCTGCCAATAATCCCAGACACATATCCGCAGTTAAAGCAAAGTTGGCACTCAACCGGTTAATGATCTTGTAGTAAGGACGGGTGAAGTCAACCGCACTTTGCGGTGCTGCAGTTGATCCACCCGTAAATGCATAGGCAAATGAGCGGGCAGTTCGGTTAAAGGTGTAGCCTAAATGTTTAAACAAAAGATCGTTAAATGTTTCTTGAGCCGCATCTCGGTCTTGCTTTTGTAATAGCTGTAATTCTTCATATAGATATGGATGGCAACGCATTGAACCCTGGCCAAAAATCATTAAGGAGCGGCTCAGAATATTGGCACCTTCAACTGTGATTGAAACCGGAATGGCTTGATAGTTTAAAGCCAGGAAATTACGTGGACCCATCTGAATGGCACGACCACCCACTACATCCATACCGTGGTTGACGATTTTACGCATGGTTTCAGTGGCATAGTATTTGGCAATTGCCGTCATCACTGCAGGTTTACCACCTTGATTCAGACCACAAGTAACCAGATAACGGAAAGCTTCAAGCATATAAGTGTCACTGGCAATCTCACTGTTGGCTTCCTGCACACCTTCAAATTTACCCACTGATATTTTGAATTGCTGACGAATACGGGAAAAAGCGCCGACATTCAGATAAGCCATTTCCGCACTGGAAGTTGATAATGCAGGCAGTGAAATGCCACGCCCCACCGCTAGACATTCCATCAGCATGCGCCAGCCTTTACCGGCATTTTTCACGCCACCAATAATCCAGTCTAGTGGAATAAATACATCTTTACCTTCAACCGTACCATTCATAAATGGCGGGCCAGGGTGATGCCGTGGACCAACCTTCACGCCTTCATGATTGGCCGGTAACAGGGCACAGGTAATACCATATTCTGCTGGTCCTTCCAGCAAACGGTCTGGATCATACATTTTGAAGGCTAAACCAACGACAGTGGCAATTGGTGCCAAAGTAATCCAGCGTTTGGAGAAATTCATTCTTAAACCGAGGACTTCCTGACCTTCAAACTGGCCATAGCAGACGATACCGGTATCAGGAATCGCCCCAGCGTCTGAACCGGCCTCTGGACTGGTCAAGCCGAAACAGGGAATTTCTAGTCCTTTGGCTAAACCTGGTAGATAGCGATTTTTCTGTTCTTCTGTTCCATAATGCAGCAACAATTCACCCGGCCCGAGTGAGTTTGGAACCATACAGCTCACTGCAGCTGTCAAAGAGCGGGAAGCAATCTTGCTCATGACGCGGCTTTGGGCAAAAGAACTAAAGGCACGACCGCCATATTCCTTTGGAATAATCAGCCCCAGAAAACCATTGTCCTTAATAAATTGCCAGATATGTGCAGGAAGTTCTTTCTGCTCATGGATTTCCCACTCATCCAGCATGCTACATAAGGTTTCGACTTCATTATCTATGAAAGACTGTTCTTCATTGGACAACTTGGGATAAGGATAGTTGTTGAAGATTTGCCAATCTGGAGCACCCATAAACAGTTCTTTTTCCCACCAGCTGGTGCCTGAATCCAGGGCTTCACGCTCTGTTGGGCTGATGCTTGGCATGGCATTGGCCAAGGCCTTATAAGCAGGTCGGGTAATAACCGCCATACGCAAAGGATCAATCAGTACAACCAGACTAATCAGAATGAGGGGAATGCCTAGTAAGAGCGACCAAGGGCTGATAAAGGCGACCAAGATCGACACAATAATGAGGCTAAATGCACCTGTAGTTCGAGAGAGCTGAAAATAAAAAACCGCCCATAAGCTGAGTAATAAAAGCAAAACAGCATAGATAAATAGCATCGTTATATTTCTCCAGGGTTATGCATCCATGACCTTAATTTGTTGGTCTGTCTTTCGATATCATTGTGCAATCACTGCACACGGCTTAAATCATGGATGTTCTTGAGACTCTTATCGTTTTACTTCATAACGATATTCTTGAATGTGTCGCTATTTTTGAGATTGTTTGAAAAGTGAGCAGCATTCAAGTGAGAACACGAAAAGAAATGTGAAGATAAGTAATAACTTAGATCAAGTTAAAAAGAGGAAAATATATTTTTTAATAAATAGAAGAGCGTACCAGGTCAGGAACTATTGCCATTAGGGTTGATCTGGAATTCTAAAAGAATTTTTTGTAATTAAAAATCTGAGAAGAAATTTCTTTTAACGCATAAAAAAAGCCCTCTATCTAGAGGGCTTTGATTTAAGCAATTTTAAGCTTCAATGGTTTGTACTGCGATTTTCTTGGCAGGGTCAACTTTACGACGCACTGCTGGTACAGGTTCGCCATAGTATTGACGATCAGCAAAGTAGCTTGAACGAACCATTGGTGCTGCCCAGATATTGCGGAAGCCCAGTTTTTGACCATGTTCGGTATAACGCTCGAATTCTTCAGGTGTCACAAAGCGGTCAATCGCTGCATGTTCTTTAGAAGGCTGTAAATACTGACCGATCGTGACATAGTCCACGCCATGCGCATGCAGATCATCAAGCAGGGCAAGCACTTCTTCTTCAGTTTCACCAATACCGACCATCAAACCACATTTGGTAGGTACATCCGGGCAATATTCCTTAAACATTTTCAGCAGGTTTAAAGAGTGTTGATAATCAGAACCTGGACGCATGGCTTTATACAGACGTGGCACTGTTTCGATATTGTGGTTAAACACATCAGGCGGGCATTCAGTCATGATGCGCAGCGCAATATCCATACGACCACGGAAGTCGGGTACCAGAATTTCAAGTAAGGTATTCGGACTTAGGGCACGTGCTTCTTTAATACAATCCACAAAATGCTGCGCACCGCCATCTAACAGGTCATCACGGTCTACTGAAGTGATCACTGCATATTTCAAACCCAGGTTGGCAATGGTTTCGGCCATATGGCGCGGTTCATCTGGATCAAGTGCATTTGGGCGGCCATGTGCCACATCACAAAATGGACAGCGACGGGTACAGATGTCGCCCATAATCATAAAGGTTGCTGTACCGCCGCCAAAACATTCTGGCAGGTTAGGGCATGCTGCTTCTTCACATACGGTATGTAATTTTTGCTGACGGAGTGTAGTTTTAATACGTTGTACTTCGTCAGGTGCTGCCATTTTGACGCGAATCCAGTCCGGCTTCCGTGGTGTTTCAACCGTAGGTACAACTTTTACAGGAATACGAGCGACCTTTTCCGCGCCGCGAAGTTTGACACCCTGTTCAGGTTTACGGTTTTCAGACATATTTAACTTTTCCACTGTTTTTGAAGGGAGGAGATAATCAAAGATAGCGCTTTTATTATAACGGACTTAGCTACAAATGGGGCAAAAAGGACTATTCATTTAAAAAATGTTCTCATCACACAATATATGTGAGTTAAATACACCAAAATGACATGATTTACGTCATAATATGGCAAATAGATATTGCAGATGAATTTAATTTATAAAGGAGCGTTGAATGCCACGTAAAAAAGAGGTCGTTAGTGGGACTTTCGTTAAGTACGATGCGGTAGTTCTAGGTTCAGGCCCTGCGGGCGAAGGCGCGGCAATGAAACTTGCCAAATCGGGTAAGCGCGTTGCAATCGTTGATATGCGTGAACAACTTGGTGGTAACTGTACCCACGTTGGTACGATTCCAAGTAAAGCATTGCGTCAAACGGTATCAAGCATCATCCGTTATCAACGTGATCCAATGTTCCAGAAAGTCGGTGAATGGAAACAGTTCACCATGAAGCAGGTGCTTCGTAATGCGCATAAAGTGATTCAACAGCAGGTTGAAACACACTCACGTTTTTATGACCGTAATAAAATTGATATCTTCCATGGCCGTGCCTACGTTCAGGATGAAAATACTATTTTTGTATTTACTCCAGATGGCATCAAGGAAACGATTCAGTTTAAACAATTAGTGATTGCGACCGGTTCTCGTCCTTACCGTCCAGAAATTCTCGACTTTAATCACCCACGTGTATTTGATTCAGACAAAATTCTGGATCTGGATTACTCAATCCAAAAAATCATTATTTACGGTGCAGGTGTAATTGGTTGTGAATATGCATCAATCTTTATTGGTCTGGGCCATAAAGTTGATCTGATCAATACGCAGCCGAAATTGCTTAGCTACTTGGATGATGAAATTTCTGACGCATTGTCTTATCACTTACGTGAACAAGGCGTATTGATTCGTCACAATGAGCAGATTGATTATCTTGAAACATCTGATGATTATGTCGTTTTACATACACAAAGTGGCAAGAAAATTAAGGCAGATGCCATTCTCTGGTGTAATGGTCGTTCAGGCAATACTGATGGTTTAGGTCTGGAAAATGTCGGTCTGAAACCGAACAGTCGTGGCCAATTGACTGTGAATGATCAATATCAAACCGAAATAGAAAATATCTACGCTGCGGGTGATGTGATCGGCTGGCCATCTCTTGCTTCTGCTGCCTATGACCAAGGGCGTTGTGCAGGTGCAAACATGAGTGGTGAGAAAGATGTTGCTCCGGTCACTGATATTCCAACCGGGATCTATACCATTCCTGAAATTTCTTCAATTGGTAAAACTGAACAGCAGTTAACTGAAGAAAAAATTCCGTATGAAGTTGGTCAAGCTTCATTCCGTCATCTGGCACGTGCACAGATTACCGGTGATACGGTAGGTGAATTGAAGATTCTGTTCCACCGTGAAACACTGGAAGTTTTAGGTGTTCATTGTTTCGGTAACAACGCATCGGAAATTATCCACATTGGTCAAGCGGTGATGAACAGCCCAAACAATACCATCAAGTATTTTGTGGAAACGACATTCAACTATCCAACGATGGCGGAAGCTTATCGTGTGGCAACGCTGAATGGTATGAACCGTTTATTCTAAGTTAGATATTTAGCCTAGACAGGAAAACCCGTAAGTGCAGACTTGCGGGTTTTTTTAAATTTGCAGAGTGGAAAAAACACACCCAGCCAGTTATAAATTTTGTATTAAACAGCCATTTTCCGGCACTCTTCAGCACAGCGTCGGCAGGCTTCGGCACATTGCTGGCAATGCTCATCTTCGTGATGACTACATTCTTCTACACAGTAATCACATGCTTTGGCGCAAAGCGCACACATTTCTTTCATGAAAGGAGATTGCTTCTGTTCCATACGGGCACAAAGCTGACAGAGATCAGCACAATCCAGACAACGTTGTATACATTCCCGCATCATCTCCAGATCTTCTTCTTTAAGACAGGCACTAGCACAGTTGGTACAGGCCAGGGAACAGCTCATACACGCTTGCACACAATCTGAAAATTGAAGCTGATTCATTTTGTTTTTTCCTCTATCCATATCGTTATTACTGATTTTTAATACGCTAAGCAGAAAAAGGAAAATACACTAGGCAGATTCGGTGAGGAAAAGTAAACAGGTGCTTTGTTTTGTTAAAGATCGTTTGAATCAAACCTAATATTGATAGTTAATTTTTTTTGCTTGAAAATAAAAAAACATTGAGTCGGTTAAAGTCTCAATGGTACAGGATTTATAGGTGAGTTATTTTAAAACGGACGACTGCCCGCCAAGCTAATACGTTTCAGCAAACGACATTGATCGGCTGGGAATGGACGGCGCGAGTGAAGGGTGACTTGGTTATCCCAAAATACAATATCGCCAATGTTCCAATCATGTTCATAACGAAATTCAGGCTTTTGAATATGTTTGCGTAATTTGGCAATCAATTCACTACCAGCTTGATCATCATAATTTTCAAGTTCGACTTCTGTATGTGTATTTAACCATAAGGCTTTGCGACCTGACTCTGGATGGGTGCGTACCAAAGGGTGAGGGTAGGCATGGCTTAAAATCGGTTGGTCTTTAAAGCGATAAAGTGGGCTTGAACCATAACCATCATTTGTAGATTGATTTTGCGTTTTTTGACGACGTACAAATGGGTTATAGGTAATCAGTTGTAATTGATCGATGTGCGCTTTGGTCTCTGCATCAAGGGCTTCATAGGCTTTAATGGTGTTGATCCACGTGGTTTGACCGCCGTCTTGCGGTAATTCAATGGCATAAAGCAAAGAGCCAAAGGATGGTAATGGCGTCCATTGGTGGTCGGCGTGTGGTGTTAGTTCACCATGACCGGTGTAATCACCTTGACCGACAGCATTGGAGACAGGCACGACATCAGGGGGAACGCCAGTATCTTCTTTAGAGCCTAAAACAGGCGTGTCTGCGCCTGGGCGGAAGATCGATCCAAAATAACTAGAAAAAGCCAAGTACTGTAAATCATCCAAACTTTGGTTTTTAAAGATCAGGATTAAATGCTCTGCCAAAGCTTGTTTTAGGCGATAAATGGTTTCACCTGATTGTGCTTTACGAGCATCGAGTCCATAGACTACCGCTCCTAATGCTTGGTCTTTCTGCACTTCAATTCGAATCTCAGAACCATCTTGGTAAAGTTCAGCTTGATGCCAACGTGGTGCATCGTGAATGGCTTGTGAAAGTTGAGTCAGGCTTGTCATTTTAAAGATATTCTCATGGTTGTTTTGCTGTTAAATTCAATCTAAAAAAATCCATCGGCAAAATAAAATCACAAGAATTGCTAAACTTATGAAAAGCTTTAATTTTTAAATAACTATTTGATTTATTTTCTTTTAATTAAATCAGCAAACTAAATGGCTTAGTTTGCTGAAAAATGTCAAATATTGGACAGATCAATGCGCACAAAAGGCCTGATTAAAGAATTCAAATAACTGTGGCGTTTGTGACCATAGCAAGATAGACAATACAAATAGCAAAACCAGACTCATCCCGATCATGAGTCTGAGTACAAAGTTTGAATCAGTCATGCACTATTTGCTCCTCATTAACACAGAAATGAACCAATACACCAAAGATGCTTAATACAATCGATAGCATCCATACCGCGTTATAATTGCCTGCTATATCATGGTTAACACCACCGAGCCATCCACCAAAGAATGAGCCAACCTGATGAGTAAAGAAGACAAGACCGCTGAGCATGGTCAGATACTTAACTCCAAACATATTAGCGACAATACCATTGGTCAGTGGTACGGTAGATAACCACAATAGACCCATGATGACACCAAAGGCATAGACTGTCCATGTGCTGAGTGGCAGCAGTAAAAATGCAATAATAGCAATGCCACGTAGGCCATACAGGCCCATTAATAAGTGCGGTTTAGAGTATTTCCCACCTAGCCAGCCTGCGGTATAGGTACCGACGACATTAAATAAGCCCACGAGCGCGAGGAAAATGGTGCCTGTGGTGGCATTAAAACCATGATCAATTAAATAACCGGGCAGGTGAATCCCGATAAAGACTACCTGAAACCCGCAAACAAAGAAGCCCAGTGCCAGGAACCAGAAAGGCTTATGATTTTTAGCAATGACCAGAATCTGTTTAAAGCTCAGTGAAGGTTTTGCTGGAGTCGGTGCGGCATTTGGATCGACATACATGGGTGCTTTAAGCATCCAGGCAAGCGGCACAATCAAGGCGATCAGAATAGCACTGACGACTAGGGTTGCTGACCAGCCAATGCTTTGTAGCAATAACAGGGTCGATGGCAACATAATAAATTGACCAAAGGAGCCTGCAGCACTGGCAATACCCATGGCCAAACTACGTTTCTCGGGAGGAGCAGCTCGACCAACTGCCGATAAGAGCACAGGGAAGGAGGTTGCTGAAAGTGCTAGGCCCAAAATTAAACCTGCACTGATGTTGAGTAACCAACCCGTAGAGCTGACAGCCATTAGCAATAAACCAACGGCATACAGTGCACCACCGACAGCTACGACAATTTTACTACCGTATTTATCTGCAAATGCCCCTGTAATAGGTTGCACAGCACCCCAAATCAGGTTTTGCATGGCAATGGCGAGGCTGAACACATTATGTCCCCAGCCAAATTCATGACTCATCGGTACCAGATACAAGCCAAAGGCATGGCGGACACCTAGAGATAATGCCAGAATCACTGCTGAACCAATAAGCATATAAATAAGTGGCTTGGAAAACTGACTGGTGGTCATAAGAAATCTGTGCTGTGATCGTCGCAAGCTATGTTAGTCGATTCAACTTGTTGTCGCGATAGAATAATAATTACTTAAAAGATAAATTTTTTTTATAGATTTGATATCTAAGGAAATCGTTAAGTCAGGAGTAAAGCTTAAACGCTAAATAAAGCTTTTGATTATGTCAGAAGTAAGAAACTAAAAAAGCAGAGCATAGCTCTGCTTTTAAAATTGAACTGACCTAGAAACGCATACCAATACCTGCATACGCCAAGATCGGGTTAATTTCTACATCAGCTTTAGAATTAATCAAAGTTTGCCCGGTATTTTCATTGATTACAGTAATTTTAGATTCATTTTGCAAATGGGCATAAGACACTGAACCCACTGCAAACCATTTCTCATTGAAATCATAAGTAAAGCCGGCAGTCACCACAGGAGCGAAAGCATCGGTGGCTTCGAGATCCACTTTCATTCTGCCATTACTGTCCTTCATTTCCAGGGAAGCACCAGCATTCTGATTAATAATATTCTGGATCATATGACCTGCAGCAACCAGATCAGCTTCAATGCCTTTATCCATTTCAAGTTCATTGAAGTAGGCATACATTAATCCTACCCCTACATAGGGACGGAATTTATTTACTCCTGTTTTACCAAAATGATATTGGAATTCAAAAGCAGGCGTCCATGCACGCGCTTCGGCGGCTTTGCTAGACTGCGCCAGGTCTGTAATTCTAATATCATTAGCAAGATTTAAATTACCTGCAATCCCGCCTAAAGGCGTTGCCACAGCAGCAAATGGGGCATAAATTGTACCTTTACCTTTGATATCCACTTTGGGTGGAATTCCAGCCTTCATTTCAAAGGAAACGTTATCAGTGAAGAAATAGTTCGTCATGATGCCAAGGGTAGTGACATCATCTGCTTCAAGACCTGTTCCTGGATTATCCCATTCTGAAAGACCGTATACATAGGAATCTCCAGAAAGGCCACCAGATACTTTACCCCCAAATGCCCCAATGAGTCTGACTAACCCTTCAACGACACGGTTTGGTTTACGGTCAGGATCAAGGTTATCTATGACGGTTTGCGCCTGAATATTTCCAACTTTGGATTGATAACCTTCATTAATTGCAGTATTGACACGAACAGGTTGAGCTTTGCCTTGAGGCATGACATGCAGAGCGCCAACCGATACTGAAAAACGCTTAAAGCCATTTCCTTCTTGAAGGCTGAAATAAGGAGAGTCCGCATGGGTCAGAACAGGCATTAATGCCATTGATCCAATGAATGTCCCTAAAACCTTTTTCATTTGAACTCCTTGTTCAATTTATTCATCTTTGTTTTTGTTATTGTTAATAAACTAAACTTGGTCCAATTAATCTGTATAAATAACGAGAGTACTAAGTAGGTGAAAGGTTAATAAATAAAGAAATATATTTCGAAAAGTTGATTTATTTAGTAATTATGTAATTTGTTGATGTAAAAATAAAAAAAAGCAGAGATTGACTCTGCTTTTTAGTATCTATATGAAGTTTATATAATTAGAATCTCATACCAATACCTGCATAAGCAATGACTGGATTTACTTCAATATCTGCTTTAGAGGTAATTAAAGTACCGTAGGTATCATTAGATACTGTAATAGTTGTATCATTTTTTAGATGAGCATAACTCACTGAACCTACAGCAAACCATTTATCATTAAGATCATATGTAAATCCTAGAGTAGCTACAGGTGCAAAAGTATCACTAGCTTCTACTTTTACTTTTGGTGTACTGCCATTACTGGCTAAATTACTTGGTACAGCCGCATCTGGAGCCAATGTACTAATTCCGAGTGCCTTACCAGCTTCACCATCTTTAATATTAGCAATCATATGACCTGCTTTAATTAAGTCTTGCTCGGTACGTGAATTAATTTCCAATTCATTGAAATAGGCATACATTAATCCTACACCAACATACGGTCGAAATTTATTCACGCCTGTTTTGCCAAAATGATATTGGAACTCAAATGCAGGTGTCCAAGCTCGAGCAGATGCAGCTGGACCATGTGCGCTTAGATCTGTAATCAATAAATCATTTTTTAAATCAATTTTACCTAAGATTGTAGAGCCAGTAGGGCTGGAGATGGCTGAAAAAGGAGCATAGATTTTACCCGTACCTTGCAGATCAACTTTAGGAGGGATACCGGCCTTCATTTCAAAGGAAATATTATCCGTAAAGAAATAGTTGCTCATAATCCCTAAGGTAGTGACATCATCTGCTTCAAGGCCTGTACCTGGATTATCCCAATAACTGAGTCCGTAGATATCTGCAGTACCACTCAAAGATGAAGGGAGTGTTGAGTCTTTTTTAATACTATTCAAGAAGTTAACAATAATATTTGCTAAGTTTATTTTATCATTTTCTCTATTCTCGATGATATCAGCTGTAGCAACATTGCCTACATTAGATGTTTCCCCTTCAGCTACAATAGTATTTACTTTAAAAGGTTGTGCCTTCCCTTGCGGCATCACATGCAGAGCACCAACCGATACGGAAAAACGTTTAAATCCCTTTGCTTCCATACTGAAATATTTTGAATAGTCGGCAGCTTGAGTGACGGAAGTGATTCCGATAAGTCCTGTAGCCATACATAACAAAGTTGATTTTTTCATCTTAAAGTTCGCTCCATGAAATTTAAATGATTGATTCTTACAAGCTCAGTTTTAAATAATTATAGAGTATTTGCTCTACTCTGAAATTGCTTAAATTATGATAAATGGAACATTTGGGACGTTGTTTTTTTAATCAAAATATGATAGCAACATTAAGTGAAATATCGTTTGATAACACAATAAAAAGACTTGTTTTTACATCCGGCTCTTTTTTTTTGTACAATAGGCTGAGTTATTATTGAGTCAGTCTGATGAGCTCCCCAAATACTCCCAAGAAAAAGCCTTTAGTTAATTTACCGTTTCCTTTGAAGCAAGCTGAACAAGGTGCAACAGATGAGCTCTTAGAGGATCTTCGTCCAAAGCCACAACGTTATGCGGATAGAACCTGGATGCCACCACGTGGTACCCGTCGTTCAATGGGAAAACGATAAGCTTTCTAATAAAAAAGCCATGGTCAAACCATGGCTTTTTATTCATTGATATTTAAATCATTCAACTGACTGAGAGACTGGTATTCTGCGGTCATTGTTCTGGTAATGGTTTCTTTTCTGATGATACATATCTTGATCGGCACGTTTTAGCATGTCTTCAAGACGTTCATCTGCATAGCTGGTTGCATGTCCGATCGACAGGCTGATTGGCTGATGTGAGTAAAACTGGTTATCAACGACTAAAAGTTCATGCAGACTATTCAAGCAATTTTGCAAAGCAGTTTGATCCGCACCAGGTAAAAGAACTACAAATTCATCTCCACCAATTCGAGAGGCAGAATAGGGCGTATGTTGAATAAGTTGATTCAGGATGTTGCCCACGCGACGTAACTGGTTGTCTCCAGCATCATGTCCAAGGCAGTCATTTAATTCTTTAAGTCCATTGAGATCCATAAAAATACAGGATACTGGACGCAGTAAATTACGCTCCAGACGGTTCAGCGCCTGCATGTAAAATGAACGGTTACATAGCTGGGTCAAGACATCATGTCTGCCTAGATATTCCAGATAATGTTCAGCTTTTTTACGTGCTGTAATGTCAGTCAGGGCCACCTGAACAATACTCCAGTCATCCAGATAATCAGGAAACACAGTAAATTGTAGTAAGACATGGCGGATACTGCCATCTAGCGCATAGTTGATAGCTTCACGCTGATGATCCAGATTGCCATTCCAAAGCTCAATAAGTTGTTCTTTAAAGGTCTGCACCATTTCTTTAGCAAAGACTTTGTGCACATTTTTTAATAGAGCATCTTTATTTGATGCACCGAATAAATCGAGGGTAGCCTGATTAACATCAATGATTCTAATCTCTCTAATACATTCATAAATAAAATCATGATGTATAACCAGAAAAGTCTGAAAATTTTCAATTCCTAAATCACGTAAATGATCTAGTTTACTTTTAATCTGGCTAAAATCCTCGATCCACAATGAAGCGGGTGAATAAATAAAACGGGCTTCAGCCAGATGGCGATTTTGTTGTTCTAAACGACGGGCTTGTGTATAAGCAGTGATGTCTTCAGTGGTAATCAAAAGTAGGGAGAGATCATGCTCATGTTGTGGCAGAACAATGCCTTTAAGCTGGATATCCAGACGCTGACCAGTCAAGGTATAGTTGATTGCTGAATGGGAAAATTGGGTCTCTCCATTCTATAAAGCGGCGAGTTCATGGATATGAGACTTGCTCATGTCTTCTTTAAACACGAGATCCAAATTCTGACTGAGATGGTTAAAGTCATCGGCCTGATAAAGTTCAAGTGTTTTAGGATTGACCTTAAGCAGTTTAATTTTTTTCGCACATTCTAAAATACGGGATTCGTCTTCTTGCAAAAAAGTGCGTAAATCCTGCACCCCTTGAGCACGCCAGAGATCAAATTGTTTTTTTACCTCACTAAAATCTTCAAGCCACATAGCAATAGGAGAGAGTTCAAAAATTGGAGAATCCAACATGTTCATTTAAGCAGCTCAATTTTATTATTTAATTTAATGGGGCAAGTATAAGACCAAAAAAATGATTTTAGAATAATGTGACAAGTAAATATTTATCTTGGAATTGAATACTATTTTTTATTCAATCATCTTTTATATTTCACAATAAAAAAGCCAATTCAGGAATTGGCTTTAACTAACAGTAATTCAGAAATTAGCGCGGGTTTCTACGGGCTTTGTTTTCAGGCTTTGGTGGCGCAATTTCACGCTTACCATGCCAGACATCTGAAAAATCCTGTTCATTCATATTATACAGTTCAAGCAGTGCCAAAATTACACCACCAAAGATCATTGGGCCTTCAGAGTTGTTATGGAAATCGAAAACCTTACCATTCAAATTATGCAGAATGTCCTGAATCTCAAAGACACGATCACGGCCATTGCTATCCGTTGGATACATTTGGGTATTCAGTAAAATTTTAGCCAGACTTTTTTCGCTATCGGTCACTGCAAGAACTTCGATCAGTTCATCGGTGGGGTCAGCAAAAATGATAGAGTCACGAAAAATGGTTTTAAGGAATTTTTCATTCAGCTTTGGAAGCGGTTTTTCTACAAAGGGACGGAAAGATTGTGGGAAAATCACATTATGTGAAATCCCCTTAAACATAGGGGCAATTTCTTCCACTTTATAACCTGCAATGCCACAGCCGACTGAGGTCAGAAAGTACTTATTCTTTGGATGATTCTTGGTATAAATTTTAAAGTCATCAATATAGTGCTGAATCTGTGACAATGGCATTTGCTGTAAATGCTCATTCATTGTAGGAATAGCGTAGCTTTGACCAGACCAGCCACGACCAACACCTTCTACAGCGCCGAAGTGCTCAAATGCTGTTCTTGCAGCACCGCCTGCATGTTGTCCTGCCATATTGCTGCCAAATACAAAAACGGTATTTTCTGGCAAGGATTTGACGATGCTTTCATTATGGTATTGGTAAGTCATAGCTTTTGATTCGATATCCTTATTGATTTCATGTTGCCTTTGAAATTGCTGAGGGTCAAGGCAAATTGTGTCTATAAGAAAGTAAACCGTCTAAGTAGAAATAAGAACTTTATGTAAATCAGTTTTTATCTATCTTGATTAAGAGATTTGAAGTGTAGCTGACTTAGATTTTTGAAAAATATTACTTAATTTATAAATAGATATTCTTGAAATTTAATCAAATATTCACAGCCAATAATATGAGATGACGCTGTTTTCAATTGTTCTATTAAGTTACTTATAGACTTCATTTTTTAGCAAATAGACACCTGTTTAGGCATTGAGTAATTCAGATTTAACCCCATAATTAGAGCAATAAAATATTGCCAGTGAATTATCGCGAATCATGTCTGATAAAACCCCTTTTGATTTAGTTACCAGCTATCAACCTGCTGGCGATCAGCCACAAGCCATTGAAAAACTGGTTCAGGGAATTGAACAGGGCTATAAGAATCAGTTGTTACTAGGCGTGACAGGCTCGGGTAAGACTTACACCATGGCGAATGTGATTGCACGCACACAACGTCCGACCATTGTGATGGCGCATAACAAAACCCTGGCAGCACAGCTCTATGGCGAATTTAAGGCATTCTTCCCGAATAATGCCGTCGAGTATTTTGTCAGTTATTATGATTATTATCAGCCAGAAGCCTATGTGCCATCTTCCGATACTTTTATCGAGAAAGATTCAGCAATTAATGATCATATTGACCAGATGCGTTTGTCTGCAACCCGTGCTTTATTAGAACGCCGTGATGCCATTATTGTTGCTTCTGTATCCGCTATCTATGGTTTGGGTGATCCGAATGCCTATATGAGCATGTTGCTGCATGTGGTTGAAGGGGATCGTATCAGTCGTGATGACATTATTCGCCGTCTGGTTGAGATGCAATATACCCGCAATGAATTAGAGTTCCTACGTGGTACTTATCGTATTCGCGGCGAAATTATTGATATTTTCCCTGCGGAATCAGATCAAAATGCGATTCGTATTGAACTGTTTGATGATGAGGTGGATTCAATCCGCTGGTTTGATCCACTGACAGGCAAAATGATCCGTAAAGTACCACGTGTGACAATTTATCCAAAAAGTCACTACGTTACACCTAAAGACAATCTAACGCGTGCGATTGAGACCATTAAAGAAGAATTGAAAGAACGCTTGGCTTTCTTTAGAGCGGAAGACAAATTGCTGGAAGCGCAGCGCATTGAACAGCGTACCCGTTATGATTTAGAGATGATGCAACAACTGGGTTATACCAACGGCATTGAAAACTATTCACGTCATTTATCTGGCCGTCCGTCAGGTGAAGCACCACCGACATTGTTTGATTATGTACCTGATGATGCCTTGCTGATTATTGACGAATCACATGTAACCGTTCCACAGATTGGTGCGATGTATAAGGGCGACCGTTCACGTAAGGAAAATCTGGTGAACTATGGTTTCCGTTTACCAAGTGCATTGGATAACCGCCCAATGAAATTTGAGGAATGGGAACGTATTGTTCCAACCACAGTTTATGTCAGTGCAACGCCAGCACAATATGAACTGGAAAAGTCAGAACAGATTGTAGAGCAGGTGGTGCGTCCGACAGGGTTGGTCGATCCTGAAATTGAAATCCGTCCGGTGCTGACTCAGGTCGATGATGTATTGTCCGAAATTAATATCCGCAAAGATCTGAATGAACGTGTACTGGTGACGACATTAACCAAGCGTATGGCAGAAGACCTGACTTCATATTTGAAAGAATATGGCGTAAAGGTAGCTTACTTGCACTCAGATATCGACACCGTAGAGCGAGTGAAAATTATTCATGAATTACGTACCGGTATTTATGATGTGCTGGTCGGGATTAACCTGTTACGTGAAGGTCTGGATATGCCAGAAGTATCGTTAGTGGCGATTCTGGATGCAGATAAAGAAGGCTTCCTGCGTTCTGAACGTTCATTGATTCAGACCATTGGTCGTGCTGCGCGTAATCTGAAAGGTCGAGCGATTCTTTATGCCGACCGGATCACCGACTCCATGCAGAAGGCAATAGACGAAACCGAACGCCGTCGTGCCAAACAGATTCAGTTTAATGAAGAGCATGGCATTATCCCACGCAGTGCAGTACGTCAGGTGATCAAGGAAATCGATACTGGTGAGGTGCTTGATGATGATCAAATTGATGCACGTATTTCAGATCAGGCTAAAGCCTTAAGTGCTGATGAGCGGCATCTGCTGGCAGATCCAAAACTGTTTGCAAAGCATATGACTAAGCTTGAAAAAGAGATGCTGAAAGCTTCTAAAGAACTGCAGTTTGAACAGGCAGCGCGTTTGCGTGATGAAATTCTACGCTTGAAGGCTCAGATGCTGAGTTAAGCAACTGATCTGCCTATGATTAGTTGTGCAAAACTAATCATAAATCTTACATATCGATACACAATCATTCACACGATGACGTTATTGTTGTTACAGATAAAATTTTACAAAAACATGTGGTTCACTCATCTGTGTGAATGAAAGGATACTTTATGACAACTAAGAATTTTTCTCAGGCAAGTCTAAAAATTGCCAAAATTGCGGTTGGTAGTGCTGTTCTTCTGGGTTTGGGCGCTACGACCATGGCATATGCGCAAAAAGAATCATTACCGACCGTGGAAAAAGTTGAACTGGACCGTTATTTGGGTACATGGTACGAAGTGGCGCGTAAGCCTTTATATTTTCAGAATAAGTGTGACCGTGATGTTACAGCAACGTATACTTTGAATGAAAATGGCAATATCGTGGTTGATAACCGCTGTATTAAAAAAGATGGTGAACAAACCCAGTCAGTGGGTGAGGCATTTGTGCAAAATCCACCTCAAAATACCAAATTAAAAGTCAGTTTCTTGCCAGACTTTATTCGCTGGATTCCTGTTGGACGTGGCGATTATTGGGTTTTGAAACTAGATGAAAACTATCAAACTGTTCTGGTCGGTGAGCCTAAACGTAAATATATGTGGATACTCTCACGTGATCCGCAGTTGGATAAAAATGTAGTGAATGAATATTTACAATACGCACAGTCAGTCGGTTATGACCTGAGTGATGTGATTCATACCAAACAAACTGCACGCTAAACTCAGTTTATCCTCAAACCATGCTTCGGCATGGTTTTTTTATATTTAAAAAATCAGAAGCTATATATTAAAAATTTATCATTCGATCAAAGAATGGAGATAAGTATTCTATAAGACATCCCGATATAATGCGCTCAAAGAGATTTTGGGGGTAGTGAATGTATAAAGGTATCGCGCTGTCAGTACTGGCATCGGTAGTTTTTGGTGTGCTTTATATTTTCACGCCTTTCTTGCAGCCGCTGGACAGTGAGCAAACCTTTGCATGGCGGATGTTGGCGACTCTCCCATTTTTGACTGCCTTTATGTGGTGGTCAGGTGATCTCAATCATATCAGCAGTATTTTTAAGCGAATTCTAAAGCAGCCGACGTTTCTGATCTGGCTCATTATCAGCTCTTTACTTTGTACGACCCAACTCTGGTTATTCCTGTGGGGACCGATTAATGGTCGTGGCCTGCAAGTGTCGCTGGGCTATTTCCTGTTGCCTCTGGTGATGGTCCTAGTTGGCTGTGTGCTCTATAAAGAAAAATTGTCTGCCTGGCAGATGGCGGCGGTGGCTTGTGCGGTACTGGGTGTGGGACATGAAATCTGGCGCATTGGTAGCATTGCCTGGGAAACGGTCTATGTGGCTTTGGCTTATCCACTTTATTTTTTCCTGCGCCGTCGCTTTGGTACGGATCATTTAGGGGGATTCTGGTGGGACTTGTGTTTAATTCTGCCAGTGGCTTTCTATCTGGGCTTCGTACATAGCGATTCTTTCAACCTGATTGTTAATTTTCCTCATCTCATCTTCGCCGTATTGGGCTTGGGTTTCTTAAGTGCTTTGGGCTTAGGGAGCTATATTCTGGCAAGCCGTTATCTGCCTTTTGTGATTTTTGGTCTGCTCAGTTATCTGGAACCAGTGTTACTGGCTTTTGCCTCGATGGCACTCGGGGAGCGGGTGGAGTCAGGAGAGTGGCTGACTTATATTCCGATTTGGTTGGCGGTGGTTTTGCTGGTGATAGAGGGTGTATTACACCTATTGAATCAGCGCCAACAACGACAGCTGCTTAAGCAAAATATAAAACACTATCAAGACCGTCTTGATTCAACAGATTAACTATTTATTTCGAGAAAACTTAACTTGTCTGAATAAACAACATTTAACAAAAATCTGATTCAGATCTTTAAAAACGTTATTTTTCGATTTTTAAATGCAAAATCATCTGACTAATTACAACTATTTTTAAAATTTATAGCGAATATGGGCCTTTTTCATCAGGACTTCGGCAGCTTTTGATTCAAACTTGCTGCCAATTCCATTACAATTATGGGGTTTTGAAATTTATGCCTAGATTTACAACTAATTAGAGGACGTATCTGTGAGCAAAGACACTATCGTTGCCCTACATGCAGAGCACCAAGGTCGCTGGAAAAACCGTGAAGAACTTGCGGAGCGTATGATTGCCCTAGTGGGTCAGTTATATCGTGAAAAAAATATCGTAGCTACAGTTTACGGTCGCTCTTTAATTAACCGTTCTGTAATCCAGATACTTAAAGCGCATCGTCGTACTCGTGTATTGGACGTTGAGCTTTCTGTTGTAGACACTTTCCCAATTCTTGAAGCATTGGCGAAAATCGACAACATCGGTACTGCTGAAATTGATCTAGGCAAACTTGCTGTTGAATTCAAAGCAAAAGGTGGTGATGTTAACGCATTCGTTGCTGACGCTGTGAAATCTCTTGAAGGCAATGCAACTTCAGTTGAAGGCAAAGACGTGGTTCTTTACGGTTTCGGTCGTATCGGTCGTATCCTTGCGCGTTTGATGATCAGCCAGTCAGGTCTAGGCCGTGGCTTGAACTTAAAAGCGATCGTGGTTCGTAAATCATCTGACGGTGACCTGGAAAAACGTGCGTCTTTATTACGTCGTGACTCAATCCACGGTCCATTCGCTGGCACGATTTCTGTAGATGAAGAAAACGAAGCAATCATTGCAAACGGTCAATTCATCAAAGTGATCTATGCATCGAATCCATCTGAAGTGGATTACACTGCTTATGGTATCGAAAATGCACTTGTAATCGACAACACAGGTAAATGGCGTGATGCTGAAGGTCTTGCACAACACCTTCAATGCCCAGGCGCTGCACGCGTAATTTTAACTGCACCTGGTAAAGGTGACATGAAGAACGTTGTATTTGGTGTGAACCAAGCAGACATCCTTGATGAAGATACAATCATCTCTGCTGCAAGCTGTACAACAAACGCAATCACACCAACACTTAAAGTGTTACATGACAAATATACCGTTCTTGGCGGTCACGTTGAAACAGTTCACTCGTTCACTAACGACCAGAACTTAATCGACAACTACCACAAAGCGGATCGTCGTGGTCGTGCTGCAACATTGAACATGGTTATTACTGAAACTGGTGCTGCTAAAGCAGTTGCGAAAGCACTTCCAGCACTTAAAGGTAAGTTGACTGGTAACTCTGTACGTGTTCCAACTCTAAACGTATCTCTTGCGATTTTGAACCTTACTTTGGGTCAAGATGTTGAGCGTGACGAAGTAAACGAATACCTACGTCAAATCTCAATCAACTCGAACCTTCAAGGTCAAATCGGTTTTACAAACTCAACTGAAGTTGTATCATCTGACTTTATCGGTTCACGCACTGCAGGTGTATTTGATGCGCAAGCAACAATCACTGCTGGCAACCGCTTAACTGCTTATGTTTGGTACGATAACGAAGTAGGTTATAGCTGCCAGGTATTGCGTATTGCTGAACAAATGGGCGGCGTAAGCTATCCAAAAGTTCCTGCTGAAACTAATGCTTAATTAGTATCTAGCTGAAAAAAAGAGTCTCATTGGAGGCTCTTTTTTTATTTGATGGGCAGTTAAATTTGAGTTTTGGATTTTATTAGAATGTTAATTCTTAGATTGGCATTTGAAGTGCAACACCGTGTTGTTGGCATAATACCTGACTCGGACTTTTAAAGCCGAGTCTTTTTCTTGGACGTTGATTCAAACGCTCAGTAATTTCTGAAATATATTCATCTGTGTAATCATTCAAATCACTCCCTTTACGAATATATTGCCTGATTAAGCCATTGGTATTTTCATTGCTACCTCGTTGCCAAGCACTATAAGGATCTGCAAAATACCAATCTAAATTCAGCTCCTGAGCAATATGTTTATGGAGGCTGAACTCTTTGCCATTATCTGCAGTGATTGTTTTGAGCTGATCCTTGAGCGGTGCGAGTAAACTAATTGTAGCTTTAGATATTGCATCTGCCTTACGTGTATTGCACGTTCTTAACCAAAGATAGCCTGTCTTTCGATCCACAATTGAAACCAAGGATTGCTGATGGTTCTTGCCTACAATTGTATCGATTTCAAGATCACCAAAGCGAGATCGCTGTTCAATTTCTATTGGTCTATCATGAATACTTCTACGATTATTCAGTTGACCGCGTGTTTCAGCAGAGCCGTACTTTTTCTTTCTTTGATTTCTGAATTTTAAGTTATGAAAGAGTAAACCACCCTTGCTTTTATCCTGTCGTATAAACCTATAAATGGAATGTAAACTAATGGGGATCTGAGAGGCAATTTGTTCAGGGCTCCACTGAAGATTGAGATAAGTAATCACATGTAGCCAAATATCTGAGGGGATGATCTTTGGATTTGGGCAGTGCCTTGCTTGAGCAAGTTTATTTGCATGCTTAGCGAAGTAGCCATTTCTTGCTTTATTCCGCTTAATTTCCCTAGAAATGGTTGAAGGTGAACGATTCAGTCTACAAGCAATATGACGCTTAGAAAAACCTTCACGTAACAAGGCATAAATCTGATATCTTTCTTCTAGGGTGAGATGAGTATAGTTCATGAATGCAACTTTGACTTTGGTCGGTCGGAAGCAAAATGCTAACTCATCTTACTTCCTTCCAAAAAGCTAATCTCTGTTGCACTTCATTTGAGAATCTAAGATTTAAAAAACTAGCTTGCTGATAAATTCTTGATCTGGTAACTTTCTAAATGAAAGTACATGCGAAAAAGTAAGTTTATAACTTTAGAGAAAAATTATGTCTGCTTATGAAACCAGTAAATTACTGGGTCAGGTTTTATCCACACAATGTCCTTCACGTGAAATTCTGGAACACCTTGCGAATAAATGGTCGATTCTGGTGTTGCGTTGTTTAAGTGATGGCGTGCATCGTTTTAGTGAGCTGAAACAGCGAATCGAAGGTGTCAGTGAAAAAATGCTGGCTCAGACCTTAAAAATGCTAGAGCAGGATGGCTTTATTCTAAGAACGGTCTATCCAGTAGTGCCACCGAAAGTGGAATATCAACTGACGATTACTGGTTCGCAAGCGGCTGAAAAAATAAATTATTTAATTGGTTGGATTGAAAAAAGTTTGCCTGAGATTTTGGAGAATAAAGTAAATATATCAATAACCTAATGTCTGCAAATAAAAATACTTACTTGGAACTGTGGTGGTAGTTTTCGTAATAAAATACATCTGTTGCAAGATATAGATGCAGATGTTTATATCATTCAAGAATGTGAGCACTCGGTTTTAGCACAAAACATTTATCAATCTTGGATGCCACGTTATCTGTGGAAGGGTGAAAATAAGAATAAGGGTTTAGCTGTATTTGTTAAAGAATCTATCACCTTGACGCCTTTAGATTGGGATGATCAAGACTTGGAGCTGTTTCTGCCAATCAAAATCAATAACTTACATTTGCTTGCTGTATGGACAAAGCATGCTAATTCACCGACTTTTCAATATATCGGTCAGTTGTGGAAGTATTTGCAATTACATGGTGAAAAGCTAGCGTATGCGCCGAGTATGATCTGTGGTGATTGGAATAGTAATGCTCGTTGGGATGTGTGGGATCGTTGGTGGAATCATTCAGATGTGGTTAAGATATTAGAAGCTTGGAATATGGTGAGCGTTTATCACCAAATTCAAAATGAGACACAAGGTGAAGAAACTCAGCCAACGTTCTATATGCAGCGTAATTTATACAAGCCTTACCATATCGATTATTTATTCAGCTCTCGAGAACTGTTTGATAAGTCGTGCTCTAAAGTCAACATTTTTGATAAAACACACTGGCTACATTACAGTGATCATCTGCCAATTTTATTTGAATTAAATAACGAATAATTTGTTTAATTATTATGTGAAAATATTCCCTCTCCTCATAGGAGAGGGTTAGGGGGAGGTCATTCAGAAGAGCTGACTTGGTTGCGCATTTTCCTAAAATCCAACCGGTCAATCAGCAAAATTCCAATCGAGAAAATTAAACCTAGTACTACACAGCCAATCCATTCAAAGTGCTCCCAGGCATAGACTGCACCAAGTGAGCCTAAAGCTGCACCACTAAAGTAAATCGTCATATATACCGCATTAATCCGTGAACGTGATTTGAGATCAATCCGATATACCAAATTCTGATTGAGTACGTGAAATGCCGTCAAACCAAAATATGCCATCAATACACCAACCGCATACACCAAGATATTTTGCTGAGCAAAATATAACGGAATACAAGAAAGCAGCATTAAGCTAATGCAAAGCACAGCGACCAGATTTTCCCTACCTGCACCGACAGTCCGACCTGACCAGCTCGATGAATAAATCCCAATCACACCAAGTAAGCCAAATAGGCCAATTTCAAAGTCAGTAAAATAATATGGGGCATTGCCTAAGACGAAAGTCATAGAGGTAAAAATCATGGATAAAATGCCAAAAGCCAAGGCACCGGCACAAGCTCGACGAATCAGATGTGGATTCTGTTTAGCGATAACGAACAGGGAACGGTAAATGCCGCCAATGGTTAAACCAGCTTGAGGTTGAGTATTGGGTAGTTTTTTCCACATTAAGATTGCAAACAGTAGGGTAATAATGCCACTCGATAGATACACACCTTCCCAAGACCAGTAAGTCGAAACAAATCCAGCAAAAGTACGCGATAGAATGATCCCCATGACTAAGCCACTCATGAGCTTGCCTACGGTGGCAGCACTAGATTCAGGCGGGCTAATGGTTGAAGCAAAAGGAATCAGGACTTGCGCTGAAATAGCACCAAAGGTGGCAAACAAGGTAAATAAATATAATGTACTCAGCGTAGTACTCATCGAGAGAAGAATCTGAGAAGTTGCGGCAAATACCATCAGGCTGACGACCAGCTTGCGTTTATTGAGGAAATCACCCAAAGGGACCAACAGCATTAAGCCGAGTACATAACCAATCTGGGCAATGACCACTGCAAAGCCAGCCTGACTGGTACTGATTCCTAAACTGTCCTCAATAGAATAAATCAAAGGCTGATTAAAATAAGCCGATCCGGCACATAGACCACATGCCATTGCCATGAGTAATACAAATTGTGATGACAATGGGCTGACAGAACTCTTTTCTGTGGTCATAGGCATACCATGGATTCTTTTTCGATGCTGAGCACTATAGGCAGCGCGATGTTAAATCAGAAATAATAAAAAACGATCAATTAATCCTTAAAAACTATATCTTGAATTTTAACTACCTGAATATTTTTCAGACGGTTTTATATTTTGAGATGAGCTGAATGAAATTACACTTGAAATGAGCGATCTTCATGGAATAGTGCATAAATGTAGTCGAGAAATGCTTTAAAATATGGCAGAATAGGCGGTTTTTAAAGTTTTTAGAGGATTGGCATTATGCGCTTTGTTGATGAAGCAGTCATTACCGTAGAGGCTGGCGACGGTGGCAATGGCGTAGCCAGTTTTCGCCGTGAAAAGTTCGTACCATTTGGTGGTCCAGATGGTGGTGATGGTGGTCGTGGCGGCAGCATTTATATTCAGGCTGACGACGACACGAGTACCCTTGTAGATTATCGTTATACCCGTAAATTTCGCGCTGAACGTGGTAAAAACGGTGCTGGCGCAAACTGTGCTGGTCGTGGTGGCGAATCAGTTATTTTAAAAGTTCCAGTTGGAACAACCATTGTAGATTCTGAATCTGGCGACATTATTGGTGACCTGGTCGAAGACGGTCAACAAGTATTGGTTGCTCAAGGTGGTCAGGGTGGTTTGGGTAATACTCACTTCAAATCATCGACTAACCGTTCTCCGCGTAAATGTACGCATGGTTCTAAAGGTGAATTCCGAGAAATCCGTCTGGAGCTGAAAGTGCTTGCAGATGTGGGCTTGCTGGGTATGCCAAACGCAGGTAAGTCAACCTTTATCCGTGCAGTATCGGCTGCAAAACCAAAAGTGGCAGATTATCCATTTACCACTATGATGCCTAACTTAGGCGTGGTTGATGCGGACCGTTATCGTTCATTTGTGATGGCCGATATTCCGGGTCTGATCGAAGGTGCTGCTGAAGGTGCGGGTCTGGGTATTCGCTTCCTGAAACACCTGGCACGTACTCGTATCTTGCTACACATTGTAGATGTACAGCCGATTGATGGTTCAGATCCTGCTTACAATGCCAAGGCTATTGCAGCAGAGCTTGAGAAATTCTCGCCAACGCTGTCTAAATTGCCTGTGGTCTTGGTACTGAACAAAGTGGATCAGTTGGCAGCAGAAACACGTGACGAATGGTGTAACCACATTCTTGAAGAATTACAGTGGAAAGGTCCTGTCTTTAAAACTTCTGGCTTAACGGCAGAAGGAACTAAAGATGTAGTGTACTACCTCATGGATCAGATTGAACAACAACGCGAACGCGAAGTTGAAGATCCTGAATATGCTGCAGAGATCAAAGCATTCCGTGATCAGTTAGAAGCTGAAACACGTGAACAAACACTTGCTGCGAAAGAAGCTTATCGTGAAATGCGTCGTGCTCAACGTCTGGGCGGCGATGACTTTGATGATGAAGATGATGACGACAGCGATGTAGAAGTGTATTACGTACGTTAATCTCTAAGAGAAAAGTCTGAGGACAAGATGATAGAAGTGGTAGATGGGCAACGTCAGCTCAAGGGTTGTAAACGAATCGTTGTTAAAATCGGATCATCTTTACTCACAGCAAACGGGCAAGGTTTAGATTTGGATGCCATCTCGCATTGGGCGGGACAAATCGCAGATCTACACGATGCCGGACACGAGATCATTCTTGTGTCATCAGGTGCTGTGGCTGAAGGTATGGTTCGAATGAAACTTGAGAATCGACCCACCGATCTACCCAGTCTTCAGGCTTGTGCTGCTATTGGTCAGATGGGCCTTATTCATACCTGGTCAAGCGTACTGGATAAACACAAGATCCAGACCGCTCAGGTATTGTTAACTCATGATGACCTGGCAGACCGTCGCCGCTATCTCAACTCATGTGATGCCTTGCAAAACCTGATTGAATGGCGCGTGATTCCGGTGATTAATGAAAATGATACCGTTTCGACTGATGAAATCCGTTTTGGTGATAACGATACCTTGGCTGCCATGGTAGCTGGTCAGGTGCATGCTGACCTGCTGATTATCCTGACCGATCAGGAAGGTATGTTTGACTCAGATCCGCGTTCAAATCCGGAAGCCAAACTGTTCCATACAGTACGTGCGATGGATGAAAGCCTGTTTGATATGGCAGGTGGCGGCGGTAAATTTGGTCGTGGCGGTATGCTGACCAAAGTCCGTGCTGCACGTTTGGCTGCGAAGTCTGGATGTCCAACACTGATTGCCAGTGGTGATAGTGACAATGTTTTATCACGTCTCATGACAGGTGAAATGCTGGGTACGCTATTTATCACTGATGATGACCGTGTGACTGCGCATCAGCAATGGTTAGCTGCTCATTTGCAAACTGCAGGTCGCTTGGTGATTGATGATGGTGCGGTAAAAGCCATTAAAGAAAACCATCGCAGCTTGTTGCCGGTAGGTGTTAAAGCAGTTGAAGGTCATTTCGAGCGTGGTGATGTGGTGGAATGTGTAGATACACAAGGCCATCGCATTGCGGTAGGTCGTGTGAATTTTAGTTCACGTTCGGCAGATATTGTTCGTGGTTTAGCCTCAGATAAAGTACATCAGGTGTTAGGTGAAGCACGTTCACTTGAGATGATTCATCGCAATCATATGGCGATCTATTAAACATTGATGTATAAAGAAAACAGTCCTTTGGGGCTGTTTTTTTTTGATTCAAAATGAATAAAAATGAAAGAATACGATACACAGGACTATTTTCGTCCGGATCACTTAAAACATGGGGCTTATTTAAGCTTTGCAATGTCAACTCTAGGTTTGCTTTTGCAATCCTATTTTTTTATTTGCATGTGTATTTTACTTGGTATTGTTTGGTTAATCATTGTTAGCAAATGGCGAAAACAACCTGAGTGGAATTCTTTAAGCTTAATTGCGTCGATTGTTTCAGTAACCTTAGGGGTTGTGTTGAGTTTGCAGGGGATTGCTTCTTTCATCAATCGTACAGCCACAGAAAAAACCATGTGCGGCAAAGTGGGTTTGATTCACTCTGGGGGATACAAAACGAAAAAAGGGTTTCGCTTAACAAATGAAAAACAAGAAATTTGTTTTAAATCCAGGTTATATCAAAGCGTGAATATTCAGCAAGGAACTGCACTTTGCATCCGTTACTCACATCAACCAAAATGGTCTGTTGACCCCTATGTCCATGATATTCAGCTCTATTCGGCAACGATGGAAAATACCAAATAGAGCGTGTGAAGCGAGATTATTTGAACTGAATCGAACCATTGGCACTCACGGTCATTTTAGATTCACCAGCAGCCATTTCCTGGTCAGCTATAGCATTTTCAGCATATGCTGCCTTGGCCATCGCCATGCGTGGAACCAGTGGGTAACCTGAATTATTGGTATTGATATTCATATTTACCAGTTGGTAGCTAGATTTGTTCCAGGCTTGAGTCAGGCTTTGTGCACGTTGCTGGAAGTTTTTGGATGCTTCCAGCATGAGCTCATTTTCAACTTTCTTACGTTTTGCTTCAGATACTGTAAAGTTAATCGATTCAGTCTGGAAGTTCTGCTGTAATTCAGCAATCAACTGAGAAGCGGCTTTAAAGTCAGTCGATTCAATACGTACCTGAGCGCGAGCACGCCATTCTCTGAGTTTTCGATTGTCATTGTCATACACTGGATAGGTATGCTGTGAACCGGTTTCAATTTTCACACTCGGATATTTCTTTGCTGCATTGATGGCCTGGTTCATGAGTTGATTAATTTGTGCTGCAAGCTCAGCCGGCTGCTTATTTGATTTTTCTACATATAAATTGGCATGCATCAAATCATTGGAAATATCACGGCTGGCTTCTGCCGATAGATTGACGACATTATAATTCAAGGTTTCTTCAGGGGCTGCGAAAGCGGCGGAAGATAATGCGCCTAGCAAAGCAAGCGCGGAAAAAGAAGAAAGACGCATTATGTTGTCCTGTTTTAGTGGAATTGTTGGCCTTGTACTGATCATAAAATACTAAGATGTAAATGTGTTGAGATTCAGCAATTATTGTCGTTAGATTGTTAAAATATATTTTATTTTTTGAGAATTCATTTAAATTAAATATTATTATAATTATATACTTACCAATATAATTGCTTGATAATTACACTGTTGTATTCATGACAACAAAATTGCATAAAATAGTCAGGTTTCCTTGTCATTGTTATACGTTCAGTTGATAATTTAGACAGCAACATTACTTGATATATTTTTTCAATAACCCAAGAGGCAAATTGATACTAAAAGTTGTTTATTTTCTTGAAAAAAACTGTATCATCCGCCTCTCCTAGTTACTGAATAGAAATTGTCTAACTAGATTATATAAAGCACCGAGTCAAAGGACCGCAAGTCACCAGACTTATTTCTTTCAACCCATATCAGAGATGGTAATTCGATATGAGCGTTTCTTCTGTAAATCCTGCCACCAATTCCACAAACGAATACTACTTGACTCGCCAAAGTCAGATGGAATCGAATGTGCGTAGTTATCCACGTAAATTACCGTTAGCGATAGCGAAAGCACAAGGTTGCTGGGTTACCGATGTTGAAGGTACAGAGTACCTGGATTGTTTAGCTGGGGCAGGGACATTGGCTTTAGGCCATAATCACCCTGCGGTCATTCAAAGTATCCAAGACACACTTGCAAGTGGACTCCCATTGCATACTTTGGATTTAACAACACCTTTAAAAGATGCTTTCACTGAAGCACTACTTGAACAATTACCAGGTGGTAAGGAAGAGTATTGTCTACAGTTCTGTGGCCCATCTGGTGCAGATGCGACAGAAGCAGCAATTAAACTTGCAAAAACATTTACTGGTCGTAGTTCAGTGATTAGCTTCTCAGGTGGCTATCACGGTATGACTCACGGTTCTTTGGCAATGACAGGTAACCTGTCTGCGAAGAATGCAGTGAATGGCTTAATGCCAGGCGTTCAGTTTATGCCATATCCACACGAATACCGTTGCCCATTAGGTCTTGGCGGTGAAGCAGGTGTAGATGCATTGACTTACTTCTTTGAAAACTTCATCGAAGATGTTGAAAGCGGTGTAACGAAACCAGCAGCTGTTATTCTTGAAGCGATTCAAGGTGAAGGCGGTGTGGTGACGGCACCTGTAAAATGGTTGCAAAAAATCCGCGAAGTGACTGAAAAACACAATATTGTGTTGATTCTTGACGAAGTTCAAGCAGGCTTTGCGCGTTCAGGTAAGATGTTCGCATTCGAACATGCTGGTATTGAGCCAGATGTTGTCGTGATGTCTAAAGCAGTAGGTGGTAGCTTGCCACTTGCGGTACTTGGTATTAAGCGTAAGTTTGATGCTTGGCAGCCTGCTGGTCACACGGGTACTTTCCGTGGTAACCAGTTGGCAATGGGTACTGGTCTTGCAACCATCAAAACCATTAAAGAACAAAACTTGGCACAAAATGCGCAAGAGCGCGGTGATTTCTTGCAAGCTGAATTGAAGAAATTAGCGGTTGAGTTCCCATGTATCGGTAACGTACGTGGTCGTGGTTTGATGATTGGTGTTGAAATCGTTGACGAGCGTAAACCTGCAGATCATATGGGTTCACTTCCAGCTGATGGTCAATTGGCAGCAGCAATTCAAACAGCTTGTTTCAACAACAAATTGTTGTTAGAAAAAGGCGGTCG
Organism: Acinetobacter sp. ASP199; assembly: GCF_022700675.1. Lineage (NCBI taxonomy): Bacteria > Pseudomonadati > Pseudomonadota > Gammaproteobacteria > Moraxellales > Moraxellaceae > Acinetobacter > Acinetobacter sp. ASP199. Next base: position 1,052,892 of record NZ_CP062182.1, read on the forward strand.
TAACGGTACAGTGATTCGTCTACTTTGCCCATTGATCATCACTCAAGCAGAATGTGAAGAAGTGATTGTTCGCTTTAAGAAAGCGGTTGCTGAAGCATTAGTTGCAGTTCGAGGCGCATAATTTATGGTAGATTTTGCAGAACATCGTAAAGCGTTGCTCTGTAATGATGCTGCATCTATTGCTGACTATTCGTCAGCAATGGAGCAAGCGACCAAAGCGGTTGCAGCATGGTTACAAAACGACAAAATGTACACTGGTGGTAGCATCAAAGAGCTACGCAGTGCAATTGCGTTCAATCCTTCTAAAGAAGGTTTGGGTGTAGAGAAATCTTTGGAGCGTATGGTTGAGTTATTCCTTAACAAAAGCTTAAAGGTACATCACCCACATTCTTTAGCACATTTACACTGCCCGACCATGGTGACCAGCCAAATCGCGGAAGTGTTGATTAATGCAACCAACCAGTCAATGGACTCTTGGGATCAAAGCCCTGCTGGTTCATTGATGGAAGTTCAGTTGATCAATTGGCTACGTCAAAAAGTCGGCTATGGCGCAGGTCAAGCAGGTGTGTTTACTTCAGGTGGTACACAGTCGAACTTGATGGGTGTGCTTCTTGCGCGTGATGCATGCATCGCGAAAAACTGGAAAGACGAAAACGGTAATCCGTGGTCTGTACAGCGTGATGGCGTGCCTGCGGACGCAATGCGTAATGTTAAAGTCATTTGTTCTGAAAATGCACACTTCTCTGTGCAAAAGAACATGGCGATGATGGGTATGGGCTTCCAGTCTGTTGTGACTGTTCCTGTTGACGAAAATGCTCGCATGGACATGGACGCACTTGAGAAAACCATGACTCACCTTCAATCTGAAGGTAAAATCGTGGCATGTGTGGTGGCAACTGCGGGTACAACCGATGCTGGCGCAATTGATCCACTGAAGAAAGTACGTGAAATCACCAACAAATATGGCGCGTGGATGCACATTGATGCGGCATGGGGGGGGGCTTTAATTCTTTCTAACGATCATCGAGATATGTTAGATGGTATCGAGCTTTCTGATTCGATCACGCTTGACTTCCATAAGCATTATTTCCAAACGATTTCTTGTGGCGCATTCTTGCTCAAAGACGAAGCGAACTATCGTTTCATGCATTATGAAGCTGAGTATCTAAACTCTGCTTATGATGAAGAGCATGGCGTACCAAACCTTGTGTCAAAATCGCTACAAACAACACGTCGTTTTGATGCGTTGAAATTGTGGATGACTGTTGAAGCACTTGGTGAAGAGCTTTATGGTTCAATGATCGATCATGGCGTGAAATTAACCCGTGAAGTAGCAGACTACATCAAGGCAACTGATGGTCTGGAACTTCTGGTTGAGCCACAATTTGCATCGGTACTGTTCCGTGTGGTTCCAACAGATTATCCAGCTGAATTTGTGGATGCCTTGAACCAGAACGTTGCGGATGAATTATTCGCACGTGGTGAAGCGAACATTGGTGTAACTAAAGTGGGTCAGGTTCAATCTCTGAAAATGACAACTTTAAGCCCAGTTGCAACCCTAGATAACGTGAAGAATTTGCTGGCATTGGTGCTTGCAGAAGCGGATCGTATCAAGGATTCCATCGCTAACGGTACTTATACACCGCCAATCGTATAAGCGGTTGCAGGTGAAAAAAGGAGATCGTTAAGATCTCCTTTTTTATTGGAATTTGGCTGACACATAAATAATAATTTCGCAGATTCAAATACCAAGTGCGACATATTTGTAGTTAGTTGAAAAAGTTAGGTGTATTAAAATCATTAGACTTTTTTCAACTCGCAATTGGAAAGCACCCAATGAAGCAATACACCCAACTTTCTCAAGATGAAAGATACGAAATTTATGCTGCTTTGAAAAGCAAATCTTCAATCTCTACCCTTGCCAGGGAGCTTGGACGTTCTCGATCAACCCTTTATCGTGAGATCAAAAGAAATACTGGAAAACGTGGATATCGAGCTCAACAGGCAGAGAAATTTTCAAGTCAAAGACGATATCGATCCTCTTCACAAATGACAGATTTTGCTCTCGTTTATATTCGTTATCTGATTGGCTTAGATTGGTCTCCTGAGCAAATTTCAGGTGCTTTAACACAACGAGGTTGGCTTGATGTGCCTTCACATGAATGGATTTATCAGTATGTTTATCTAGATAAATCTAAAGGTGGTAAGCTCCACCTTCATTTAAGGCATCAAAAGAAATATCGTAAACGAGGTTATAAAAATACAGACCGTAGAGGCCAACTCGTTGATAGAACAAGTATTCACTGTCGCGATGAGGTCGTCGAGAAACGTCAACGCCTAGGTGATTTTGAAGGTGATACCGTGATAGGCAAGAATCACAAGGGGGCATTATTAACTCTGGTTGAGCGCAAAAGCTTGTATGTACATATCGTTCATTTGGGACAAACTAGAACCACAACTAAAACGATTTCGTGTGCTTTAGCATGTTTGCGCAGCAGTCATGCCTACAGTGTAACCTTTGATAATGGTAAGGAGTTCTCCGAGCACCGGCGGATAACGGAAGCAGGGATAGAGACGTACTTTGCAGATCCATACAAGTCGATTCAACGAGCCAGAAATGAAAATACCAATGGTCTGATCAGGCAATATCTGCCAAAATCATCTTCGTTTGATGAACTGTCAAATGAACAAATAGAGCAGATAGAATTTGCTCTCAATCATCGCCCTAGAAAAACACTAGGCTGGTATACGCCTAGTGAAGTTATGGCTGGTTTTTATACTGTTGCACTTGCTGCTTGAATCCGCCTTTTTAAATAAAATTAAGCTGCAAATAAAGGACTAAAGCCTTTTTTTCTTAACAGTTTGCGATACATGCTGGAGCTTCGATCTGCCGGGAAATGTGCTTCCAGAGATAAGTCTAGCGGTAAAAACTCAGGCTTCTGATTTTCGACAATCAGGCGATCTTCTTCAAAAATCTTCAGATTAAAATCATAGGCTTCTTCGACGGGTAAGTCTTTATCATAATTACGACAGATAAGATCAAACAGCCGGGTCTGACGGGTGGTCATCGGTGAAGCAGCATTCATAATCACCTGTTTAGCATCATTAGGGAAATGGATGGTCAGGGTCGCGGTAAAGGGCAGGCTAATTTCAAAATGTCGTAGCCATTTAAAATCTTCCTGACCGCGCTGATCTAACCCAATCGGATAACGGCCGACACTGCTGATATAGTCGGCACTGAAACCATATTCAGTTTCTGTTGTGGTGTAATTTGAGACTTCGACATCATCTGGATCGCCAAAGGTATCCGGATGTACCCAGGCAAAATGGGCTACATCAATAAAGCCTTCTAGCTGTCTGCCAGCAAAACATTTGATGTCGACTTGTAGGCAAACCAATTGCTGATAATCTGCATCATTCCAATAAGGCATTACTGGAATATTGGGTTCAGCGTTTTTGTCAGCTGTCAGTGAACACCAGATCAGACCATAACGTTCAACCGCGGCATAGGTCCGTAAATGAAACCGATCTGAAATTTTATGCTGTGGATGTGCAGGGATACGGTTGCATTTACCTTGTGTACCAAAACGCAAACCATGATAAGGATAGACGATGCCTTGGCCATCATTTTTTCCCAGACTTAAAAGCACACCACGATGCGGGCAGGCATCTTTGGCCACGATCAGTTCATCCTGCATCTTGTAAATGACCAGTGGCATATCTAGCAACATTGTCCCTAACGGCTGTTCGGAAATATCACGGGCTAAGGCCACTGGATACCAATATTGAGCCAAGAGATGCCAGTCATGTTCTTCAAATGTCATGTGAATCGGTAAATCGGGATTGAAAACTGGAATGGTGGTGCTGTTCATGGTGCTATCACTGTAATTCTTTATTTCAATATAGGCCAATGTGATGTTCTACGAAATTTCAAAGATCAGGACATCCTGTTGCATAAATTAGAACAGGAGATAATGAAGAATGTGCTATAGGCTAGTAATTCTAGTAATTAAAGAAAGCGATATTTAAAGCGCTAAAAAAGGTATACCGAAAGATACTTCTTCTATTTTCCATGCACAAAATGTGTATTCAGGGCTTTATACCTAATGTGATATGCAAGCTCCATTCAGACAAAATCAGCTAATGTCAGGGAACAACAAAAATATCTGATTCAGGATGAAGAGATGACTAATTTGCATGTATCCCAACCCGTTGGCTGTATTATTCAAGGAAAAATGGTACAAGGCGCTGCCGAAAGTTTTGTGGTGATCAATCCTGCTGATGAGCAGGTATTGGCCCTATGTTCCTCTCCCTCGGAAGCACAAATTGAAGACGCTATCCGTAGTGCCGAGCAGGCTTTTCATCAATCGAAAAATACGGATGATGCCACGCGACAGTCAATCTTGCATCGTATTGCGGATCGTATTGAAGAACATCGGGAAGAGTTAGCGCGTTTGGTGGTGCAGGAGCAGGGCAAACCTTATGCGCTGGCTGAATTTGAAGTCGGTGGGGCCATTGCCTGGACCCGCTATCAGGCAGAACTCAAGATTGAAACTGAAATCTTACAGGATGATGCCAATAAACGGATCGAACTGCATCATCGGCCTTTAGGGATTGTGGCATCGGTCACTCCATGGAACTGGCCTTTAATGATTGCTGTCTGGCATATCATGCCGGCAATTCGCGCTGGCAATGTGGTCATCAATAAACCTTCAGAATTTACCCCATTGTCGACCCTTCGATTGGGTGAGTTGATTCAGGAAGAAGTTGCACCTGGAGTGGTATCTATACTTACTGGAGGCGGTGAGGTCGGTGCCAAGCTGACCAGTCACTCTGCAATTGCCAAAGTGGTATTTACCGGTTCGACCGCAACTGGTCAAAGAATCATGCAGAGCGCAGCAGCGACTTTCAAGCATCTGACACTGGAACTTGGTGGCAATGATGCAGGCATTGTTTTGCCAGATACCGACATTCAGGCGATGGCAACCCGAATCTTTCATGGAGCCTTTATCAACATGGGCCAGACCTGTGCAGCATTGAAACGCCTGTATGTACATGACAGTCAGTATGATGCACTGGCACAGGAATTAGTAAAAGTCGCACAGCAACAGTCTCTGGGAGATGGTTTAGCCGAGACGACTACTTTTGGTCCAGTGCAGAACATCAAGCACTACCAAAAAGTTCAGGCCATGATTCAGGAAGCCCAGGATGAAGGGGCAATAGTCATGACATCCGAGCAAAATTTACCAGATACAGGCTATTTTATTGCACCGACGATTGTGACCAATGTAAGCCCAGATAGCCGTCTGGTGCAGGAAGAGCAGTTTGGTCCGGTATTACCTTTGATCCGTTATCACGATATTGAAGAAGTACTGACTGAAGCCAACAATACGGATTTTGGTTTAGGTGGCTCAATCTGGTCATCCGATCTGGAACAGGCGCAGCAGTTTGCTCAACGGCTGAGTTGTGGTACGGCATGGATCAATACGCATGGTGAGATTTTCCCGCATGTACCTTTTGGCGGATGGAAGCATTCAGGTATCGGTGCCCAGTTCGGACTGAGTGGCCTGCTCGAAAATACGATTCAGCAGGTTGTTCATATCAATAAAAATTAAATCAAAAAAGCTCAAGTTTGACTTGAGCTTTTTTCTTCTGCTTTAAGACATATTAACGTAATAAAGGGCGGGCAGCCTGAAAATCAAAATGTAATTGCTTGAATTTATCTAAGACAATATAAGATTTGATATGACCAATAAAATTACAGCTCAGCAATTTTTCAGTCACAAAATTTGCCAGCATTTCCAGATTTTTGGCCCCTACTTTTAACATGAAATCTGCATCACCACTTAAAGAAAAAGCTTCCTGAATGGCTTCTTCTTCTTCAATCAATTGTTGAAAAGCGATCTTGGCTGCTGCGTCATGTGTTTTGAGATTGACCTGAACCATAGCCAAAACTGCAATTCCCAAAGCTTCAGGATGAATGCAGGCGCTATAACCCAAAATAATTCCTTTTTGCTCCAGCAGCTGACGCCGTCTAGAACATTGAGAGGCTGACAGACCGATTAAATCCCCGATTTCCTGATTCGTCAGGCGCCCATTTTTTTGCAAAGCCTGGATGATTTTCCAGTCAAATTTATCCATTGCATCCATTGCATTGAATCCTTATCCGATACACGTTTTATGTGTTTTTGAATCATTGTGACTTGCATTATGCACGAAATCAGAAAATGAAATGCAATATTCTGTAATTGAAGCATGATATGTGATAGGGAAAATAATAATGTTTATGGAAATTGGTCAGTACCTTAATCAGCGCCTGCAAGAACTAGGAATTCAGCATATTTTTGGTGTGCCAGGTGACTTTAATCTCTCCTATTTAGAACAGATCGAAATTGATCCAAAACTGGAATTTATCGGTAACTGTAATGAGCTAAATGCAGCCTATGCAGCAGATGGTTATGCACGTCTGCATGGTGTTGGTGCTTTGCTCACTACTTATGGTGTGGGTGACCTGAGCGCGATTAACGGCATTGCAGGTGCATATGCCGAGCAGGTTGCCATGGTGCATATTTCTGGTATTCCGCCTTTACATGCCGTAGAACAGGGTGCTTTGTTACACCATACTCTGATCGATGGCGATTATGACAATATCATGAACTGCATGCGCGAATTTACCGTAGCACAGACGCGTTTGACTCCAGCCAATGCAGTGAGTGAAATTGACCGGGTATTGAAGCAATGTATATTGATGCGTCGACCGGTTCATATTCAGCTTCCATCGGATATTACTCATCTTCAGATTAAAGTACCTAAGCAGCCTCTGGATCTGAGCCGTCCACAGAGTGATCCAAAACTTCTGCAAGAAACTGCGGCACGGATAGCCAAACGCATCAAACAGGCACGTCAGCCAGTCCTGCTCATTGACAATGAAGCAGAAATTTTCCAGCTTACCGATATGCTGCAAAATTGGGCTGAGCGCATGCAGATTCCCTATACCTGTCTGTCTACTGCCAAAAATATCATGAATGAAAGTCACCCCTTATATGCGGGCGTTTATGCAGGTGCAGCAAGCGCAGCATCGACTTGTCAGTTGGTAGAGCAGTCAGATTGCCTGATTGCCATTGGGCCACGTTTTACCGATGTTGCCACAGCATTTTTCTCACATCGTGTATCCGCACAAAATATGCTGTATCTGGCGGATTCCTGTCTTTGCTTGGATGGGCAGATGATCAGTGGACTGGATTTAGTTCAATTGATCCAAGCCATCTCAAAACAGACTTTAGATGATCAACCACGTACTTTTAATCCTGCACCGAAACCATCGTTACAAACTCAACAGATCGAAGAAAATACTGCGCTTAGCCAAACTGCACTCTGGCAGCAAATTTCTGAGTTCTTACAGGAAGATGATGTGATTGTGGCAGAAGTGGGCACTGCCAATGCAGGTTTATCAGGATTGACTTTACCTGTGACTGCTAAGTATCTGGTTCAACCGATCTGGGGCTCGATTGGTTATACCTTGCCTGCCTTGCTTGGTAGTATGCTTGCTGCACCAAAGCGCCGTCATCTGTTATTTATTGGGGATGGTTCGATTCAGCTGACCATTCAGGAGCTTTCTACCTTATTAAGAGAAGGCTTAAAACCTGTAATTTTTATTTTAAATAATGGCGGCTATACCATTGAACGTTTGATTATGGGTGAAAATGCCAAGTACAACGATATTCAGAACTGGCAATACAGCCAGTTTGCCCAAGTCTTTTCTGCAGATACCCCGCATCAGGCTCATATAGTCAAAACCCCGGCAGAATTAAAGCGTACACTCGCACAGGTTCATCAGGCTGAGGAGTTATGTCTGATTGAACTGCAACTTCCACGTATGGATGCGCCACAACGCTTAAAACAGTTTGCTGAAGTCGTGGCACGCTATGACTATGGTGAATATGGTTATAACCAGCTGGTCGAGCAGAATACACCTCCCTACAAAAAGGCAATCTAGCAAAATGTAGAAATTAAAAAAATTGTTCACAAGGAGTGACAATATGGATGTTGAAGATCATCAATTAAAAAAACAGCTTTCCAACCGGCATATCCAGTTAATCGCCTTAGGCGGAGCCATCGGTACAGGATTATTTTTAGGTTTATCACATACGATTCAGCTGGCAGGTCCATCAGTACTTTTAGGCTATGCCATTGCTGGCATCATTGCATTTCTGATCATGCGCCAATTGGGTGAGATGGTGGTGCATGAACCGGTTAGTGGTTCATTCAGTTATTTTGCCAATAAATACTGGGGCAAAAAAGCAGGCTTTATTTCAGGCTGGAACTATTGGGTGCTCTATGTCTTAGTGAGTATGGCTGAGTTGAGTGCAATCGGTACTTTCGTTCAGTTCTGGTGGCCGGAGATTCCGACCTGGCTCACGGCACTGGCATTCTTCCTGCTCATGAATGGGATCAATCTGGTCAATGTCAAATTCTTCGGTGAGAGTGAATTTATATTTTCCATGGTCAAGATCATTGCCATTTTAAGCATGATCGGATTCGGGATCTATCTGCTGTTTAGCGGTTCTGCTGGCAGTCAGGCCAGTGTGACAAACTTGTGGCAGCATGGCGGATTTTTCCCTGAGGGCTGGTCAGGTTTTATGATGGCACTTGCTGTGATTATGTTTGCATTTGGTGGGCTGGAGCTGATTGGTATTGCCGCCAGTGAAACCAAAAATCCAGAAAAGACCATTCCAAAAGCAGTGAATCAGATTGTCTACCGTGTACTGATTTTCTATATTGGTGCCATTGGCGTGTTGCTATGTCTGTATCCATGGAATCTGGTGGCGCAGGGCGGTAGTCCGTTCGTAATGATTTTCCAGTCATTGAATAGTCATGGTGTGGCGAATGTTCTTAATTTTGTAGTTCTGGTCGCTGCACTTTCGGTCTATAACAGCTGTATTTACTGTAATACCCGTATGTTGTTGGGTCTGGCTCAACAGGGTAATGCACCGGCATTTTTAAAGAAAATTAACCGCCGTGGTATTCCGGTGAATGCTGTTTTATTCTCGGCAGCAGTCTCCGGTATCTGTGTATTAATGAATTACCTCATGCCGGGTGAAGCTTTCGGTATTCTGATGCTACTGGTGGTTTCTGCTTTGGTCATTAACTGGCTGATGATTTCACTGACCCATTTGAAATTCAGAAAAGCCATGCAGGAACAGCAGCAGACGACCGCATTCCCAAGCCTGTTTGGCCGCTGGAGTAATTACCTGACAATTTCATTTATCATCATGATTTTAATGATCATGAGCTTTACCAAAGAAATGCAGATTGCCGTTGCATTGGTGCCGGTCTGGTTGCTGTTTTTGACGGTGATGTATGTGATGAAATATCGCAGGAAACCTGTGCTCTTGCCTGAATCTACTGAACCCACCACTTAAATGAAAAGGCCCTGAAAAGGGTCTTTTTTCTATTATATTGTCTTGAGCAGGTAACGAATTAATTATCATAAAACCGTCATAAAGCTGTAACCCGGCTGTCATATTCAAAAATCAAAATACTTGTATCGAAACCAGGAACGCGCCCAATAAAACGCGTATCCAATATAAATGAGAGATACAGAATGCGCTTTACAAATATAGCAATCTTAATTGCAGCGGGGATCGCAGCATCTACAACAGCGAATGCAGCACGTGACACCATCCAGATTGCAGGTTCTTCAACTGTTTTACCTTATGCCAGTATTGTCGCTGAAGAATTTGGCAACACTTTCCCACAATTTAAAACTCCAGTCGTGGGTTCTGGTGGTTCTTCAGGTGGTTTGAAACAGTTCTGTAATGGCGTTGGTGACAACACCATCGATATCGCAAACTCTTCTCGTCAAATTAAAGGCTCTGAACTTGCAGAGTGTAAGAAAAATGGCGTGAACCAGGTATTAGAAATTAAAGTGGGTTATGACGGTATTGTATTTGCATCGAATTCTAAAAAAGCAGCTTACAAACTTCGTCCACAACATGTTTTTGCAGCACTAGCAGCACAGTTGCCAGCCAATGGCAAAATGGTGGCTAACCCATATACACGCTGGAACCAGATTGACAAATCACTTCCTAATGAACCGATCACACTGGTGATTCCTGCTTCTAATCATGGAACACGCGAAGTCTTCCAGGAGAAGATGGTGGATGCAGGTTGTGAAACTTACGCTGCAATTAAGTCTTTAGATAAAGATGCCAAAAAGAAAGCATGTACAACATTCCGTAAAGACGGTCGTGTCATTGAAATCGCGGGCGACTACACAGAAACATTGGCACGTTTAAAAACGTCTCCAAGCGCAGTTGGTGTATTCGGTCTAGGCTTCTATGACCAAAACCGTGACCGCCTACGCGTTGCAACAGTGAACAATGTCGCACCATCTGAGCAGACTATCCTGAATGGTTCTTACCCGGTATCTCGTCCATTGTTCTTCTATGTGAAAGGCGAGCACCTGAAATCAATCAAAGGTTTACAGCAATTCACAGAATACTTCCTAAGCAAGCGTGTTTCAGGTAAGGGTTCTAAATTGGAAAAAGCAGGCTTGATTTCAATGTCTGATAAAGAACGTGCAGCAGTACTTGCCAACTTTAAGGCAGCTAAAGTGGTTGTAGTGAAGTAAGCAAATATTGAAATAGCTGGTGACTGGAAACGGTCACCGGCTTTTGCGTATAGATAGGTTTTTAAAAAACATGAAGATTGAAAAAACAGTGGAGCATACATGAATCTGCTACTCCTGGGTGTGTTACTGGCGATTATCGCTGTTGCCTATCAGATCGGATTAAGTCGAAGCCAGCAACTGGCAGGTCAGGGCAAGAACACAGCAATGCTGAATTCGCGTCCTGGCTACTATGGTGTCATGGTGGCTTTATGGTGTGGTATTCCTGCATTTTTAATATTCATGATTTGGAATCTAGTTGAACCTGTGATCCTGGAACAGCTGGTATTGAAACACCTGCCGCAACAGATAGTCGCAGGAATGGATTCTGCAAGTCTGAGGGTGATGGTGGATCGGGTGCAGGCACTGGCTTCCGGGTTTGGTGTTAGTGATACACCACAGGCCTATGAACTAGCTGCAGCAGAGCAGGTGGCACGTATCATGAGCATCAGCAGCTATACCAAGCTGGTGGTAGTCATTTCTGTTGCCGTTGCCGGACTGGTTTGGGCCAAAAGACGTATCAGTAATCAGTTGCGTGCACGTCATCAGGTCGAAAAAGTCATCAATATCAGCTTGGCACTCTGTTCAGGTGTTGCCATCCTGACCACACTCGGCATCGTGATGTCGATGTTTGGCGAAGCGATGCGTTTCTTTAGCTTCGTCAGTCCAATTGATTTTTTCTTTGGCACACAATGGAACCCTGGTTTTAGTACCTCAGGCAGTGCTGAAGGGAGTTATGGTCTGCTGCCTTTATTGTGGGGCACCTTGATGGTCAGCGGAATCGCACTATTAGTAGCGGTACCACTAGGTCTGATGATTGCAATCTATCTGTCTGAATATGCTTCACCAAAATTCCGTTCATGGGCAAAACCGACTATTGAAGTTCTGGCCGGTATTCCAACCATCGTTTACGGTGTGTTTGCCTTGATGATTCTGGGTCCATTTATCAAAACGCTCGGTGCTATGGTCGGTATTGATATTAATGCGACCAGTGCCTTAACTGCTGGTTTTGTCATGGGCATCATGATCATTCCATTTGTATCTTCCTTGTCAGATGACATTATTACCCAGGTACCACGTGCCTTACGTGACGGTTCATTAGGTCTAGGGGCGACCAAATCAGAAACGATCCGTCAGGTGATACTGCCAGCCGCATTACCGGGCATTATCGGCGCTTTCCTGCTTGCAGCATCCCGTGCCATTGGTGAGACCATGATTGTGGTACTGGCAGCAGGTAATAGCCCGCTGCTACATGCCAATCCACTTGAAGCTGTATCGACTGTAACCATTACTATCGTGAACCAGTTAACTGGCGATACTGACTTTGCCAGTCCACAGGCACTGGTTGCCTTTGCATTGGGTCTGACTCTTTTTGTTATTACCTTAGGTTTGAACATTATCGCACTGTACATCGTGCGTAAATATCGTGAGCAATACGACTAATGAGTACTTCAAATACCACACCTTTAGATCAGCGTATTGATCCAGCTGTTAATGCTGAGCTGCGTGAAGAGCGTAAAAAGACCATTCAAAGCTCTCTTGCACGGCGCCATCGCAAGGAAAAGACCTTCCGTATGTTTGGTTTCTCTGCGGTATTGGCGGGTCTGTTCTTTGTTGTATTGCTGTTCGGTAGTATTTTGGCCAAAGGCTTGCCGGCATTCTGGCAAAGCAGTATGAGCCTGCCTATCCATTTCGATCCGGCAATTGTCAATATCGATTCACAACCAAAACAGACAGCCGGGGAGTCTCCAGCACAGTTCGAACAGCGTATGCTGGATTGGCAGATGCAGGCTGGTATGGTCGACTGGGATGCCCTGATCATTAATGGCATGATTGCCAAAGACAGCAAGCTGGAAAACCAGCGTGATGAACTGGGTTATTTATATACCAGTTCAGAAGCCTACCGTCTGCGTGACATGGTGCTGAACGACCCGAGTCTGGTCGGGAAAACCCAGGAAATTAAAATTTTAGCTGACGCCAATGTTGATGTATGGCTTGCAGGTAATATTGACCGTGACCTGCCAGATGAGCAGCAACAGCTCAGTCCTGAAGTCCGCCAGCTTGTTGATGAGATGAAAGCTTCAGGCGTGATCGAAAACAGCTTTAATACCAATATCTTTACCAATCCGGACTCGCGTAGTTCGCCTGCAACCTCTGGTTTGGCAGGTGCATTCATGGGCTCACTGTTCATGATGTTGATCGTGATCTTTATCTCGATTCCAATCGGTGTGGCTTCAGCAATATATCTGGAAGAGTTTGCACCAAAAAACTGGATCACTGATGTCATTGAAGTCAACATCAATAACCTGGCTGCCGTTCCGTCTATTGTTTTCGGTCTGCTTGGTGCGGCGATCTTCATTGGCTGGATGCATTTACCACTTTCAGCGCCATTAGTAGGTGGTCTGGTACTTAGTCTGATGACTTTACCAACCGTAATTATTACCACACGGGCTTCTTTAAAAGCCGTGCCACCATCAATTCGTCAGGCAGCCTTAGGCTTAGGTGCATCACGTTTACAAACTGTATTTCACCATATTTTACCGCTCGCACTACCGGGTATTTTGACAGGGGCGATTATTGGTGTCGCACAGGCACTCGGTGAAACTGCACCACTGTTATTAATCGGAATGAGCGCCTTTGTTGCTAGCGTACCGGCAACGCCGCTGGATCAATCTACTGCATTACCCGTACAGATTTTCCTGTGGCAGGGTAATGAATTGCGTAACTTCTTTGAAGGTCGTACCGCTGCCGCCATTATTGTTCTCCTTGTCATGATGATTGGCTTAAACAGCTTAGCTATCTGGCTACGCAAGAAGTTTGAAGTCCGTTGGTAGGGAGAAAATAATGACAACAACTCATATTTTAAATAATTTAAAAAAGGATCTCTCAATGAACCTACAAGAAAATAAATTTATTGCAGATGCCGCTGCAACGAAACCCCTGATTTCATATAACTCTCAGTTCGACATCCAAACTGAAAGTAAGAAAAAAGACAAGACGGGTAATATCAAGCTGAGTACACAGGATGTGCATGTGTACTATGGTGAACTGGAAGCGATCAAAGGTATTGATCTGAACATTTACGAAAATGAAGTAATTGCCTTTATTGGTCCCTCTGGCTGTGGTAAATCCACTTTCCTGCGAACCCTCAACCGGATGAACGACACCATTGATGCTTGCCGTATCACAGGTAAAGTTATGCTGGATCATCAAGATATTTATGATCCCAATCTGGATGCAGTATTGTTGCGTGCACAGGTAGGCATGGTATTCCAGAAACCAAACCCATTTCCAAAATCTATTTTTGACAATGTTGCCTATGGTCCAAAACTGCATGGTCTGGCTCGCAATAGATATGATCTGGAAGAAATTGTCGAGAGCAGTCTACGTAAGGCTGGATTATGGAATGAAGTAAAGGATCGACTGAATCAGCCGGGAACAGCCTTGTCTGGTGGTCAGCAGCAGCGTCTCTGTATTGCTCGAACCATTGCGGTAAGTCCAGATGTGATCCTGATGGATGAACCGTGTTCAGCGCTAGATCCGATTGCCACGGCAAAAGTGGAAGAGCTGATTTCCGAACTTGCTACCCAATATACGATTGCGATTGTGACTCACTCAATGCAGCAGGCGGCGCGTGTTTCTGACCGTACCGCTTACTTCCATCTAGGTGATTTAATTGAAGTGAATTCGACAGAAAAAGTCTTTAGCCAGCCGGATCATCAATTAACCGAGGCGTATATTACAGGGCGTTTTGGTTAACTGATTTAAAATTTTTAAGTTAAAAAAAACAGAATCTTAGGATTCTGTTTTTTTTGTTATGCTGTATGTGATTTTTTTAAAATCTTAGATTCTCAAATGAAGTGCAACAGAGATTAAATTATTGGAAAGAAGCAAGATGACTAGCATTTTGCTTCCGACCGACCAAAGTCAAAGTTGCATTCATGAACTATACTCATCTCACTCTAGAAGAAAGATATCAGATTTATGCCTTGTTACGTGAAGGTTTTTCTAAGCGTCATATTGCTTGTAGACTGAATCGTTCACCTTCAACCATTTCTAGGGAAATCAATCGTAATCGAGCCAGAAACGGTTATTTCGCTAAACATGCCAATAAAATAGCCCAAAGACGTCAATGCTCTAACCCTAAAAAGATTTCCTGTGAAATGTGGGTACAAATTATTGCTTATCTTCATCTTCAATGGAGTCCTGAACAGATTGCTTCTCATGTTCCTGTCAGTTTGCATTCAATTTATCGTTTCATACGACAAGATAAAAACAAAGGTGGAAAGCTGTTTCTCAATCTACGTTTTAGAAATCACAGAAAGAGGAAATATGGTACTCCCGAAACTCGAGGTCAACTGAGCAATCGTAAGAGTATTCATGACAGGCCGATTCAAATTGAACAACGTACTCGCTTTGGTGATTTAGAAATAGATACGATTGTAGGTAAAAACCATCAGCAATCATTAGTTTCTATCGTTGACCGTAAAACTGGTTATTTATGGCTCAAGAAATGCCAAACACGTAAAGCAGAAGAAATTTGCCAAACGACCATCAGCCTACTCAAGCCGATTAAAGATCAACTCAAAACAATTACCGCAGATAATGGTAAAGAGTTCAGTTTGCATGAGTATGCTGCTCAAGCATTAGAAATAGACTGGTATTTCGCTGATCCTTATAGTGCTTGGCAAAGAGGTACGAATGAAAATACAAATGGTTTAATTAGGCAATATATTAAGAATGGAAGTGATTTGACTAGGTATACAGATGCTTATATTGCAGAAATCACTCAACGATTGAATCATCGCCCAAGAAAAAGACTCGGCTTTAAAAGTCCGAGCCAAGTATTATGGCAACAACATGGTGTTGCACTTCAAATGCTAATCTAAGAATTATAAAATTAAATTGAGATGCGTAATTATAATTTGACCAAAAAAGAAGGCAAAGTCGTTGCTGAAACACAGCAAGCGCTCTATAGAGCATTATTTGGCTCAGTGAATTTTCCAAGAAATCTAAGCATCTTTTTGGTTGGTATTAGTCTTTTTATGGCGACTTTAGTTCTGCATGAGGGGTGGTTTCCTACTTCACAAAGTCGAGGTATGAGCAATTATCATCGTTGGTTATATGATGTTTATGTGACGGTTTCCATATTCATTATACCTCTAATCTATCTGCGTTTTAGGCAACTCAAAGGCTCTGTCGCTTTCCAAAGAAAATGGAATGCATACATTCGAGCTTATGCACAGTATCAGTTTAAATTAAAACAAGTGGTAGAAAGTGTAGATGATGACAAGTCTAGTCAGCAAAAGTTAAGCGACTCAATGACTCGGCATATTTTGAAACATCCATGGTTTCAATATCTACTGATTGGTATGGTGATTTATGGTTGTATCGCAATGTATATTTGGGTCACGCCATTCACGGGTAGCAGAGGCTCGAGCTTTTGGATTCTCACGTGGTGGCCGATTAATGCTGTTATTATTGGGATACATTACTATATCCAGTTTCCGTTAATGCTACGGTGGTTATCAATTGCAAAAATACAAGAACAATATGGTATTTTGCAACTAAGAGCAGTGCGAAAGAATTCAGTCAATAATATGGTTGAAAAAATACCAAATTGACCTAATCTAAGGTTTATATATCGAATTAAACTGAGAATAGATTTTATATGTTATTTCACACTCCGAAACTACCGGCTGAAATCCGTATCAGTCACCTGAATGCGCGTATTAATGAACAACGAAAAAAAATTGCGCAAACAACTGCCTCTAAACTGGAGCTGTTGCAGTTAAGTCAGCAACTGGCGAAAGAAGCACGTGCCCGTAAAAAAACCAATGAAAAAATCTACGTGCTCGATTTTAAAGGTGATACCGCTGCTTCTGCAGTTGAACAGTTACGCGAAGAAATCACCCTGATTCTGGCAACAGCAAAAGCTGGACGCGACCGTGTCATCGTACGTTTGGAAAGCCCTGGCGGTATGGTACATGGCTATGGTCTGGCAGCTGCTCAGCTGGTACGTTTACGTGATGCAGGTTTCCATTTGACTATTTGTGTTGATAAAGTCGCTGCCAGCGGTGGTTATATGATGGCATGTATTGCCAGTGAAATTATTTCTGCACCGTTTGCGATTGTGGGTTCTATTGGTGTGGTTGCTCAGGTACCTAACTTTAATCGTCTGTTAAAGGACAACAAAATCGATTTTGAACTGTTTACGGCAGGTGAGTACAAGCGTACCGTGACCATGTTTGGTGAAAATACTGAAGAAGGTAAAGCCAAGTTTGAAGAAGAAATTCAGCAAACGCATGCGCTGTTCAAACACTTTGTAGAAAAGTATCGTCCGCAACTCAATGTTGAAAAAGTGGCAACAGGTGAGCACTGGTATGGTCAGGATGCGCTGGATCGGAATCTGGTGGATAAGCTGCAAACATCGGATGAGTACTTGTTAGGTTTATTGCCTCAGCATGATGTGTATACGATCAATACTCGTAAGAAACCAACTTTGGGTGAAAAACTGGGTTTACAGGCAGCACAAATTGCAGACTCCCTGATTCCTGCAGTAATGAATAAAGTGGTTGATACACTGACCAAGGCCAATTCAAACCTAGTTCAGATGCGCGATCCGAAATTTTAATTCATTATTTAGTTATGAATTAAAAAGCTCACTTAGGTGGGCTTTGGATTGAACCGAATAAAATGCAAACCATCACTGAAACTAATCAGATAAAATATCCGCCATGAGATTCAATACCCTGATGCCACCTATTTTATTTATTACAGCGAGATATTGACGGGTAATGAATTGCAAAAAATGAAAGATGATTGGAATCGATATTGCCCACTTCCATAATTGAAAAATATGAAAATCATTAAAGATGTGATTCAAAGCTTTAATTCATGATAATAAAAAAAGCTCACTTTAGTGGGCTTTTTTTATTTCTTGGATTAGCATTTGAAATCAACATCAATCCACCTGTAAACATCGCCCCAACTGTCGCCAATAGCATATCTTTATGCGCATCCCATATATCACCTTGCTGACCGTTATAACTTTCTGCTTGTTCCGGTGATAAGCCAATCGCAATCAGCCATTCGATCCATTCATAAATCAGACTGGTGGCCATGACAAATTGAATGACTAACAAGAAAATAGTGAATGGTTTTTGCTGCGGCAGCCAGACCTGAAACAGTCGGTAAAATACCGGGTAGAGTAGAAGGCCAAAAGCCAGGTGTGCAAAACGGTCAAACATATTGCGTGACCAACCCATGGCAGCATTCAGGTCAAAGCCAGATATTGTCTGCATCCATTCATTATAAGGTACATAAGAATACAGATAATGTGCAGCAACTACATGAATTAGCAGGAAAACCAGATACAGGTTAAAACTGGAAAAGCTCAGTCCGATTTTATACAGGCACAAGATCAGCATAGCGATCATAAAAACTGTACCTGTCTGATGGAGCAGATAAGATTCCATTTCTAAAGGCTGAATACTGGCAAAGATAATCGCCAGTGCCAAAATCCCTAAACTGACAAAATGTTTGCTGCTTAATCGATGATCCAGCATCTATTTCTATATCATCTTGTTTTAAAGTTAAACATGATTATAAATAAAAAAGCGAAGCCGGAGCTTCGCTTTTGGTCTTAATTTTCTAAATCAGATTTTAGAGATTAAGTCCTTAACTTGTTTTGCCTGATCAGCAGCATTACCTGTGTAAGTCGCAGGTGTCATTTCCGCAAGACGCGCACGATCTGCAGCAGGAACAGCTTCAAGCTCATTACCGTTTACGAAATCAACCATCATGTCGCGAGTCATTGCTTGACCACGAGTAAGGGCTTTCAATTTTTCGTAAGGTTTTTCAACGTTGTAACGACGCATAACGGTTTGAATTGGTTCAGCCAATACTTCTTGAGCATTGTCTAAGTCTTCATTGATACGTGCAGCATTTAATTCAAGTTTTCCTACACCTTTTAAGCATGCTTCAAATGCGATTAAGCTTTGTGCAAAACCAACACCCATGTTACGAAGAACAGTAGAGTCAGTTAAGTCACGCTGCCAGCGAGAAACAGGAAGTTTTTCGCCAAGGTGAGCAAGCACTGCATTTGCAATACCCAAGTTACCTTCAGAGTTTTCGAAGTCAATCGGGTTTACTTTGTGCGGCATGGTTGAAGAACCCACTTCGCCTTCTTTCAATTTTTGTTTGAAGAAGCCAAGTGAGATATAGCCCCAAACGTCACGGTTGAAATCGATCAGGATTGTGTTGAAACGACGAAGCGCGTCAAACAATTCAGCCATGTAGTCATGTGGCTCGATTTGAGTTGTGTACGGGTTGAACGTTAAACCTAAAGATTCAACGAATGCTTGTGAATGCGCAGGCCAGTTGATGTCTGGGTAAGCAGAAAGGTGAGCGTTGTAGTTACCTACTGCACCGTTAATTTTACCTAGAAGTTCAACTTGTTTGAACTGTTTGATTTGACGAGCAAGACGGTAAGCCACGTTTGCCATTTCTTTACCCAAAGTTGTTGGGCTGGCAGTTTGACCGTGTGTACGAGACAACATTGGTTGGTCAGCGTGTTTTTCAGCCAATGCAACGATTGAATCGATGATTTGCTGCATAGACTCAACCAGTACGTCACGACCGCTTTTTAGCATTAAAGCATGAGACAGGTTGTTGATGTCTTCAGAAGTACATGCAAAGTGAATGAATTCACCCGCATTTTTCAGTTCTTCAATGCCTGCAATTTTTTCTTTCAGGAAATATTCAACCGCTTTTACGTCATGATTCGTTGTGCGTTCAATCTCTTTAATGCGGTTTGCATCATCTTCAGAGAAGTCAGCTACGATTGCATCAAGTGCTGCGTTAGTTGCTGCAGAAAATGCTGGAACTTCAGTAATTTCTGGGCGGTTAGCAAGCGCTTGTAACCAACGCACTTCAACAGTCACACGAGCATGGATTAGACCAAACTCAGAAAGAAAAGGACGTAGCGCATCACATTTGCTAGCGTAGCGTCCATCTAATGGAGAAAGTGCAGTTAAAGCGTTCATATTGATTCCTTAAATTTTGGAATTAAACGAAAAACGAGATACGCGTACAACATCAGTTAAATTACCTGAAACTGTAAGCGCGCGAGATTTTGGATATCCTGTAGCAGCTTGCGCTTGCCAAAAACCATGCCCCAAGAACTGCCACCGAGTTGACGCCATAAGTGCGCCATCTGCAGGCCAGTAAACAATGAAGCACGGATACGGTTGGTGTGACCGGAATCTTTAAAGGCTTCAGCATTGCCACGCACCATAATACGCGGATTAATCTGTCCGGCAGTATCTACATAAGTTTGTGCAAGATTGGCAATGATGCTGGGGTGCATGTAGTTATTATCAAAAAAGGAGAGCTGTCTTAAAATTTTTTGCTGGGATTGTTCAATGATTTCAACAAATTTAGGATTGCTATAGACCTTCTTTTCTAACTGAAGAAGTGCCATGGCATAAGACATTGGAAGTTTGGTCGATGAAAGTTTTGGAAGTCTGGATTTTGGACTGGTATCGAAGGGTTGGGTAATGGAGCTTTCTAATGTCTTTAATCCGAGAGAAATATCGGCCAGCTGATTAAAGAAATCCAGTGTCTGGACATTGAGCGAACCACTTGGTCGGATATTTAAACTGGCTTTAATCAGCTGTTCAAAATAGAAATTACCGCTGTCCCCAATACTTTGCTGACCAGTTAAGGCAGTCATATGGGTTAGCTGGGTGGCCTGAAACACACCCGCTAACGCCAAAGCACGGTTTTGACGAACATTCAACGCTGTGGCCTGTTGAAAAGGTAATTCCGTCATGCCGACCTCATCCTTATATAAAATCAGGTTTAGGTGCATTGGTATGATGAATCACACCCCCACCTAAACATACTTCACCTGAGTAGAACACCACACTTTGACCTGGAGTCACAGCACGTTGTGGCTCATCGAATTCTACACGAACACCTTGAGGTGTTTCTGGATCCTTATAAATAGTACACGCTTGATCAGACTGACGATAGCGGGTTTTTGCCGTACAGCGGAAACCTGATTCAGGAATATCCTGCTCACCAGCCACCCAGTCAATCGCTTCACTCCAAAGCATGGTACTTTGCATCAGTGGATGCTCATGCCCCTGACCAATCACGAGACGGTTACCTTCGATATCTTTATGCAGTACAAACCACGCACCTTCTTCAGCGCCTTTCATACCGCCAATGCCGATCCCGCCGCGTTGACCGAGCGTATAGTACATTAAGCCGTGATGTTCACCAACCTCTTTACCGTCTTCCAGCACGATTTTTCCGGGTTGAGCTGGTAAATA
This sequence comes from Acinetobacter sp. ASP199, assembly GCF_022700675.1. NCBI lineage: Bacteria > Pseudomonadati > Pseudomonadota > Gammaproteobacteria > Moraxellales > Moraxellaceae > Acinetobacter > Acinetobacter sp. ASP199. Next base: position 1,073,901 of record NZ_CP062182.1, read on the forward strand.
TTGCTTCAAGAAGTCATTAAAGCGGCGTTCACCAATAAAACAGATGCCAGTTGAGTCTTTTTTCTTCGCCGTAGCAAGATCTAATTCTTCTGCAATTTTACGTACTTGCGGCTTTTCAATTTCACCCACCGGGAACAGGGTCTTGTTAATTTCACGACCATGAACAGCATGCAGGAAGTAAGTCTGGTCTTTATTATTGTCTACGCCACGCAATAAAGGTGCATATTGATCACCTTTAGAATTAGTCATGGTTTCACCACGACGACAATAGTGACCCGTCGCAATAAAGTCTGCCCCCAGGTTGATCGCATGATCCAGGAAAGCACGGAATTTAATTTCTTTATTACAAAGAATATCCGGGTTAGGCGTACGGCCGGCAGCGTACTCCGCCAGGAAATGCTCGAAGACACGATCCCAGTATTCCATTGCGAAGTTGGCAGTATGTAGTTTAATCCCGATCTTGTCGCAAACGGCTTGTGCATCGGCAAGATCTTCCATTGCCGTGCAGTATTCTGTGCCGTCATCTTCTTCCCAGTTCTTCATGAAAAGACCTTCAACCTGATAACCCTGTTGAAGTAGAAGTGCAGCAGACACAGATGAATCTACACCACCAGACATACCGACGATGACACGTTGTTGCATAGGATTAGGCATCCAAATTTGAAATTAAGGGAGAATTTTGGTGCTCGTAAATGAGCGATAAAGGATATTTTTGACCGGAAAGGGCATCTTGTACAGCCTTGGTCACTAGTGGGCTGCGAGCGCGAGCAGTTTCAAGCAGCTCATCTAAAGTCATCCACGCTGGACCGATAATACCCGTATCCAGTTCTGCATTTTCATCATGGCTGATGACTTCAGCTTTCAGACAGAAGCGGTAATAGGTACGATCCGGGAACATCGGTGGAGTATAGGTATAAATGCCAATGAGATCAGTCACATTGACCTGATAACCGGTTTCTTCCATGGTTTCACGAATGGCTGCTTCGACGATGGTTTCACCTGCCTCAACATGGCCTGCAGGCTGATTGAATACAGTATGGGTTACACCTTCAGTATGTTCTTCAACAAACAGGAATTTTCCATTTTTTTCGACGACAGTTGCGACAGTGACGTGAGCAGTCCAAGCGGTCATAGAGTAGCACCATGGAATAAAAACTGTATTCTACAAAATTTAGGGGGCGGTGGCTATGTGGGGAGGGAATTTCTTTAGCTACTCGACATTTATTAACTATTAATAACCCGAATCCTGCTTAAGCCAACAATTCAAATTATGAAATCATTGGCTTAAGCAGGATTCGGGTTAGAATAAAAAAATATTCTTCCTTCACAATCAATGAAATCGAATTAATTTAAACTATGTCTCTTTACTTTATTTTTCTATTATTTAAAGGAATCTCCTATGTCTGAACTGCACCTCTACATCACCTTACTGGGTGGTAAACATGAAAAAGCCAATGTAGAAGTGCATGATGTGGTACCAGTCATTAGTTCAGACATCGAATCAGCATTCCCATATTTAAAACATCAATGGTTTGGCCTGCAAAAAGGATTGCATGTCGATGGCTGGATGAAAATTAATGGAGTGAGTTATCAAGGGATAAATTATCAGGTTCAAATTGCAGATGCGCCAGGAAATACCGACTTAAAACTGTTCTTGATTAATCTGGGTGCATATCTTCCGGATCAGTTTGGCGAAGTGCATAAATATCTGGTGGTGGCTGCCAAAGAAAAGACAGAAGCCAAGGCACAGGGCAAACTGGCAATTGAAAAAGACTGGTATAAACCACATACCGATGCAGTGATTGATGTTGATGACTGTTTAGAGTTGAAGCGAATTGATCAGAAATTTATACATTTGATCGAAGGGGATTTTGAAGCGAACAGCTTTAAGAATGATTATCTGATTATTCCTTAATTGAAAAAATGGCAACCTGAAATGAGGTAGCCATTTTGATATTCATAAAGTGATATTGCTATAAGACGCCCGGTATTTAATTCGTTTAAAATGAAATATTAAGTTGTTAAAGAGAGTTAAATATCATCTTAAACTCCCTATTTTAACCAGCGAGCTGATCATCCTCCTCTAGTTCTGTAATTACCCATTCATCCCCGATAAATTGCCGGTCAGCTGCCTGTCCATATTGCAGGTCGAATACTTCATTTAAAGTCGGATCGCGTTGGATCATATGCTCTAGGCCAACCAAGATATAGTCATCCTCAGCCAATGGTTCTGCTGTTAAAAATTGCCAGTCACCATCGCGTTCATGCAATACGGTCATAATTGGCTGCTCCAGTTCCAGCCATTGCCTTGTCGTATAAATGCCTAAATTTCTAGCTTCACGGAATTTAAACTCGGCATTGCGATCCAGCAAAGGTTGATCAAATTCAAAAACTTCCTCGAAGCCATCTTCCCAGGGAAATTTATCATTCCGATCGGTCCAGACTAATTGTAAGGCTGGAAACACTTCATCTTGGTAATAGCTTTGCGCAATCCCAAAATAGTCACTGATATTTCTGCGATCGACTTTCAAAAACTTGCAGCGGCTTTCTTGAAAAAAGACATTTGGATACGTGTTATTCAGCTGGATGCGTTGACCATTCCGAATTACCTCAGTCACATGATTCAGAATAGTCTGACTGAGTTTAGCAGTAAGTCCAAAACAGATAATTTCTGGATGCTGGAATCTTTCATACAAGCCAATGCTATAGCTAAAAGGCGGGGAATAGTCGGTATGGCTGATCGAAATAATTTGCACGCCATATTGTCGAATATTAATTCTGATCTGATTTAATAGTTCATTGCGATCAGGGCAATGATGATCTTCTGTATGTTGCATGGTTTTTATTCTTTGAATTATTTTTAAATGAACATACAGAAGATTTAAGCTTTCGACAAATGAAATTGTCTAAAGTTTATTTATAGTTGCCTGAAACTTTGACATAGTTTTGCGCCGAATACGGTAAGAAAGCCATTTCTTTCTCGGTCAGCGGACGTGCTTTTTTGGCAGGACTGCCCATATATAACCAGCCGCTTTCCAGGACTTTACCCGGTGGTACTAACGTACCTGCACCGATCATGACATCATCCGGAATTACCACGTCATCTAGAATAATGCTGTTAATGCCGATCAGGACACGGTTGCCAATAGTACAGCCATGCAGGGTCACATGATGGCCAATGGTGACATCCTCACCAATGATCAGGGGGGAACCTTCAGGCTTGTCGGCTTTCTTATGGCTGACATGCAGCATGGCATGATCTTGAACATTGGAGTTCTTGCCAATACGGATATGATTAACATCGCCACGAATCACGGCAAAAGGCCAGACGGATACATTTTCACCCAAGACCACATCGCCAACAACGATCGCCATCGGATCGATATAACAGGAATCTGCAATTTGCGGATAGGTGTCCAGGTAAGAGCGAATGTTCTGGCTCATATAAATATCATCTTGAAAATTTATGTCCATTATAAAATAAAAAAGCACACATTCGAAAATGTGTGCTTTGGCTTTAGTCTAAACTGATATTTATCAATAAATATTAGAACAGGTTGCTAAAGAACTGTTTGATGTGATCAAGCATACGAGCAAAGAAACCAGCTTCTTCAACTGCTTTCAGTGCAACAAGCGGTTTTTCAGCAATGACTTTACCATCAAGAGAAGCAACGTATTTACCTACCACTTGACCTTGTTTTAAAGGCGCAGTCAATTTAGGTTGAACGACGATTTGCGTTTTAATCTCATTCGCTTTGCCTTTTGGCATAGTCACGTTGAAGTTTTCAGCAAGGCCGATTTGAACTTCATTTTCCTTACCGAACCAGACCTTAGATTTGGCTAAAACTTGTTTACCAGCTTGAACATTTTTGGTTTCGTAGTTTGCAAAACCCCATGCCAAAAGTTCACGCGTATGTGTTGCACGATCCTGCATAGATGGCGCACCGAAGATCACAGAGATCAAACGCATTGGACCACGTTTTGCAGAAGTCGTTAAGCAGTAACCCGCTTCATTGGTATGACCTGTTTTTAAACCATCCACACTTGGATCTGTATACAGCAGGGCATTACGGTTCCCTTGCTTGATTCCGTTAAAAGTAAACTCTTTTTCAGAATAAATCGGGTAGTACTTCGAACTGTCTTTAATGATGTGCTGTGCCAGCATAGCCATATCTTTGGCAGTTGAATAGTGACCTTCCGCAGGCATACCGGTTGAGTTTACAAAGCTGGTATTACTCATGCCGATACGTTTTGCTTCCTGGTTCATCATATGTGCGAAGGTACCTTCGTTACCTGCAATATGTTCTGCCATTGCCTTAGACGCATCGTTACCTGACTGGATAATGATACCACGTAGCATCTCAAGTGCTGAGGCCGTACCATTTAGCGGAACATACATACATGATTCAGAGCTACTGCCGCGGCACCATGCCGATTCGTTCATACGAACCTGTTCATCTTCAGTCAGTTCACCGCTTAATAATTTCTGTTCAATGATGTAGCTGGTCATCATTTTAGTCATTGAAGCAGGGGCTAGTTTTTCATTTTCATTTTTAGAAGCGAGAATTTGCCCTGTTTCGTAGTCCATTAGCACATAAGATTTATTATTCAATTCTGGTGGTGCAGATAAGACAGTTGCTGCAAAGCTAAAACTAGGAATTAATAATAATGCAGCAAGAACAGTTTTTTGGGTCATTTCTAGTAGGTTCCAATATCTTGATGTAAGCACGAAGAGCCTAGCATTTTAGGACAAAGCTAGGCGGACTTCTACGGTTTGCAGTAGCTTATTTCAAAAGTATTGTAAGTAGTGTGGCAGAAAAAAATCAGGATTTGCTATAAGTCGTGAGTTCTGTACAAATCGCTTGATTTTTCTGCTGACCTGCTTTCTGTGCATCCTGCTGTGCTTCTTTCAGGATCGGCTGGAATTTGGCGTTCTTGCTAAGCTGATTTAAAGCTTCTACCGGGTTCTTTTGACCTGGCATATATTCACTTACCAGCTGGTTATAACCCGCGTTAAATTTATTCTGGTCTTTCACCATACTTGGGCAGATTTCTGAAAGTACATAAATAGCTGCAAGCTCATGCTGAGTCACTTTTTGAATCGGAGTGACTTCAATATTGGTATCGGCTGCAAAACTTTGTGTAGTCAAAATGCTGAAAGTTGAAAGAGTAAAAATGCCAAAGGCTTTAATAAATGAATTTTTCATTGAAAATCAAAAGCTCAAATTAGAAACATAGATGGGCTTAGATTAACTAATTTTGAAGGAATGAAAAGATTAAAAATGTAAGGAAGCAGTAAAATGATGGAGAAAATCGTTATATAAACAGGATGATGGCGCTGCAGCATCCTGACAGAAAGTCTGAGTTAGATTTCTTGAGCGATCAGGTCATCACACACTGCCTGATGTTCATCTTTAGCGGTTTGCTTGGCTTCCTGACGTGCTTCTTGAAGTGCTGACTGATATTCTTTGTCTTGCTGGATCTTGTCATAAGTCATCGACTTATCAGAATAGTCGGCTAAATATTGTTTGATCAGCTGTTGCGTGTTTTGCTCAAGCTTGGCATTTTTACCCACAATCCCCGGACAAACTTCAGTGAGCACTTGAACTGAAGCAAGGTCCTCCTTAATAGTCAAATCAACCTCAGCAGATAAATTTTCAGCTGAAAAAGCAGGAGAGCACAGACCAGCAGTTAGAGCAAAGATCATTGCGGTTACGGTAACCGTATTTTTAATCATCATGAACCACACATATTAAAGATGGATGTTGAACGATAAATATATATAATTCCGTGGCTAATACAAACAAATGTCCCAACCAGTCATTTTTTGGGACGAACGGGATTTTGCAGTGAATATATTGATATCCAATGATGATGGCGTGTTCGCTCCGGGCATACAGGCACTGGCGCAGAGCTTAAAACCGTTAGGCCGTGTCGTGATTGTCGCCCCTGAAAGTGAACGCAGTGGATTTTCCAGTGCATTGACCCTGGACCGTCCACTGCGACCGATTCAGATTGCTCCAGATGTCTGGGCAGTAAATGGTACGCCGGCAGACTGTGTCTATCTGGCTATGAATGGCTTGTTTGATGTCGAATTCGATCTTGTGGTCAGTGGCATTAATAGCGGTGCTAATCTGGGTGATGATGTATTGTATTCAGGCACAGTGGGTGCGGCATTTGAAGGTCGTCTAGCAAAACATCCTGCGCTGGCTATTTCTCTGTGTGGGCAAAACGTGCGTGCTTATACCTCACCAGAAGATTATCGTGTTGCAGCGCAATGGGTACATGACTTTATTGCAGCAGGTTTGCCAGCATTGCCTGAACGTCAGATCTTTAATGTAAATATTCCGGATCTCGCTGAGCTAAAAGGAACCAAAGTGACCTTCCAGGGTCGCCGTAGCCAGTCTAAACCAATTACCAGTCATGTTGATCCACGTGGCCGTCAGGTTTACTGGATTGGTCTATCTGGTGAAGCAGTTGCAATGCCAAAGCATAAAGGAACTGAAATCGAATCAGACTTTTTTGCTATCGCCAATGGGTATGTAAGTGTGACACCTATCCAGATGGATGCCACAAACTATGATGTACTTCATGAATTGCAAGGGCAGATTTTAACTAAAATCTAACTAATGTTATAACTTTGTGAATAGATGGACATTGCAACCTTATTTGCTGTGTTTTTTTGCTAATCTAATCGAGTTTTTAAACCGTATAGATGTTAGAGAGGAAGATAATGTTCCTGGTGTCACCGAAACGCTTTATTGCTTTGCCTACAGGCCTGATAAAAACTTTAGTACTCACAACAGCAGTGGTTTCAGCAGTTATTGTAACTGGGTGTGCAACCAAACCTTATGTTAATAATTCTGCACGTTATGCTGCAGCACCTGATTTCTATACGGTTCGTTCAGGTGACACCCTCAGTGGTATTGCAGCACGCTATGGCCTGAGCTATATCAGTGTTGCGGAAATGAATGATATTCCTGAGCCATATCGTATCTATGTCGGTCAGTCGATCCGTTTGAAAAACACCAAACGCAGTACCACCACTCAAGGCGTTGACGCTTCAGCACCTATTCAGCGTAAAACTGTTGCGGTTCCAACGCCGGTAACGCCGCAGACCACAGTGAAAACGACACCATCAGTAACACCAAAAGTTACTACACCTGCACCGGTGACGACTGTACCGTCATCGGGATTACGTTGGGTAAAACCATCGAATGGTGCAGTATTGCAGCAATATAATCTGGCTTCAAATATTAAGGGTATACGTTACGCGGGTAATGTCGGTGATCCGGTATTTGCTGCTGCTGATGGTCAGGTGGTTTATGCTGCTGACGGCCTAAAAGAATACGGTAATCTGGTGCTGGTCAAACATATTAATGGCTACATCACTGCTTATGCACATAATAGTAAACTTAACGTGAAAAGTGGTCAAAATGTAACGGCAGGCCAGAAGATTGCAGAAATGGGTTCAAGTGGTACAACCCGCACCATGCTTGAATTCCAGGTGCGTCTGGATGGAAAACCAGTAAATCCTGTATCTGTTTTACCGAATAGTTGAATAAAAAGGTGCAAATGCAAAATTTCACCGTATAATACAATGAGTTGCTTTTATCAAAAGATGAAGCATCTCATAAGTTTAGAGGGGAATTTATGTTAGATCAACTTCGGGCAATGGGCGTATTTGCTTGTGTTGTAGAGAAAAACTCGTTTAGCGGTGCTGCACGTGAACTGGGTATTACCACCAGTGCCGTAAGCCAGCAGATTCGATCGCTGGAGCAGGACATGGAAGTGATTCTCCTGAACCGTTCCACACGAAAATTGAGTTTGACTGAAGTCGGCCAGGCTTTTTTCTATAGCTGTCAGGAAATGTTATCCGCTGCTGAACGTGGCAAAGTCCGTATCAATGAGCTACGTGATGATCTGGTCGGTGACCTGTGTATCGTCGCAACTGCAGAACTATGTTCAATGCATGTGATTCCGGCCTTGTCACATTGGATGTCTGCGCACCGTGGTTTGACAGTACAGTTTGAAACACAAGATCAGCCGCTTGACCTGAAGGATGGTCGTGTTGATATTGAACTGCGCCTTGATCAATTCATCGACGATAGCAATGTTGAAGTCGTTCCACTTATTCAGATTGAACAGATTCTGGTAACAGCACCCAGCTACATCAATCAATCTGTTTTAATTACACAGCCGGATGATCTGAAGCAACACGACATTTTGTCACTCAGTCATTTGAAAAATCATCAACAATTTTATTTCCAGCATGTCAATACAGCCCAAAAAGTTGAACTTGAACTGAGCTCACGACTAAACACCAATAACAGTATTGTGGCGAAGTCGATGTGTCTGCATGGCAATACCATTGCCCGCATGTCATATCTGGATGTACAAAAAGATTTAATAAACGGCTCTTTGATTGAAGTCCTGCCTGAGTGGAAATTACAACCATTTAGGCTTTATGCAGTTATGCCAAAACGTGAACAACAACCTACAAAAATTCTCCGTTGTCTTGATACCTTGAAACAATATTTTGGCCAGCTTTCTGGCGGACGTTTGTTGCAAATCGCATCATAAACTGCAAAGAATTAAAAAAGCCGCTTGATGCGGCTTTTTGTGTATCTGGCGTCTAAGAAATTAGGCCAGATATGCTTTGATCATTTTAACCAGACGATCGATCAGTTGATCGGCCTGTTCCTGAGTAATGTTCAGGGTAGGTAGCAGACGTACCACATTGCCGGCAGTTACGTTGATAATGGTTTTATATTCATCACGCGCAATATCCACCAGTTCGCCACACGCTTTTGGCAATTCAATACCGATCATCAAACCAAAACCACGAACTGTGACATTCTGATCACCAAGCTGGCTGCGGAGTTGCTCAACGATATAAGCACCTTTTTCAGCTGCATTCACCACGATATTTTCTTTTTGCATAATATCGATAATGGTATAAACCACGCGTGAACCCAATGCAGTACCGCTATAAGTCGAACCGTGGTTGCCCGCAGTCAAAACACCGACACCACGACCTTGAGTCATCACAGCACCAATCGGGAAGCCATTGCCCAGACCTTTAGCTGTGGTCAGTACATCCGGCACAATACTGGTGTGCTGATAAGCAAAATATTTACCGGTACGGCCATTACCTGTTTGTACTTCATCCAGCATCATCAACCAGTTGTGCTGATTACATATCTGATGGATTTCTTCTAGGTAGCTAAAGCCTTGCGGTGCAGTATTGACACCACCTTCACCCTGAATCGGTTCAACCAGAATAGCGACGATATCTGGATGATTGATCGCAGCTTCTTCGATAGCTTCAATATCACCAAAAGGTACGCGAATAAAGCCTTCAACCAATGGTCCAAAACCTTCCTGAACTTTTTTGTTACCTGTTGCTGAAAGGGTAGCCATGGTACGACCGTGGAACGAGCGATCAGCAACAATGATTTTTGGCGTAGCGATGCCTTGCATATGACCAAATTTACGTGCAATCTTGATTGCACCTTCATTGGATTCTGCACCGCTATTCGAGAAGAAAATTTCTTCCATACCTGAAACTTCAGCCAGTTTTTGTGCAGCAGCAGTCTGCCATGGCACTTCAAACAGGTTGCTGGTGTGAATCAGGGTTGCAGCCTGTTCTGCAATTGCTTCAGCAAGTACAGGGTGGGCATGACCCAGGCCACATACTGCAATACCGGTCAGAGCATCGAAATACTTAGTACCATCTTCAGTATAAAGATAAGCACCTTGTCCTCGGACAAAACTGATCGGCTGACGGCCAAATACCGGCATCAAGTGTGAAGGTTGATCAGTTTGCACAGGAGCAAGGGTAATGTTCTTCATGACTAACTCTTATCTGTTAGGTGGATTGAAAATTGAAGTCAAAGATGCCATATATAGACACAACGACAGAACCTATATAAGCAAAATCTCAAACAGAATAAAAGCTGAATTGTAAATAAAACATGAAATATTGTTTTATACATGCTGTTTTAGTTCATTTTGAGTATAATGCGAAGCAGATTTATTGAGGATATATCAATGACTGAACAAGCACGCGATACAGAAGCGTTAATTCGTGACCAAATTGCCAAACACGCAGTACTTCTTTATATGAAAGGCACACCACAATTCCCACAATGTGGTTTTTCTGCTCGTGCAGTTGAAGCACTCAGTCAAATTGGTCGTCCATTCGCTTATGTGAATATTCTGGAAAATCCAGATATTCGCGCAACTCTTCCAGTAATTGCAAACTGGCCGACTTTCCCGCAATTGTGGATCAATGGCGAGTTAATCGGTGGTAGCGATATCATGCTTGATATGTTCCAGAAAGGCGAATTAAAGTCTTTAGTTGAACAATACAGTCCAGCACCTGAAGCTTAATATATTTATTAGACTTACAGATGTTAAAAAGCGCTTCCTGAGAAGCGCTTTTTTTTATGACTGAAACTTAAGACAATAGAAGGGCAGAATTAGTCTTCTGCTTTCTTCTCAGAGGCTTTAGTGTTTTCCAGTTCTTTTGACTCAGCCGCAAGTGCTTCTGCCAGGGCATCTGAATCCGCCTGAAGGTCTTTTACTGGCGCTTTATCTTTTTTCTTTTTCTTCTTTTTTTTCTTTTTCTTCGGCTCTTCTTCCTCAAGCTCGGCACCATCTTCAATGGCTTGCCAGTAATCCAGCTGTTCCATCACCGCAGCATAAATCGAATGCTTGCTGTAACGGCCTTTCTTGTCCAGAGTGCCGACTGGGCGTGCCATCAGAATTTCCAGTGCCTGATCAATGGTATCAATCGCATGGATATGGAACTGACCTGCTTCAACAGCAGCAATTACATCTTTACGCAGCATTAGATGCTGCATGTTCTGACGTGGAATAATCACACCTTGCTTGCCAGTCAAACCTTGCAGTTTACAGGCATCGAAGAAACCTTCGATCTTGGCATTTACCCCACCAATTGGCTGTACCTGACCGAGCTGGTTCATTGAGCCGGTAATTGCCCAGGACTGGTCAATTGGCAACTGGCTAATCGCAGAGATCAGTGCGGACAGTTCTGCCACAGTGGCACTGTCACCATCGACCTGGCCATAGCTTTGTTCAAATGCCAAAGCTGCAGAGAAGTGCAGGGTTTGTTCACGACCAAAATGCGCTTTTAAGAAAGATGCCATCAGCAACACACCTTTGGCATGTAGTGAACCACCCAGCTCTACACTGCGCTCGATATCCAGAATGTCACCGCCACCTTGATAGACCGATGCAGTCAGTCGTGATGGCAAACCGAATTCCACATCCGCATAGTGAATGACGGACAGGGCATTGATCTGACCAAGACGATGACCACGTGTTTCAATGAGCTGGGTACCGCGAGACAGATCCTGCCAATAGAGCTCACGCAAATAGCCTAAGCGATATTTACGGTGATCCAGGGCGGTGTTGATATGTTTTTCTGAAACCATTTTGTCATCAGCTTTAAAAGCATGATGATGAGCTTCACGAATCAGGTCACCCAACGTGAGAGCATGTAATGACAAGGAGCTTTGGTCTTCAGCCTGACGGCTTGAGTCAGTCAATAAAGCAGCCAAGGCAGAACGGTCGAAAGGCAACAACTTGTCTGCCTGAACGTAATCTGCAATCAGCTGCATATAGGCCTGCTCATTTTCGTCATTACGTTGTAAGGTATCTGTAAAGTCAGCACGGATTTTAAAGATACTGCCTAGCTCAGGTTCAAGTTCCAGAATTTCATAATAGATCTCTGGTTCAGCTAATAACACGATCTTGATATCGAGTGGAATCGCTGCTGGTTCAATAGAAATACTGCCAGTTAGCGTCAGCATATGTTCTAAAGAAGACAGCTTAAGCTGACCTGATTTCAATGCACGTTTTAGACCTTGCCATGCATAAGGCTGTTCTAACAGTTGCTCGGCTTCAATCATCAGGAAGCCGCCATTGGCTCGATGCATAGAACCCGGACGAATCAAGGTAAAGTCAGTGGTAATCGTACCATTTTGAGTCAACTGTTCCACATGACCGAGCAGATTGTAATGCGTCGGGAAATCTTCAAAGATCACTGGCGCACCACTATTCGGCTTATACGTTACGATGACATTGGCCTGATAACGGGACGGTACACGACTGAACAGGCCAGGGCTAAAGTCATCTTCTTCCTGTTCTAGCACAATCTCGACATTATTAATAATGTCTTCCGCATAGAACTTCAGATATTTATCCAGACCTTCCACATTTTTGAATTTAGCCAGCATCTGTTCAACACGCGGTACAACCACCTGTTTGGCAATATCACGGTTCAGCACTTGTACACGGTCACGGGCATCATCTTCCAGATCACCGAGGTGCAGACCCAGGCGTTCCAGTTTTTTATCCATATAACGCATGTTGGAGGCAATTTCAGCACGATCTTTATTGCTCAACGCATTCAGATCGTCTTGCGTCATTTCCTGCAACTTGTCATCTTTAAGATGAACCGGTACGAAGCAGTGCTCATCATTACGAGAGATCAACTTCAGATCGAATTCTTCACCTTCACGGGTCAGTTCAATCAGCGCTTGCTGCTGTTCATCACCGGTTTGCTGACGGATCATTTCAATACGGTTGTAATAGGTTTCCGCAGTAAAACGACGTTCTAGCTGTTTAAGAATCGTTTGCCAGCTCTGATGTAGCATGCTTTGGAATTTAGGACCTTGACCTGCAGGAAACTGCAATGCAATCGGCTGACGGGAATTCTGGAAATTATTCACATAAACCCAGTCATTTGGCGTTGCGACTGTTTTGGCATGCTGCTGTAACAGGCGTTTGACCATGGTGCGCTTGCCGAGACCTGCAGTACCCACGGCAAAAATGTTATAGCCGGAGTATGGCAGGGCTATCCCGGCTTCCACCGAGGCACGTGCACGATCCTGACCAAGAAAATTATTTAGTGGTTTGATGCGCTTGGTTGACGCCGGAATCTTATCCAGTTTTGGAATATGCGTCAGTTGTGTAGGCTGCAAGCGGGTTTTTTCAAGAGTAGGTTGTATTTCGCTTTGTTCAAATGCTGACTTAAGCAGTTCAGCATGGTTTTGTTCTTGAGTTGTCGTGGTGTTAATCGTATTGGCGGTTATTGAAGAATGAATTTGATCGAGTCTCTGGGTCACTGTTGATGTCCAAAACGAAATAGTGCATTAATGATTTAAGGTATACAGAATTAGCTGAAAAATTCAAGCCAACATGTCGCTTTTGACGTAAAAAAATAAAATGATCTATGCAGAGAAAATGGTAAATCTTGTTGAAAGATCCCGTATTAAAGGATTGAATAGCAACTACTGGTTTTTTGCGGAAAATAATAAAGCAATGACAACACAAACGACGGGTTGGAAATCCGCCTTTACAGCCTTCTTGGATCGGCGTGCGCTGATCATGCTGTTCCTGGGTTTTTCAGCCGGTGTGCCGATTCTCCTGATCTTTTCAAGTCTATCTCTCTGGCTCGGTGAAGCGGGTATTAGTAAAAGTGCCGTGACTTTTTTTAGCTGGGCAGCCTTAGGTTATTCTTTTAAGTTTGTCTGGGCACCACTGATTGATGAGCTCCCGGTTCCCTTTCTGACCAAGGCTTTAGGTCGACGTCGTGCCTGGTTGCTGATTGCCCAGATCCTGATTGTTTGTGCGATCTGTATTATGGCTTTTTCAGACCCAGCTTTAGGGCAAACGCATCTTCAGCAGATGGCGCTTGGTGCGGTTTTGCTTGGTTTTTCCGCAGCAACTCAGGATATTGTGATTGATGCCTACCGTATTGAACTGGCAGAAACACAGATGCAGACAGTGCTGGCTTCTACCTATAACGCAGGCTATCGTATTGGGATGATTGTTGCTGGTGCAGGCGCATTGTTCCTTGCCGCTTATTTAGGTACTGCAAAAGGTAACTATATTTATGATGCCTGGAAGTGGACCTATCTGGCGATGGCGGCTGTAATGCTGGTGGGGATTATCACGACCTTGTCGATCCGCGAACCGCAGGTTGATCGTATACGCAAAACTTATGTGCGTAGTGATTATTTTCGTCTGGTTGGGGTGTTCTTTGTTGCAGTTATTAGCTTCGTGCTGAGCTATGTATATTCAGGTAACCTGGTGAGCATGTTGACTGAACAGTTTGCCATTCAGGATACCTTTGCATTATTCGCTTTTGAATCTTTGCGTTTTATTGGCTCCGGTGCAGTCGCATTTGGCGTAGGCACTGCTTTGGTGAAAATGGGTGCAGTCAACCGGGAAATGGCCTATGAAACCTGGGTCAACCCGGTCGAGGATTTCTTTAAACGCTATGGATTAAAACTTGCTCTCGTATTGTTGTTGCTGATTGGTTTTTATCGGGTTTCAGACATTATTGCCGGTGTGATTTCCAATGTGTTCTATCAGGACATGAACTTTAGCAAGGAACAGATTGCTGAAGCGGTAAAAGTCTACGGGGTAATCTTTTCCCTCTTGGGTGGTTTCCTCGGTGGCCTCTTAGCCCAGAAGATGAACATCATGAAGCTGATGTTTGTCGGTGCGATTTTGGCTTGTTCTACCAACCTGATCTTTATTGGTCTGGTTAAATCGGGCCAACAGCTGAATCCGGTAGATATTCAGGTAGGCCAGCAACGCTATCAGGCAGACACGGATGAAGTCGGTTACTGGAAAGTGAAGGTACCCGCCCAAGTACTCGCTGATGCCAAACAGATCCAGGTTCAGGCGGCTTATGCCAATGCTGATGTGACTGATAGTACCGTCAGCCTGTCTATGCCATATTTGCTGCAGACTTCTGGTAATGCACAGCTGCAGGTGTTACCAATTACCAGCGACAATACCCTTCATGCAAATGAAGAGGGAAGCATTGTGGTTCGTGGTCAATATGTCGGTGAAGCATTACAAGACCATCAGAAGATCATTTATGAACTGAATGATGAGCGTTTTGAAGCCAAGCTGGAAGAACAGGGTGTGTTTAGTGCAGCTATTCCTGCAGAAAAACTGAAATCTGCACCAGCGCATTTAATCAGTGCAGTACTGATGGATGGTGAGCGAGCTGTTCAGCAAGTGACACATGTCTACCAGACAAGTACCGAGGCTAAAAATACCAAGACGCTTGATGTCGATATTCAGCCATTGGTTCCGGTTGATGTGAATAGTAATACTGATATTGAAGTGACAGGCAAGGTGATTAAGCCATATAGTGATGCCTGGCTATATTTTGCCATTATCGTCGATAATCTGGCAGCCGGTCTGGCAGGTGCAGCATTTATTGCCTTTTTATCTAGTCTGACCAGCGTATCTTTCACTGCAGTCCAGTATGCGATTTTTAGCTCATTAATGACACTAACCCCTAAGATTTTAGGGGGATATTCAGGTACTATAGTCACCAATATCGGTTATCCGAACTTCTTCCTGATGACTACATTGATCGGGATTCCGATTCTCATTTTAGTGGTCTGGGTTGGAAAATTACTCGGTGAACACCAACAACAATTTGGCAATAAGGATGAATAATATGCGCATGCTGCACACCATGTTACGTGTAGGCAATCTGGAACAATCATTAAAATTCTATACTGAAGTGCTTGGTATGACTTTACTTCGTAAGCGTGATTATGAAGAAGGTCGTTTCACTCTGGCATTTGTAGGTTATGGTGATGAGGAAAACCATACAGTACTTGAGCTGACTCATAACTGGGACACAGAAAGCTATGAACTTGGCAATGCTTATGGCCATATTGCGATTGCAGTAGACGATGCTTATAAAGCCTGTGAAGAAATTAAGGCACGTGGTGGCAAGGTGGTTCGTGAAGCTGGCCCAATGAAAGGTGGCGTGACTGTGATTGCTTTTGTTGAAGATCCGGACGGCTATAAAATTGAATTGATCCAGCAGGACCATAACGCACGTAATAACTAAGTGTTAGTTATGTAGCGTGATATATGAAATGCATTCAGGTATAGATGAAAAGATTACATCAATCTGAGTGCATAACCTGGGCCCGGCATCTGTTAAGATAGCCGGGCATTTTTATATCAAACAATAAAATTTAAGGGATGAAGGGATATGCTTAAGTTATTGGCATTGGACCGTTTTACTATACTGCTTTTTATAATGGTGATACTTGCCAGTTTTGTTCCGGTATCAGGACAGGCGGCTGAAGTCTTTTCATCTATTACCACGATTGCCATTGCTATCTTATTCTTTCTGCATGGTGCCAAGTTATCACGTGAGGCGGTCGTCGAAGGGTTGATGCACTGGAAACTGCATACATTGGTGTTCGCATTCACTTTTGCACTGTTCCCTATCATTGGTCTGTTGGCCAAGCCAGTGCTGGTGCCTTTATTGGGTCAGGAACTGTACTGGGGCTTCCTGTTTATGTGTTTCCTGCCATCAACAGTACAGTCTTCGATTGCCTTTACTTCTGTGGCACAGGGGAATGTCGCCGGTGCAGTGTGCAGTGCCTCATTTTCCAATATTATCGGCATGTTTATTACCCCGGTATTAGTGGCCTTTTTTATCTTGGGTCAGTCACAACATGGTTTTGATCCGACTTCATCCATTATTCAGATTACTTTATTACTTCTCGTGCCATTTATTCTGGGACAAATTCTGCGTCCTTGGGTATTTCCACAAATGAAGAAAATGCCAAAAATCGTTAAGTTTTTTGATCAGGGCTCGATTCTGATGGTAGTGTATGGCGCATTTAGTAGCGCCGTCGTGGCAGGACTGTGGCATCAGGTAAGCTTAACGACCTTATTACTGCTTATTATTGCCTGTTCAGTCTTGCTGACTGTGGTGATGCTGCTGGCCCTGTTTGTGCCGCGCTGGATTGGTTTTGATAAAGCGGATCAAAAAACTATTTTTTTCTGTGGTTCCAAGAAAACTTTAGCCAGTGGCGTGCCGATGGCGCAAATCCTGTTTATTGGTCAGCCACTCGGCATGATTGTATTACCGATCATGATTTTTCATCAGATCCAGCTGATGGTGTGCGGCATTATTGCCAATATGTGGTCCAAACAGATTGAAATCAAAACCGAAGAATAATTCGCTTATTGATTTTGTTTCACGTATAATATTGCCCAACTTGTTGTGCTTAGCTCTGACGGTATCCGTCTCGGTGGGCCAAAAGAATGGTCTGTTATGGTGTTGATCTGCCTGAATTTGATTCTGGCCTTTCCTCAGTTTCTGAGAGTGATCAATTGCGATGACAGCAAAACCTTCTTGATCTTTATGGAGAATCGACCATGCGCGCCGATATTCACCCAAAATACGAAAAACTAGTTGCTACTTGTTCATGTGGTAACGTAATTGAAACTCGTTCAGCTGTTGGTAAAGAAACTCTTTACCTGGACGTATGTTCAGCTTGCCACCCATTCTACACTGGTAAGCAAAAGAACGTTGACACTGGCGGTCGTATCGACAAGTTCAAACAACGTTTTGCTGGTATGTCACGTTCTGTTAAACGTTAATACCCAAAATGAAAAACGGGCAATTTGCCCGTTTTTTTATGCCTGAAATTTATGGATTCGCAATATTCAGGCTTTGTACAGGAGCTTAGCGCTCCTGTACATCAATCAGATGATCCAGTTTTTTCTGGAAGTAATCACCCTGAATGAAACGTGCATCGACATTCCAGGCATTGGCAAAGGAAGTCATATCATTCAGTTCACGTAACAGGATATACACCGGTTTAATTTCCAGATAGCCAGTGATTTTTTCCTGTAGTTCCTCGCTATTGGAATTCAATTGCGCAGTGAGTTGTGGATGGATCGTTAAGGCATTGACATCCATCTCACGGAGTAAGGTTTCACTATACATCGAATTGCCGAATTCACGAATTGAAATCTCTGCACCATGGTCACGCAGAATACGGATATATTTCTGCGCGTCCTCGCGGTTCAGGATCAGATCTTCTTCAGCAAATTGTAAAGTTAAAGGATGCTTTAATTTACTGCGAATAATCGTAATCAGCTTGGAGATAAACTCAGGGAAACTACGATCCTTGAACAGCACCGCACGGTTCAGGTTTACGATCAAGCGGGCTTCAGGATGCTGGGTGATAAAGTTATGCAATTGCTTGCAAGACTCGACCAGAATCCAGCGATCCAGCTTGATGGAAAGTTCATCATCTTCACGCAGTTCCAGCAATGTGGAAATATCCTGCCATTTATTTTCAAAGATGAAACCGCTCGTTACCTCATAGGTATACAGGTTGCTATCTTCTTTGTCATACAGCTGCTGATATTTCAGATGAATTTCGCCGCGCTCCAGACACTGACGTAGCGCATGCAGGATTGAACCTGGCATCGCCACAGATGCTGTAACAGGCGCTGCAGTTGGAGCTGGTGCAGGTGCTGGACTAGAAGCTGCTGGTGCAGCTGATTCGGCAATGCTGAATTCCAGACTTGGAATAGCTGCTGCAGGAGCATGCATATCTGATGGAATATCCAGCACAAATTCAGAAGACTGTTGTGCTTGAGGTAATGGTGTAGA
The DNA here is from genome assembly GCF_022700675.1 of Acinetobacter sp. ASP199. Lineage (NCBI taxonomy): Bacteria > Pseudomonadati > Pseudomonadota > Gammaproteobacteria > Moraxellales > Moraxellaceae > Acinetobacter > Acinetobacter sp. ASP199. The sequence goes on from NZ_CP062182.1 coordinate 1,092,397, forward strand.
GAAGGCACGAGCAATATACTGATCCAGCTGTGCCTCATCATTTGGTTCACCGTCGAGCTTGGTATAACCGATGCGTAAGTTCAGTGCATAGCTCTGCTGATTGATCGTAATTAGCTGCGGTTTGGTTAATGCAGCTAACCCGATCAGTTTTGATTCCAGAATTTCTTGAGAATCGGCCTGAATGATACCGATCAGCACATCATGTTCCAGTTTAAACAGCGATACACGAACCTGTTCTTTCAGAAATTTTTTAATTTCATCGAAATAACCCATGTAGGTCGCCCAGTCTGCATTGAGGATTTGAGGCTCATAAGCAGAAAAAGAGAAGGTGATCAGTGCATTGGCATTGGCAGGCTCGCGGCTCAGCTCACGTTTTAGTAATTGTAAGGTACTTGGCTTGGCTGCTACTTTTTCAGTCGTTGTACTGGCTTGAGTTTTGGCAGTATCAATTGTCAGTTGGAGTGCATCTTCTTCACTGCTGGATGCCAGGAACTCAAGCTTGAGTGGGTTGGCTGAAGCAATACCTGGATTAGTTGAATGAATTTCAAAACCACCTAGCTCGAACTGACCTTGGGAAATCTTTTTAAAACGGGTCTTAAATTCGTTCAGATCTTGTGGCTGTAACAGATCCAGTAAAGGCAAACCGATAATGTCATCTTCAGAATTGAGACCAAACAGTTTCAGGTAATCTTCATTGGCCTGAATGTGAATGCCTTCCTGAATGGTGGCTACCGCTTTGTTACTATCCTCAACCAGTGATTGTGCCTGAGTTTGTGCTGTTTCCAGTTCTTCGATTAAGTGCTGCTGAGATTGGGTCAGGCGGCTGAAAGACAGGGCACGCACCAGACCGAGGTAAAAACGCTCTGGATATTCCAGATTCAAAATGTCGTAAACACCTTTCTGGATATAACCGGTATATTGGTCAGCCTGATAGTCGTCAGGTTTAAGCAGTAGAATTGGCAAATTTGGCTGTTTTGACAAGCGTACCAGACTGAGTGCCTGTTCATACTTCAGGTCATAAGCACGGCCAAAAATGATTAGATCCCAGTTGAAATTCAACTGCTTTTCAAAGTTTTGCAGGTCATCCAATAGAACTGCATCTACCTGATATTCATTGGCAGTCAACAGATCACGAATCTGGTTAAATCTAATTTGATTATCATCAATAATCAGTAAACGTGTTTCCGTACGTTTTAACTTTTTAGACAATAATGGATTTCTCACTTCAATGCTTCCCATAAGTCGTGATTATTGATTTCATTCAATTGCTTGTGAATAAAGCCTTTAATAATCTGTTCTTCCTGATCATTCAATAATTCATAGTCAAACCGAATAAAGCTTTGTGTAATCAGCTGTGCTTTGGTCAGATAAATTTTTAGTTCATGACCATCCACACGCAAGTGAATCGTCTGTTTTTCCCTGAACATCTGTACACCTGACACAATGATACTATTCGAGATCTGATCTAGTTGAGTCGTCTGTACCAGTAAAGCTGGCTGATAGTTTTTCAGATTACGGTCGGTCCGTGCATAGACTGCGCATGGGAACAGGTCTTGCGCCAGCATCTCTAAGCCCAGTTCCAGACTTTTTTCTGTCGACTGTTTGATCCAGCGGATCACACCACCACGCCATTGGCTTTGGGTATTTTCCTGAACCAGAATAAATTCGCCAGTTTTCAGATTAGACGGGGTAAAGCCGGTCCACTTAATCCGGTAACCATTGACACTGATGTCTAGCACTTCGGCATGATGAATCTGCTTGGCTTCACGATCCAGTGCTTTAATATGACTAAATGAAGCCGGTACGGTATTTTCTGATGCACTGACAAAGTTGCTTTCGCTCTGGAAGTTATAGCTGCCTTCAACATCTAAGGTCTCATGGAAATTCTTGCCCTGAGACAGATAGAAATGCGCAACGGATAAACCAAAACAGATATTGATATGCGCCGAGTATTCATAACGCTCATGACGACGTTCCATGGTCGTCGTCAACAGGTTATAGATATGGAAATGTAAAGCCGGCGTTAGGAACAATTTTTCATTACGCGACAGATACTGGGCATTTTTGGTCTGTGTACCCGCCAGATGTTCCATCAGGTTCTGGGTGGCAATAAATATGTTCGGCTTGAAATGATCATTCAGACGTGAGTTATATACCGGTGGCAAGTCTTTGCTGCTATCGACTACATAGCGGGACAGAGTGGTTTCTTTAGGTAAAATCTGAACCAGTTTGGCCCAGTCAAAACTGCAAAGATACAGTCCCTGAATTTCTGCTGGTCGGATTTGATGGGTATTAAAGATGTCCAGTAGGATCAGCTGAGCATACGCATTCGAAATATTCTGTAGTTCATGCTGAGTACCCAAGATCTGATTGATATTGCTGTGATGGAAATTGTTTTGCATTGCAATTTCAAGCAGCTGATGAGCTGCAAGCCATTGACCCATTACTGGCTTACCGTAGAGCATATGCTGCTGATACAGCAACAGGCTAAGCTGTTGCAAGGCATAGTAAATCGAAACCATACGTGCTGTGGTCAGACTTTTCTTTTTACCTAGTTTAAATAAAGAAAAACTGCTGTGATTCAGCTCATGATTACAACGTTTGGCAATATCAATATAGGCCTTGGCAAAATGGCTACGCAGCAGCATCGCCAGTTCAATAATCTGGTCATTACGGTCAGTAGTAATCAGGCCTTGATTGACAAAGTGCTTTTCCAGGCTGGTCAGTACATTTTCAAGAGTCGGATGCAGTACCTGAATCAGGTCAAAGCGCAGTGTTTCAGAACACTTCAGTTCAGATATTTCCAGTAGGGCACTGAACAGTGACTTGGAGGATGTCCCCAGTTGCAGGATCGAAATTCCTGCAACCCATTCCTGCAAGGCTTTTACATTGGCTGGACAAAAACTCAGTTGATCCAGTTTGAGTTCCGTCGGCGTTTGAAAAATATCTGAATTATGTTTACTCATTTATTATTTAACTCAAAATGTTGAAACCCCAAAAAGCGGTGTCTTATTTTTTTCGCCCGCAATTTCCCGAACAAGTTTAGGTACCAAATACCCCGGTAAGTTCGCTAAAACTTCTGTATAAATCTCGTTTATATGCTGAGGTGACAAATCAAAATGATGCGCCCCTTTTACTTTATCAAGTACATGTAAATAATACGGCATCACTCCGGCGTCGAACAAGCGATAGCTTAAATCGACCAAAACCGCTGCAGTATCATTCACCCCTTTGAGTAATACTGCCTGATTGAGCACGGTGATCTGTTGCTGAACCAACTGATTCAGTTTGCTACAGGTATAATCATCCAGCTCAGATGCATGATTTGAGTGTACCACCAGAATAATGCGTAGCCTACTGTTTTTTAACATGCTTGTCAGCTCTTCATCGATCCGGTTTGGGATCACAATCGGAACGCGTGAATGTATTCTTAGAAAATTGAGCTGTGGTAGAGATTCGAGCCGCTCGATCCAGAGCTGTAATTTCCGGTTGGATAAAGTCAGTGGGTCACCACCACTCAGGATCACTTCATTAATATCCGGCTGGCTTTGCAGATAGCTTTTAATATTTTCCCAGTCTTCATTCTTGGGTAAATTTTCTTGATAAGGAAAGTGACGTCTAAAGCAATATCGGCAATGTACGGCACAGGCCCCAGTCAGGGTGAGCAGAAAACGCGACTTATATTTATGTAATACACCTGGTTGCTGGTTGGCCTGTTCTTCACCCAAAGGATCAGTAACAAAATCTGGATGCTCTTCCAGTTCTAAATGATGGGGCAGTACTTGCAGTAACAGCGGATCAAGTGGATTACCGGCCTGCATTTTACTGACAAAGGCGCGAGGTACCCGCAACTTGAATTGTTCTGATGCCAGAATTGCGCCAGAAAGTAGCTGCTCAGGTGAGAGTTTTAGTTGTTGTAATAATTCCTGCGGATTTGTGATCAAGTCACTCAGTTGTGACTGCCAGTTTTGTTCCTGATAAAGAAAGTCTGTCATGGGGGAAGAATAAAAGTAACAGTGGAAGCGATGACGCAGAAGCGATTAGTTTAACAGTTTGTATATAGTATGCATGTGCCTATATTGGATAAAGTTTGACGTATTAGGGGAGCGGATTATACAAAGCTTTGTCTTAACAAGCATCCTATGGCGCAGACTAAATACGGTTTTCATTGGTATGTCTGACTGTAACTTAGTCAGTGAAGGTCTGTTAAATAGGAATTTTTCGTTGCGGCATGGTGTATTGGTCATTTAGAATACGCAACATCAAATGAATGTGCATGTGGCAATTACATGTTCGTGTCAGACTTGCTAAATGACATTGCAACAGCCCATAGCATCAATAGATTAAAGTTAGTAAGTTTGGAGTGCGCCAGTCATGGCCTATTATTCTACGAATGATTTCAAGTCAGGCCTTAAGGTTATGCTTGATGGTAACCCATGTTCAATCATGGAAAACGAATACGTAAAACCAGGTAAAGGCCAAGCCTTCAACCGCGTAAAATTACGTAACCTTAAATCAGGTAAAGTGTTAGAAAAAACATTTAAATCTGGTGACTCACTAGAAGCTGCTGACATCGTAGAAGTAGAAATGGAATACTTGTACAACGATGGCGAAATGTGGAACTTCATGGATCCAGTATCTTTTGAACAGATTGCTGCAGACAAAATCGCGATGGGCGATGCAGCAAAATGGTTAAAAGACGACTCTAACGAAAAATGTACAATCATGCTTTGGAATGGCGTTCCTTTAACAGTGAATGCACCAAACTTTGTGGTATTGCAAATCGTTGAGACTGATCCAGGTGTACGTGGTGATACTTCTGGCGGTGGCGGTAAGCCAGCGAAACTGGAAACAGGTGCGGTAGTACGTGTTCCATTATTTGTTCAACAAGAAGATAAAGTTCGTGTTGATACGCGTACAGGTGAATACCTGGAACGTGCATAATGGTCTGAAAATAGACTATTATCAAAGGGGATGATGAAAATCATCCCTTTTTTAATGCCTTTTATGCCAAAGTCTTAGAGGCAATAAAAAAGAACAGGCGTAAAGTCGCAAGGGAAAACAGCAGTACCTCTAACAAAAAGAATCACGCTGATTTAAATGCAACAGATATGAGGGATTGAATGGAAACTTTACAACAGAAGTCGAGTATGACTTCGAAAATTATGTGGCTCATTGTAGCCATTGTCGGGGCAGTATCCTTTGGGATTCTCGCACTCAGCCGAGGAGAGCATGTTAATGCGGTCTGGTTGGTGCTGGCAGCTGCCTGTGTATACAGCATCGCTTACCGTTTTTACAGTTTATTTATTGCCAATAAAGTTTTTGAACTCAATGAACGCCGTTTAACGCCAGCGCATCGTCTGGCTGATGGTCTGGACTATGTACCAACCAATAAAGGAGTGCTTTTCGGTCATCACTTCGCCGCGATTGCCGGTGCAGGTCCACTGGTGGGTCCAATTCTGGCAGCACAGATGGGTTATCTGCCAGGAACAATCTGGCTTTTAGTGGGTGTGGTTTTGGCGGGTGCAGTACAGGACTTCCTGGTGCTGTTTATCTCGACTCGTCGTGACGGTCGTTCACTCGGTGAGATGGCTAAGCAGGAACTCGGTACTTTTGCTGGTATTGTTGTAATGCTCGGTGCGCTGGGTGTAATGATCATCATCCTGGCGGTATTAGCATTAGTTGTTGTGAAAGCACTGACGAATAGCCCATGGGGTGTATTCAGTATTGCGGCAACGATTCCAATCGCGATCTTTATGGGTATTTATATGCGTTTCATCCGTCCAGGTCGAATCGCAGAAGTTTCTATTATTGGTTTCGTACTGATGATGCTCGGCATTATCTATGGTGAAAACATTGCTCAACATCCTTACTGGGGTTCATTCTTTACTCTTTCAGGGACTGAACTGACTTGGGCATTGATTATCTACGGTTTCATTGCTTCTGTACTGCCGGTATGGTTGCTGCTGGCACCGCGTGACTACTTATCTACCTTCCTGAAAATTGGCGTGATTGCGGGTTTGGCGATTGGTATTCTGTTTGCAATGCCAGAAATGAAGTTACCTGCCATTACCAAATTCGTTGATGGTACAGGTCCTGTATTCGCAGGCTCTTTGTTCCCATTCCTGTTTATTACCATTGCCTGTGGTGCAATTTCTGGTTTCCACGCGCTGGTCTCTTCAGGCACAACACCGAAACTGGTCAACAATGAACGCGATATCCGCATGATCGGTTATGGTGGCATGTTGATGGAATCTTTTGTGGCGATCATGGCCTTGATCTGTGCTGCAATTCTGGATCCAGGAATTTACTTTGCTATTAACTCGCCAGCTGCATTACTCGGAACTACGGCAGAAAGTGCCGCAGAAGCGGTGCGTACCCTTGGTTTCGTGGTAACCCCTGAAGCCTTGACTTTGCTGGCACAAGAAGTGGGTGAAAACTCGATTCTGTCACGAACCGGTGGTGCGCCAACCTTTGCAATCGGTATGGCACATATCATTACGGAAATTTTCAATAGCCGTGAAATGATGGCGTTCTGGTATCACTTTGCGATTCTGTTTGAAGCATTATTCATCCTGACTGCTGTAGATGCTGGTACTCGTGCCTGCCGTTTCATGGTTCAGGATACCGTGGGTATCGTGATTCCTGCAGTAAAACAATCGCATAACTTTTTCGGGAACTTGTTAGGTACAGCTGTCGCTGTTGCGGGTTGGGGCTTCTTCGTTTATCAAGGCGTGGTAGATCCATTGGGCGGTATTAACAGCTTATGGCCGCTGTTTGGTATCGGTAACCAGATTCTGGCTGCGATGGCATTGATTTTGGGTACTGTCATTCTATTCAAGATGAAGAAACAGAAATACGTTTGGGTCACCATTATTCCGACAGTATTTCTGTTTATTACCTCGATGACTGCAGGCTGGCAAAAGATTTTCCATGAAAATCCGAAAATTGGTTTCCTGGCGCAGGCAGATCGTTTTAACAATGCAATTGCCAATAATGAAATTCTGGCACCAGCAAAAACCATGGCTGAAATGCAGACGGTAGCGATGGCAAACCAGATCAATGCTGGTCTTTGTGCTTTCTTTATGATTGTAGCTTTTGTCATGTTGTTCGCTGCCATTGGTGTAATTCGCCGTGCCCTTGCAAATCCGGAACCAACAGTGCATGAAGCTGAAGCAATCTATCGTGATCCTGCTGAGATCAAGCCGACAGCACATCACTAAGGAGACTGCTATGAATCTAAAATTTGCCAAAGGCGGAAAAGCAGTGATCTACAAGATCATTAAAATGACCGTGATGTCGCAAAAGGATTTAATCCTGAACCCGAAAAACTGGTCACGGATTGCAACCTTGTGGCAACGTTTACAGCAGAGTTTCCGTCTGATGGTTGGAGTGCCGGATTATCAGACTTATCTGGAGCATATGAAAAAACATCATCCAGATTTGGAAGCGATGGATGCCAAAGCCTTCTATCGTCACTGTGTGGATTCACGTTATCCCTCTGCTGGTGGCGGCATGAAGAAATGTCCTTGCTAAGTTTGAATTAATAAAAAAAGCGCCTTTCGGGGCGCTTTTTTTATTTAATATTTGATTTTAAATTGCAAGACGAAATATGATTTAAAGTAACAAAAAACTAGAAGTGAAAAATGAGTGAACTAATTAGTCTTGTAAATACAGTGATATCTAATCCTTCACCAGCGATTTTGATCACAATAGGCTTTATTGCGATGATTTATAAGTCTAGGGTGTTGTTGCAATTTTTCTTAGATATTAAAGATTTAAACAAAAAAAGATTAATGCAAAAGTTTGAGGAAAATCATCAATTACAAGAAAAGAATTATTTATCTCGAGCATTCAAAGATGATTATTCAAGATTGTGTGAAGAGCAACAATTACAAGCGATAGTCGGTTGTCAGTATTGTTCTAAAGAGATGGCTCAATATATTTTGACAAGGAAAAATATTAGTCGTGCACTCAGCACTATATCATCGAATAGATAATGATATTGAGGTAAAGGATGGAAGAATTGTCCCGATTAAGCAGATGGAAAGTTGGCGTATAAAATTGAATAGTTATGCAGGACTTGTATTTTATATTGGGCTTACATTGTTTGGCGCAAGTCCCTTTATTTTGATAGGTATTGCGAAGTTATTTAGGCAAAAACTTGAGCTCAGTATGAGTTTTTATATGGATGCAACTTTCATGTTTATTGCATTTTTTATATTAGGGGTTTTTTGTTTGTATCAAAGTCTTAAACCTGAGTTTGCTGCATTGTTTTGTCAATTGGAAGCCAATGAAAATGAGAAAATTGAGATCGTTGAGAATAATCAAGCGGCGTAGACTTAGTAATATTTAAGCTAAAAAAATTGAAATATTCAGAAAATAAGCAAATCAGTGTATGTTAAGGGTACACTGTTTTTTATAAGGGTGGAACTGTGATTTGGGGCATGAAAAAAGAACAAAACAAGGATCGATCGCACATAAATACTCAGCTTGAACAGCAGATTGCCAGCTATGCTCCCAATATTGAAAAATTTCTTAAAGAAATAAATGCCATTGTCTTGGATAAACATGCACAAACTCGACTGGCACTGTGTTGCCTGATTGCCGGTGGACACGTTCTGTTTGAGGATTTACCTGGTTTAGGTAAGACCACATTGGCAAGCAGTCTGTCTCATCTTGCCGGTTTAAAGTTTCAACGGATTCAGTTTACCAATGACATGCTGGCCAGCGATGTGATTGGCATCAACATGTTTAATCAGAAAGAACATCAGTTTGAGTTTAAGCAGGGTCCAATTTTTACCCAGATTCTTCTGGCTGATGAAATTAACCGTTGTAGTCCAAAAACGCAAAGTGCTTTGCTGGAAGCCATGGAAGAAGGGTTTGCCACCGTTGATGGTATTCGCTATGCATTACCTAAACCATTCTGGGTGATTGCAACGCAAAATCCGTTATTCCAGAGCGGAACCTATGCTTTGCCTGAGTCTCAATTGGACCGCTTCTTAATGCGTTTGTCTTTAGGCTATCCATCACGCCATGCAGAAAAACTGTTGTTACAGCAAGAATCCCGCTTTGCCCTGATTGCGACCTTGATACATGTGTTCCGTGAAGAACAGATTTTAGAACTGCAGCGACTGGTTAATCAGATTTATATCAGTGAACCTATACAGGAATATTTGCTGGATCTGGCTGAAGAAACCCGAAAAAACCGTTATGGATTATCAACGCGCGGCTTATTGGCATTAAAACGTGCCGCTCAGGCACATGCCTTGATTGAGAATCGTGCTTTTGTTACACCGGATGATGTGCAGGCTGTGTTTGTGGCAGTTGCTTCGCATCGTTTAGGATTGAGTGAGGCAGAAACCTTACATGTTATGCAGCAAGTGGCGATAAGCTAGGAGCCAGATCTTGGGGAAGTTTTGGCAGAACTGGCTAAGTAAACGCTTTCAGTTTGTACAGCAAAAACAGCTTTCACAACGTGATGTGCTGGTCTTTATCTATCAGCAGGGTTATCTGTATCTGGTCCTTATTTTTATCACCTTTATTGCAGGTGTAAATTATGCCAATAACCTGATTCTAGGGTTTTGTTTTCTAATCAGTGCTGTTCTGTGTATCAGTTTTTATCTGACCTTCAAACAGCTGCATGGCTTAAGTATCGAATTACTGACAGATGAAGTCGGGCAGGTGGGACATGATCTGAATCTGCATTTTCATTTTCAGCAACCGGTCGCACAATCACGATACCTGTATATTCAGGTAGATGAGCAGCTTTATAAGGTGTTAGTCAATCAGACCAAGCAAAAATTCAGTCTTTCCTTTTATGCTGAACAGCGTGGAAAATTTGTTTATCCGGCAATCCAGATTTATTCAGTCTATCCCTTTGGATTGGTGAGAGCCTGGACCTATCTTTATCACCAGCGCTTTGCATGGGTGGCTCCGAAAGCCCAGTATTCAACTGCTGAAAATAAGCAGCATTTGCCAAGTTTTGACCCGGAAATGGATGAGTTTCGAGAACTACGAAGTTACCAGGCAGGAGAATCACTACAAGCCGTTTCCTGGAAACAGGTGGCGCGTGGGCAGGGCTTGTATATTAAAGTCTTTGAACAGTATCAGAACCAGCACAGTATCGAGATTCATTATGCACATATGCCAAGCCCATCGCATGAAGAAAAGCTGGAATGGATGATGGGGCTGGTCGAACAATGTGAGCAGCAGCAATTGGCGTATAGCCTGCATTTGCCCCATACGGAACTGGCTTCAGGATACGGAGCTGAACAGATGCAGCAAGCCAAATTTTTACTGGCAAAGGCTTAAGGGGATAAACATGATACATGCAAATATCCGCACCGCCATTTTGCTCAGTCTCAGTTTGATTCTGGCTGTACAGGTAAGTTATCTGCCTGCAGGACTCAGCATCATCTTTGCCCTGATGCTGGTATTGCTCTGGTTGAATCTTAGAAAGCAAAATACTTTTCCTAAAAAATGGACCCTGTTGCTGACAGTCGTAGCTCTTGCTGTTATTTATTTTACCCATCAAAGCTTTTTGGGCGTGGATGCCGGTGTTGCTGTGCTATCCACGTTCTTATTTGCCAAAGCTTTTGAAACCCGTACTAAACGTGACCTGATTATTTTATTTAATTTTTCCCTGTTTGTGGCGGCGAGTACTTTCCTGTATAGCCAGTCTTTTATTATGGCTTTTGGAATTCTGCTGTGCTTACTAAGCTGTCTCATTGGCCTATATCGTATTCAGGTAAGTGAATTTGAACAGGATGTTCAAGCTCAAGAGAGGGCATTAAGACAAGATGCCAAACATGTTGGCAAATTTATATTCTATGCTCTGCCATTTTTTGTCTTGTTATTTATCTTCTTTCCACGTTTGCCGCCGATGTGGCATATTCCCATTCCTGAAAACAAAGGGGTCACCGGGATTAGTGACACTATGTCTCCGGGGGATATTGCCGAGTTATCGCAGTCCAGCGCATTAGCATTTCGAATTATAGGTGATATAAGTAAACTACCTCCGCGTGCAGAATTATACTGGCGTGCCTTGGTATTGGATGAATATGATGGTCAAACCTGGACCAGTAGTGCAGTCAATCAACAGCCACAACTCCGCCAACAGAGTGATCAGGTCCCATTAGCAGCGGGTTGGGATTATCAGTATCTGGCTTCAGATCCGTCCGTACTCTGGGTGATGGGATTGGAGAAATCAGTCCCTTTAGAGCGTCGTTATTATAACCGTTATGATTGGGGGATTGTGCCACGCCGTCTGACCCAGCGAGTGGAACCCATTCAGCTACGCTGGATTGGAACAGAAGTAGAGCAGCCCAATTTAAATGCTAACTATCTGCAATATATGAATACCCGAACGCCTGCTCAGTATGATTCTCAAACTCAGGCACTGGCAGCAAGTTTAGTTAAACAGAGTAATAATAGCCCTCAGCGCTATATTCAGAATGTATTGAACTGGTATCGACAGAATAATTTTGTTTATACCTTAACCCCAGGAACTTTAGGCCAAAACCGGGTGGATGAATTTCTATTTAATACGCGCCGCGGTTTCTGTGAGCATTACGCATCCAGTTTTGTCATGCTGATGCGTTATGCAGGAATACCGGCACGTGTAGTCACAGGGTATCAAGGTGGTTCCTTGGCGCCAGATGGTAAGAGTTGGGAGGTACGCCAGATGGATGCGCATGCCTGGACAGAAGTCTGGGTAAATCAACAATGGCAGCGGATTGATCCGACAGCAATTATTGCCCCACAACGCATCGATAACGGTATGCAAAACTTGATGTCTGAAAATGCCACAGTTTTAGGTGAAGGTAGAGCATGGACAGCGCAGCAATATCAGTGGATGACCAAATTGCGGATCTGGAGTGACTATGCCAGTTATCAGTGGCAAAGTAAGGTAGTAGGCTATGATGCAGATTCACAACGCAGCTGGATGTCTAAACTTGGTTTGAAATCTACTTATGCAGCCGTGTGGATACTTATCATAGGTATTGCATTTCTGATCGTATCTTATTTCTTATGGATTTATATTCAAAAGCGAAAACAGAATTCACCATTTGAACAAGCTATAGACCAACTGAATCGTTCGCTACTTGTTCAGATGCGTAAGCAACCTGCAGAAACATTTAAACAGTGGATGATACGTATATCAGATACTTTGAGTTCAGATCAGGTGATGCCTTTTGATGAAGCCATAAAACTTTATGAGAAAAATCAATTTTCAGCTTATGGGTCTGATGAAAAGGATATTAATAAATTCAAGTACTTGCTTAAAAAATGTGCATATACACTGAAAAATAAAGGAAAAAACTTGTCTTAGGATTTAAAAATTTATAATATGCGTAGCATTCTAGGTGTATAGCTCAGTTGGTTAGAGCGCTACGTTGACATCGTAGAGGTCTCCAGTTCGAGTCTGGATATACCTACCAAGATTTTAAAACCTTCTAAATATTATAATATTTTTTATTTTAAGCCTTTTTGTATCATCTAATTTACTCATATAGAAATTTTCATTTTATTATTCTAATCTTGCTGCTCCTATCTAGGCATTAAGTTTTGCTATAGATCATTTTGGGGATGAAACCTTCACCAAATTATAAAATATTATTAAAGCCTTACTTATTAGGAGCGATGATTTATTTTATCCTTGTGTATAATTTCATGTTTTTTAAGTTTTTCTTAAAATTTAATTGTTTTTATCTATTTAATTCAAGGTAAATTAATAGACCTCTTGCGAAAGTTGTTATTGCAAGTTGATTCGGTTTACCAGTGCAGCAATTAAGTTCATGCGTAAACCGAATCTTTTCCGTCTATTTCGATAGCGTTCACTTAAGATTCTAAATGTTTTCAATTGACTATTAATGTGTTCGATCACAACGCGTATTTTTCCAATCATTTTATTGTACTTTTTCTCAACTTCAAATAAAGGAAAATTCTTCTTTTTCTTAATGGGCATCAATAATTTAAAGCCATCTTGCTCTAATCCGTAGTACCCTAAATCAGTCATAACATATTCACAATGTTTGAATTTCTTAACCGTTTTCCTTGCCAATTTAATGTCATGCTGACTGCCATACGATATATCTAATCCTATGATTTGTTTACTCTTAGGATGGTAGATCACTTGGGCTTTAAGCGTATGTTTCTTCTTTTTACCACTATAGAACTTACTCTGATTTTTTTTTCGGGCGTTCTATTGAACATTCTGTCGCATCAATAATGACCCAGTTAAAGCGTTCGTCTGTTGTGGTAAGGCTTCGTTTTGGCAGAGTAAAACGTCTTGATCTCATTAAGGCATCTTCAACCTTTTTAATGGTTCGGTTCACATTACTTTCAGCGATATGATAGTGTGCTGCTAACTCCAATTGAGTGCTATAATTTCGTAAGTAATTGAGTGTTAATAACAATTGATCCTCTATAGCTAAAGTATGAGGACGGCCTGATTTCTTTTTGAGTGATTCTGCTTTTTCTAAAACCTCGACCATTTCGGTAAAAACTGCTCGAGGTACGCCAACCAAGCGCTTGAATTCAGAATCTGAAAAACGGTTTAAGTTCTGATATCTCATGAAATCTATATGGGGATGGTTTTTACTTTCGCAAGAGATCTAATAACTTTAAAGTAATAATTTAAAATATAAGAAGCATATATAAAATTTAACAAAATAATACATTAAAAGTACGCTTGGTTAATATGTGATCATAAGTGTGAAATTTCTATTTAATTTAAATATTTTTCATCTTGTTTATTTTATTTATATATTTGATTTTAATGAATTTTGATCTTTTTTTCTTATTTGGTGTTTACTGTTTTAAAAATGAAAATTATAAATTTTTTTAAGAGGCGGATTCAAGCAGCAAGTGCAACAGTATAAAAACCAGCCATAACTTCACTAGGCGTATACCAGCCTAGTGTTTTTCTAGGGCGATGATTGAGAGCAAATTCTATCTGCTCTATTTGTTCATTTGACACTTCATCAAACGAAGATGATTTTGGCAGATATTGCCTGATCAGACCATTGGTATTTTCATTTCTGGCTCGTTGAATCGACTTGTATGGATCTGCAAAGTACGTCTCTATCCCTGCTTCCGTTATCCGCCGGTGCTCGGAGAACTCCTTACCATTATCAAAGGTTACACTGTAGGCATGACTGCTGCGCAAACATGCTAAAGCACACGAAATCGTTTTAGTTGTGGTTCTAGTTTGTCCCAAATGAACGATATGTACATACAAGCTTTTGCGCTCAACCAGAGTTAATAATGCCCCCTTGTGATTCTTGCCTATCACGGTATCACCTTCAAAATCACCTAGGCGTTGACGTTTCTCGACGACCTCATCGCGACAGTGAATACTTGTTCTATCAACGAGTTGGCCTCTACGGTCTGTATTTTTATAACCTCGTTTACGATATTTCTTTTGATGCCTTAAATGAAGGTGGAGCTTACCACCTTTAGATTTATCTAGATAAACATACTGATAAATCCATTCATGTGAAGGCACATCAAGCCAACCTCGTTGTGTTAAAGCACCTGAAATTTGCTCAGGAGACCAATCTAAGCCAATCAGATAACGAATATAAACGAGAGCAAAATCTGTCATTTGTGAAGAGGATCGATATCGTCTTTGACTTGAAAATTTCTCTGCCTGTTGAGCTCGATATCCACGTTTTCCAGTATTTCTTTTGATCTCACGATAAAGGGTTGATCGAGAACGTCCAAGCTCCCTGGCAAGGGTAGAGATTGAAGATTTGCTTTTCAAAGCAGCATAAATTTCGTATCTTTCATCTTGAGAAAGTTGGGTGTATTGCTTCATTGGGTGCTTTCCAATTGCGAGTTGAAAAAAGTCTAATGATTTTAATACACCTAACTTTTTCAACTAACTACAAATATGTCGCACTTGGTATTTGAATCTGCGAGATCTTTGGAAAGAAATGATCAATTTTATGAAGTTTTTTTGTAAGACATTAATTTACTAAATACTCGTTTTATTAGTATTAATTATTAAAATAGCTAAAATATCAGAAGTGGCGATAAGATAAAAATATATAACTTATTAAGATATTTTCAGAGATTTATGTCAAATTCCAGAAGTGAGTCAAACAAAGTGACTAAAAGCCAGATAGAGAAACGTCCTCTTTATGTTCCATACGCAGGATATACGTTACTTGAGCTGCCTCTTCTAAATAAAGGTTCTGCTTTTACTGAAGAAGAACGAAAGAGTTTTAATTTACATGGGCTTCTCCCTCATGTGATTGAGTCTATTGAAGAACAAAGTCAGCGCTCTTATCAGCAATACTGTTCTTTTAATGATGATATTAATAAGCACATTTATCTGCGTAACATTCAGGATACCAACGAAACGTTGTTTTATCATTTAATTGAAAATCATCTAAGTGAAATGATGCCAATTATTTATACGCCAACAGTAGGTGAGGCTTGTCAGCGCTTTTCAGATATCTATCGCCGACATCGTGGGATATTTATTTCCTATGCTGACCGTGATGGTATTGATCAGATCTTACATAACGTCAATCGTAGAAATGTCAAAGTTGTGGTGATTACAGATGGTGAGCGAATTTTAGGCTTGGGTGACCAAGGGATTGGGGGAATGGGCATTCCGATTGGAAAATTAGCCTTATATACCGCATGCGGTGGTATTAGTCCGGCTTATACATTGCCGATTACGATAGATGTCGGAACCAATAATCAACAGCTATTAAATGACCCGATCTATATGGGCTGGCGTCAACTACGTATTAGTGGCGATGAATATTTTGATTTTGTTGATCAGGTCATTCAAGCCATTCAGAAAAGATGGCCAAATGTTCTGATTCAATTCGAGGATTTTGCCCAACATCATGCGATGCCACTATTAGAGAAATATCGTGATCAGGCATGCTGTTTTAATGATGATATTCAAGGGACGGCTGCAGTTGCAGTAGGTAGTCTGATTGCAGCATCACATGCATCTAATAAGCAACTGAAAGACCAAACCGTGGCTTTCCTTGGAGCGGGTTCTGCAGGATGTGGTATTGCGGAGCAGATTGTTGCCCAGATGGTAGCAGAAGGATTAACGGATGCTCAGGCACGTAAACGTGTTTTCATGGTGGATCGTTTTGGTCTGATTACAGAAAATCAGCCAAATCTTTTAGATTTCCAGCGAAAATTAGCTCAGGATCCAAAAAATATCGTCAAATGGGCAGATGCGGAAAGTACGATTTCATTACTTGATGTAGTGAAATTTGCGAAACCTACCGTTCTTATTGGTGTATCTGGACAGCCGGGCTTATTCAGTAAAGATGTCATTACAGCGATGGCTGAGCACTGTGAGCATCCGATTATTTTCCCATTGTCTAATCCAACTTCCAAAGTGGAAGCGGTTCCTTCAGATATTATCCAGTGGACAGATGGGAAAGCATTAATTGCCACAGGTAGTCCATTTACACCCGTCAATTATCAGGGGGAGATTTATAACATTTCGCAATGTAATAATTCCTATATTTTCCCTGGGATTGGATTGGGTGTAATTGCATCTGGAGCGAAGCGAGTGACCAATAATATGTTAATGGCCTCAAGCAATGCATTAGCTGAATGCTCACCGAAATTGAAAGATCCGAAAGCAGATTTGTTGCCTGAATTGGATCAGATTCAGCAGATTTCCAAGGTGATTGCATTAAGAGTTGCGCAAGCGGCAATACAAGATGGGGTGGCTCCTCAGGCAACTATAGAAACGTTGAAAGAAGCAATTGAAGCGAATTTCTGGAAGCCTGAATATCGTCGATATGAGCGGGTTACATTTTAATAGGTGATCAGATCACAGGATCTAGGCGCAAGGGTTTATAAGTAATATGCTTATAAACCCTTTTTTGAGTAGACAAGACAAATATCTTCATGAGCAATATTTTCTTGATTGATAATGTTTGCTACACAAAATGAATCGAGACAGATTTACATAGAATAATTTTATCTTTCATTATAAGTAGACTATTTTGAGTACAAAGGCATATGAAATCATCATAAAAACTTGTTATAAATTAAATATTACGAAAAAAACTAAATACTTCTACACCTTTTTAATTGAATATGCAGTTAAAAATCCTCGGAGATGTCCATGTGCGTATAGCTCGCTATAAAATTTTGATTGTTATATTACTGATTCTGATAGTGGGGTTTGTACTTTTTCGCTGGTGGAAAGGACCGGAATTACCGAGTTATACCTTAAAGGCGATGCCTCTAGTACAAAACGTAGTAGCAACAGGACGTGTAGCGACAGTATCCCGTGCTGAAATTGGCAGTGAGATTGCTGGTATAGTATTAGAACGACGCGTTCAGGAAGGTGATCAAGTTAAACCGGGCGACCTGCTGGTGGTACTAAAATCAGATGAATTGACTGTCCAAGTACGTCAGGCAGAAGTTGCACTGATCGAATTAGCCACAAGCCGACGTCCACAGGCCACAGCAGAATTAGCCTCGGCCAAAGCTCAACTTGAGCAGGCCAGCCGTGAAGCCAACCGTCGACGTAATGCCGAGCCAGGAATTCTTTCGGCTGAAGAAATTGAGCAGGCAGTCGAAGCAGAAAGGGTCGCACGCAATAACTTTGAAACAGCACGACTCAAGGCAGCTGCACTGGCACAGGGACAGGTTGAAGAAGCTTCATTGCGTGAGCAGCTTGCAGTAGCTCAGGCTCAACTGGACAAAACCAGAATTCGTGCAACGGTCGCAGGCACAGTACTGACTCGCGATGTAGAGCCGGGTGATCTGGTTCAGCCGGGACAGACCTTATTTACGATTGCAATTAATGGCAATACCGAAATTCGCGTGCCACTCGATGAACGTAATTTATCAAGACTGGCGTTACAGCAAAAAGCAACGGTGATTGCTGATGCCTATCCGGAGCAGACATTCCCTGCATGGATTAACTTTATTGCCCCAAGTATCGATCCGCAACGTGGAACAGTTGAGCTGAAACTTACTGTAGACCCGGTACCTGATTTCCTACGTCAGGATATGACGGTGTCAGTCAATGTAGAAACGGGTCGCCGCGAGCGAGCTTTAGCCATACCCAATGATGCGCTAACCGGTCTCAAAGGAGATAAAGCTACGGTACTACTGGTACGCAATGGCAAGGTTCAACGTCAACAAGTGACTTTAGGCTTGCGTGGTCTGGATCGGGCTGAAGTAACTTCAGGTTTGAAAGAAGGCGATCAGGTACTGGCTAATCCGGATGCTTCTTTAGAAGATGACACACGAGTGCGGATAAAACCGCAAAATATCTTAATCCAAAATCCTGCCAACCCGAGCAGTACTAAAAATGAAATACCGGTGAAACTCGATTGAAAAACTTTTTCGGACGGCTATGGACCGAATGGACAATTGCGGTCAGTTTCTTACGCGAAGGCCGCTCACAATCCATCATGATCACTGTCGGGGTGGCAGTGGGCGTGGCTGTGATCGTATTTATTACGGCATTGATTCAAGGTCTGCAATCCAATCTGATTGACCGGACTTTAGGGACGCAAGCACATATCCGTTTATTGTCTCCAGATGAAGTCAATCAGGTCGTACCGACCAAAGAAGGCATCATCCAGCTTGTATTGGAAGATAAACGTGCGCAACGCTTACGCTCCATCAATAACTGGCAGCAAATTGTGACCACACTGGATCAATTGCCCGTTCTGACCGCAGTATCACCTGTTGTTTCTGGGCCGGCTCTGGTACAGCGTGGCGATGCGATCGAATCTGTTGCGCTGGTTGGAATTGATCTGGAGCGTTATCAGCAGATTATTCCTTTAAAAGAATACTTGCAGAGTGGTCAGTTACGGATCGGTGCTGATGATGTCGTCATTGGTAGCGAGTTGGCCAAGGATCTTGGCGTTCAGGTAGGGAGTAAATTACGACTGGATACCGGCCAGCAAGAAAGTACTTTGGTAAATATTGCCGGGATTTTTGAGCTAGGGGTACGTGAACTGGATGCACGCTATGTCTATCTGGATTTGAAACAGGCGCAGTCTTTGTTGCTACTTCCGGGTGGGGTGACAGTGATTGATCTACGCGTAACGGACCTGTTTCAGGCAGACCAGATTGCGGATCAGGTCGGGCGCCTGACGTCCTTGCAGGCTGAAAGCTGGATTGAAAGCAATGCCCAGTTGATGAATGCGATTTCCTCACAGAGTCTCTCGACCAATATGATTATTATTTTCGTCGCTGTTTCAGTCGCGTTTGGCATTGCCAGCGTCATGTCGGTTAACGTGGTGCAACGAACCCGGGAAATTGGGATTCTACGTGCGACCGGTGCGACCCAAATACAAATTTTAAGAGTATTCCTATTTCAGGGTGCGATTTTTGGGCTTATTGGTTCCGCAATCGGAAGTTCTGCCAGCTATGGCTTGGTATGGATATTTAATAATTTTGGGCCAGGCCTGTTTTATATTCCTGTACCTATTGAACTGGTATTTTTAGCGCTGTTATTGGCAACTTTGACCGGTGTGCTGGCAGCCGCGATACCAGCACGTCGTGCAGCGGCCTTGGATCCAGTGGAGGCAATTCGCCATGTCTGAGCAGTTTCAGGAAGTTTTACGTTTAGAGGCGTTGCGAAAATCTTATAACATTGGTCAGCCAAATGAAGTGGAAGTTTTGCACGGCATTGACCTGTGTATTGAACGTCAGGATTTTGCTGCGCTGATTGGGCCTTCAGGTTCCGGAAAAAGTACCTTATTGAACATTCTGGGCTTACTGGATCAACCTAGTAGTGGTGAATTATATCTGCTCGGTCAACCGACCAGTAAAATGACAGATACGGAACGGACTGCACTACGAGGCAACAGTATTGGCTTTGTTTTCCAGTTTCACCACCTGATTCAGGCATTTACTGCACTTAATAATATTTTAATGCCGTTAATGTTGACTCACGGTCGACCGGATCAACAGGCGATTGACAGGGCACGTGAATTACTGGCAGCAGTTGGACTGGAAAAATTTGCTGATCGTAAACCGAATGAGCTATCTGGTGGACAGCAGCAGCGCGTTGCAATTGCCCGTGCATTAATTACCAATCCGGCTTTATTACTGGCTGATGAACCAACCGGAAATCTGGATACGCAAACTGCAGAAGAAATGTTTGCGCTATTTCGTAAGGTGCATCAGGAACGGGATTGCGCTGTACTTTTGGTGACTCATGATCCGCGTTTATCCGCCACCTGTGATCGTACCATCAATCTGATTGACGGCCTGATTCAAAGTGATACCAGAGAGCAGAAGGTTGAGGAAGCACCACAGGAATGAATCAATAACTGATTATTATATTCTGATGTGATGATGTAGCTCTTTCTAAGACTATAGATTCTCATCTTCTTCATCCTCATGTCTCTGACGGATCTGATCTCGTTTGATTTGAGGATCTTTATCTACACCTAATTGACCACGTTGAATTTCCCGATCCTGTTTTTCTTGCGGATCTAATTCCTCTTCTGGAAATTCTTCATTCAATGCTTCCTCGAGTTCTTTGTTTTCATCTGGATGTGCCATAAGAGTTTACCTGCTGCATGAATCACATTATTGGGTATTCCTTTTATTGTATAAACTGAACATGATCAGTCTGTTGTATTTATAGCTCGGCTAATTTTAAAAATTGTTGCTGATGTAAGTAGTGGAGATAATACATAACAGATTCTAATTAAGAGTTTTATAAAGATTAGGGTTCTTTCATTAATCATTTTTGAATTACTGCAAAGGAAATTCCCTCTCCTTGTAGGAGACTTGCGGAGCACATGCTCCTCAGGGAGAGGTTTTTTTCAAGAAATCCCTCCTCATCCTAACCTTCTCCCAAAGGGAGAAGGAACTTTCAATATCCATTTAAATATGAATATAACGATCATTTTTTGATTTATGAAAGAGATCTATTAATGTTTGTTTAGAAGCATTGGTTCACAATTTATTTTTCTTCTGTATAGATCAATGTATTAATCTAAGTCGAGTGCATTAAGCATCTGATGACATAGAGAATGATAAATTTTATATAAAAATCAGTTTTAGTACCTATTGCTGGCAAACAAATTGCAATAACAATATACTGTCGGGTTCTGTGCCAGAAGTGCAGAGCCTAAATTAAACCCTCGGCTTCGCCACAAGCGGAAAAGAGTTTTAAAGGTTAGCGCATATGGCAATTCAATCTAATCCTCGGGTGATTTACCCGACGCATCATCCTGCACCGCAGGAGACCAGAAAACATACTGTGTTTGAAGACCTACAAGCCTTATTTTCAGGCTCTCTGTTTGTCAGTATCTGTATGACCATGTTTGCTCAGGCGGGTTTATTGACAGGAAGTACCGCTGGGCTTGCCTTTGTGCTGCATTACGCTACAGGCTGGTCTTTCAGTCTGATCTATTTTGTGATCAATATTCCTTTTTACTGGTTTGCCTGGAAATATATCGGAAGGGAATTTACATTTAAGACTTTTATTTCTGTCGCTTTACTATCGCTGATTACCTTTATTGCCCCTCAGTATTTGCAGATTGATTATCTGCATCCAGCTTTTGCCGCGATTGCAGGTGGCTTTCTGATGGGAACCGGCGTGCTATTCTTGGCTCGACATAAATCCAGCCTTGGTGGCGCAACCATTATTTCCCTGTATGCGCAGGAAAAGTGGGGCATGAAAGCAGGCAATGTGCAGATGGTGATTGACTGTATTGTGGTGCTACTTGCGCTCTGGATTGTCCCATTTGATAAAGTGCTCTGGTCAATTCTGGCAGCAGTGATTATGGGAAGTTTTCTGGCGATTAATCATCGACCTGGACGCTACAGAGGTCAGTGAATAAAAGATATAATCGGGAAAATAGCCTAAGCATTAACGCTGATTCATAAATATGGAAAAGAGCAATGAACACAAGACTTATTGCTCCTTTAATATTAAATCAATCTACCTCCATCAGAACGTGAGCGCTAGGATGTGGATTGATAGCTAACACTATTTTTAATTTGCTTGAATTGTTCTAACTCGCCTTTCAAGTGGTTTTTATAAACATGATTTTTTATAGCCTTCACTATTCATAGCTGAAGGCTTTTTTATAACAAATATCTACAATAATTTATTGTGTTAAAAGTAGAGCAACACCCCTTATGAACATCTCAAAATTACAATCCTGGAGTAGATTACTAATAAATAAAAAAGTATATTTTTTAGCTCTGTACACGACAAAAATAGATAACTCATTGAAATAATGTCACAATAATTGTTTTCTAACGACGAATACTATGACACATCTCAATGAGTTATATCTTATCTTAAACAAATCTCTAAAATGGAACAAGTCACATTTAAAGTGCTTTGCGCTCATCATGCTTGTGATTATTTTAAAGCAAACATGTAATCTTTCTTCTGCATCTAAAGCCTTGCCCATCAAGTGTTTACCACAATCATTTTATCGACGTATGCAGCGCTTCTTTGCAGGTCAGTATTTTGATTATCGTCAAATTTCTCAGTTGATTTTCAATATGTTTTCATTCGACCAAGTGCAACTGACTTTAGATAGAACCAATTGGAAATGGGGAAAACGAAATATTAATATCCTGATGCTCGCAATCGTTTATCGTGGAATAGCGATACCTATCCTTTGGACATTGCTTAATAAACGTGGAAATTCAGATACGAAAGAGCGTATTGCTTTGATTCAACGCTTTATAGCCATTTTTGGTAAAGACCGTATTGTGAATGTGTTCGCAGACAGAGAGTTTATCGGTGAGCAGTGGTTTACATGGTTAATTGAACAAGACATCAACTTCTGCATTCGTGTTAAAAAAACTTCATTGTCACCAATCATTTAGGAAAGAATCATAAAATTAGTGATTTATTTCGCCATCTTAAAGTTGGTCAAATTGAATGTCGTAAACGACGGATTTTGGTTGGTCGGGTGAAACTATATATAAGTGCACTACAGTTAGAAAATGGAGAGCTTTTACTCGTCGTTTCTCCTCAGTTTAATGCCAATGCTATTCAGGATTATGCATTACGCTGGGAAATTGAAACCTTATTCAGTTGTCTCAAAGGACGCGGGTTTAATCTTGAAAATACGCGCTTGACAGACCCTAGACGAGTGAAAAAATTGATTGCGGTGTTAGCTATAAGCTTCTGTTGGTGTTACTTAACGGGTGAATGGCAACATAATCAAAAAAAAGCGATAAAAATAAAGAAGCATGGACGACTCTCAATGAGTTTATTTCGCTATGGTTTAGACTATGTTCAAATGGCGATTCAGCGTTTAATTGGTTTTGGGAAAAAAGAAGAGTTTAAGGAAATTTTGGCAATTTTAAGAAAGCAGAATCCTGATAGGATAAGGGTTCTGTGAAATTTGTCGTGTACAGAGATTTTTTAGCTTAAATTTGCCGATTTATTCATCTAAAACACTATAATCAGAATAAAATTAAAAACAGTAAAATCATCATTTTCGCTAACATATTCAGATTTTGTTTAAATTGACCAAGATGTTTCAAGTAGTCTGTCATTAAGTCCAACACTGAATAAAACCATTCATCGTTTTTTTGTCTCTTTTAATAGTTAAAAACTTTGATTACCCTGAAATAGTGCTAAAAATGATAATGATGAATAGTCTATTTAGCTTTTTAAAGTAAAGGTACTCATAAAAAAGCTATTTTCTATACGGTGAATACCCTGAGTAAACCTAAGGATTCATTAGAACTTATCAGCTCTAAAAAAACTATATATTAAAAAAACTGCTAAATATTCTTTAAAAATAAGCAGAATAAGAATAATAGATTTTTTGTATATGAAAGATGAGGAAATTGATTGGATTATAATCAATAGAAAATTGCAACAAATTGTATAATTTTTCAGCAAAATCACAACTTGAAATGATATTTCGTTGACTGTAAAGCAAGGAGATACGATACTCTCAAGGTTTAATGCAAACATATCGGTTCACAGGGTCTGAGTCAAAAGCTTGATCCTCAAAACTCTATCAAACGCAAGGGGCTATATATGGCTGGTGGAAAGTCAACAATCATTTACACACTGACCGACGAGGCGCCATTGTTGGCGACCTACTCGCTACTGCCGATCATTGAGACCTTTACTAAGCCTGCTGGCGTTGAGATTGTCAAAACTGACATCTCTGTTGCAGCACGCGTGCTCGCAGAATTCTCAGACTACCTGACTGAAGAACAGAAAGTAGCTGACAACCTTGCTGAGCTAGGCCGTCTTACACAAGATCCAAGCACAAATATTATTAAACTTCCTAATATCAGTGCTTCTGTAGCTCAGTTAACAGCATGTGTTAAAGAGCTTCAGTCTAAGGGCTATGCAATTCCTGATTACCCAGAAAACCCAACTACTGAAGAAGAAAAAGCACTTAAAGCACGTTTCGGAAAATGCCTAGGTTCTGCTGTAAACCCGGTATTACGTGAAGGTAACTCTGACCGTCGTGCCCCAACTGCAGTTAAAAACTACGCGAAAAAACATCCGCACTCTATGAGCGAGTGGAAACAGTGGTCACAAACTCACGTTTCACATATGGACGAAGGTGACTTCTACCACGGTGAAAAGTCTATGACTTTAGACCGCGCGCGTAACGTGAAAATGGAATTGGTTACTGCATCTGGTGAAACCATTGTTCTTAAGCCAAAAGTTGCGCTTCAAGACGGTGAAATCATCGACTCGATGTTCATGAGCAAAAAAGCGCTTTGTGACTTCTATGAAAAAGAATTAGAAGATTGTAAAGAAGCTGGCATCCTGTTCTCTTTACACGTTAAAGCGACCATGATGAAAGTTTCACACCCGATCGTATTCGGTCACTGTGTGAAAATTTACTACAAAGAAGCGTTTGAAAAACACGGTAAATTATTCGACGAACTCGGCATTAACGTAAACAACGGTATGGCGGGTCTTTACGAGAAGATCGAAACACTTCCAACTTCTTTACGTGAAGAAATCATCGAAGACCTACACGCATGTCAAGAACACCGTCCTGCTTTGGCAATGGTTGATTCTGCGAAAGGCATCACCAACTTCCACTCACCAAACGACGTAATTGTAGATGCTTCTATGCCTGCAATGATCCGTGGTGGCGGTAAAATGTGGGGTGCTGACGGAAAGCCTTATGACTGTAAAGCAGTAATGCCTGAATCTACATTCGCGCGTATTTACCAGGAAATGATCAACTTCTGTAAGTGGAACGGTAACTTCGACCCACGTACAATGGGTACTGTACCTAACGTTGGTTTGATGGCTCAAAAAGCTGAAGAATACGGTTCACACGACAAGACTTTCGAAATTGCTCAAGCTGGTGTTGCGAACATCACTGACATTGAAACTGGTGAAGTGTTGATGTCTCAAAACGTGGAAGAAGGCGATATCTGGCGTATGTGTCAGGTGAAAGACGCACCGATCCGCGACTGGGTAAAACTTGCTGTAACACGTGCACGTAACTCTGGTATGCCAGCAATCTTCTGGTTAGACCCGTACCGTCCACACGAAAATGAATTGATCAAGAAAGTTGAAAAATACTTGAAAGATCACGACACAGACGGTCTAGACATCCAGATCATGTCTCAAGTACGTGCGATGCGTTATACACTTGAGCGTGTTGCTCGTGGCCTAGATACTATTTCAGTAACTGGTAACATCCTGCGTGACTACCTGACTGACTTGTTCCCAATTATGGAATTAGGTACTTCTGCGAAAATGCTTTCTATCGTTCCGTTAATGGCGGGCGGTGGTATGTACGAAACTGGCGCAGGCGGTTCTGCTCCTAAGCACGTACAACAGCTTGTTGAAGAAAACCACTTACGTTGGGATTCTTTAGGTGAATTCCTGGCGCTTGCTGTATCTCTAGAAGAGCTTGGCATTAAAGAAGACAACGCTCGTGCGAAACTTCTTGCGAAAACACTTGACCAAGCAACAGGTCTACTTCTAGACAACGGTAAGTCACCTTCACGCCGTACTGGTGAACTTGACAACCGTGGTAGCCACTTCTACCTGGCTAAATTCTGGGCTGAAGAGCTTGCTGCGCAAGACGAAGATGCAGAATTGAAAGCAAAATTTGCTCCGATTGCTCAAGCTCTTGCTGAAAATGAAGAGAAAATCGTTGCTGAATTGAACGAAGTTCAAGGTAAGACTGTAGATATCGGTGGTTACTACGCGGTTGATCCTGCGAAAGTAAATGCAGTAATGCGTCCAAGTGCTACATTGAATCAGATCGTTGAATCACTAAACGCTTAATCAGGCTGTACTAGCTTTAAAGCTCGTAAAGTGAATAAAACCGGTGCTTAGGCGCCGGTTTTTTATTGTTTTTAGATATACATTTAGATAAGAAATGAAGAAATGAGATTTCAGTTAAGTTTCTGATCTATCGTCATTTGATTGAATAATCGAAATGATTAAAAAATAATTCTGAACTTGTTATATTGATTTAAAGTATAAGCGCTATATTAAAAAAAGGTTTTATTGACCTGGGTAGGGTAGAGCCATGAGTAATCAGATATTCATACAGCAGACTTTTGATGGTCCGGTGGATATTGTTGGCGATATTCATGGTGAGATCGATGCGCTACAACAATTATTACAAGTATTGGGCTACGATCTAGAGGGCTATCATCCTGAACAGCGTAAACTGATTTTTGTCGGAGATCTGTGTGATCGTGGACCAGACAGTATCGCTGTCATCAGGCAGGTTAAAACCTTGATAGAAAATGGCAATGCGCAATGCATTCTGGGTAATCATGAAATCAACTTGTTAACCGATACGCTACGGGAAGGCAATGGCTGGTTTTTTGGTTCACCGCATCAGGATGATCTCAAAACTTTTGATTCAGTTCAGGCTTCAATTCAGGATCGTGCATGGATTCTAGAATTTCTAAACAGCCTGCCTTTGGCTCTAGATGCACCCCATTTAAGAATTGTGCATGCTTGCTGGGATACACAAGCAATTCAACAACTGAAATCTGTTCCTTTTAATTCAATTAGACAGGCTTATGACCATTTTGTCCTGAAAAATGAACTTGAGTTGCAGACTTTGGGCTTTGATGAATATATCCAGAGCAAACAGCAGCAATATCAGGGACAATTCAAGGATCCAGCAGCTAGCATTCCCTTATTAAAATATATCGCTGAGAAAGAGTTACGCGACCAGATGCAAAATCCGATTCGTACCTTAAGCTCAGGTGCAGAGAAAATTGCGCAACGTCCAGTCTATGCAGGGGGACGCTGGCGCATGATTGATCGTTTGCCATGGTGGGAGTGTTATACAGATACGATACCTGTCGTGATTGGCCATTATTGGCGAAACTTTAAAACCACCGAAGAAAAATCCGGTCTGTTTAAGCACATTGATGCCCTGCAATGGTTTGGACAGCAGCAGAATGTATTCTGTGTCGACTATTCAGTGGGCAGGCGTTATCGTGACCGACAGCAACAAGCTGAGTATGCTCATCATCTTGGGGCTTTAAGACTGCCTGAAAAGCAGTTAATTTTTGAAGATGGTTCAACTTATTTGACTTCCACATCGACTTAAATGGTGTTGTCCAAACATCTAATGATAGTCAAAGAAAAAGCGGTCACCAGGACCGCTTTTATAATTACATCAACTAGATTATTCAGCTTCAATAATTTCAAAATCGTGAGTGATTTCTACGCCACCATCAGACAGCATTTTGCTGGCTGAGCAGTATTTCTCGGCAGACAGTTCGACTGCTTTAGCGACTTGCTTTTCTTTAATACCTTTACCGGTCACCACAAAATGCAGGTGAATCTTCGTAAATACCGCAGGAATGGCATCGGCACGTTCTGCATTCAATTCACAGCGAACATCGGTAATGTCCTGACGTGCTTTCTTTAAAATGGTGACAATATCAAACGAAGCACAACCACCCAACCCGGTTAATAGAAGTTCCATTGGGCGAGGACCACGGTTCTCACCACCGTATTCTGGTGAGCCATCCATAATCACAGTATGACCACTTTGAGTTTTTGCTTCAAAAGCAACATTCTCTAGCCAATGTACACTTGTTTGCATTGCAACTACCTAAAAAAAGCTATAAATTTACGAAGTAACTGTACACTAACATAAATTGGGTTGATAAGGAATTTCATTCCCACTGTGTGACAAGTTCACATTAGGTCTTGTGCGATCTAAAAATTATCCTTATTTGGAACTGTTAAGCATGACTTCAAACTTTTCACAATTAAGCACAGATGCACTTTCTCCGGGGCAATTACCAGAATCCGTGAAGGCATTATTAAAACGTGCATATATCAACCGTTACCCAAAACGTACAACGATCGTTGATGCAGGAACAGAATCTAAATCTCTGTATTTAATTCTGAAGGGGTCTGTGTCTATCATTCTTCGTGAAGATGATGAGCGTGAGATTGTGGTAGCTTATTTAAATGCGGGAGACTTCTTTGGGGAAATGGGTCTTTTCGAAGCAAATCCACAACGTACTGCAGAAGTTCGTACGCGTGATGTTTGTGAAATTGCAGAGATTAGCTACGAAAACTTTCATGAACTCAGCAAGCAATATCCTGACTTGAGTTATGCGGTATTTGCCCAGCTGGTTCGCCGTCTGAAGAATACGACGCGTAAAGTAACTGACCTGGCATTTATTGATGTTTCTGGTCGTATTGCGCGTTGCCTGATCGATCTTTCAGCTCAGCCTGAAGCGATGATTCTGCCAAATGGTCGTCAGATCCGTATCACCCGTCAGGAAATCGGCCGTATCGTGGGTTGTTCCCGTGAAATGGTGGGTCGTGTGCTGAAAACGCTTGAAGAGCAAGGCATGATCGAAACTGAGGGTAAAGCGATTCTGATCTTTGATGCATCACTGGAACAGAACGAAGTACCAGCTGAAGATGAGTCTGAAGATTAAGCTAGGATTTTGATAAAAGGGCAAACCTCAGGGTTTGCTTTTTTATGCCTGCAGAAAATGCAACATCACAAATCAGAACAAACTTCTCAGAAAAGATGATTTCAGCCTGTTGCTTTCCTTCTATACTCTAGATGCACTTTATTACGATAAGTCGAATCTAGAATAGACAGGGATTATTCATGCAATTCAAACCACTTGCAGATACCGGCATTTTACTTCCAGAAATCTGTTTAGGCACCATGACTTTTGGTGAGCAAAATACCCAACAAGAAGCTTTTGAACAGCTCGATTATGCGCTGGATCAAGGACTATATTTTTGGGATACCGCAGAAATGTATCCAGTACCACCCAAACCGGAAACCCAAGGTGCCACAGAGCGTATTATCGGGAACTGGATTGCATCACGTGGAGGTCGTGACAAACTGTTTTTAGCCTCTAAAATTGCCGGACCATCTCAGGGCGGTAGTCATATTCGTGAGGGTCAAACCAAGTTTGTGGCTTCAGAGATTTCTGCTGCGATTGATCATTCGCTTGCACGTTTGCAAACTGATTATATTGACCTGTATCAGCTGCATTGGCCACAACGCCCAGCCAATTTCTTTGGCAAGCTCGGCTATGGCAATGCTGAAGCAGCAGAGGATCGTACAGTAACGGATCTGGAAGAAACACTGACTGCTTTACATAATGAAATCAAGCAAGGTCGTATTCGTTATATTGGTCTATCCAATGAAACCCCATGGGGCACCATGAAGTTTCTGCATCTGGCAGAGAAACTGGGGTTATCCAAATTTGTCAGCGTACAAAATCCATATAACTTGCTTAATCGTAGCTATGAAATTGGGATGTCAGAAATTGCCAAATATGAAGGTGTTGGCTTGCTGGCATATTCACCACTGGCCTTTGGTTATCTGACGGGTAAATTCCGCCATGGTGCGCGCCCTGCCAATGCCCGTGTGACTTTATTCTCACGCTTTAGCCGTTATAGCAATCCGGAAAGTGAATGGGCAGTGGAGCAATATGCACAATTGGCGGAGCAGCATGGTTTGAGCCTGACCCAATTGGCACTGGCATTTATTAAGCAACAGTTCTTTGTGACCAGTACAATTATTGGCGCAACCAGCCTGGATCAGCTAAAAGAAAATATTCAGGCTTTTGAAGTAGACCTGTCTGAGGAAGTACTGAAAGGTATTGAGGCAATTCACCGTCAACAGCCGAATCCGGCACCATAATTTTTATAATCTCATTTTGTAAAAAGCCTTTATTAATAAAGGCTTTTTCTATTTCATTGAATTAAGTTGATGGCTTCATGAAAAATTCTGCTGACCTCACTTGAAATATGATTGGACTACACCAATATTATTATTGAAGACTGCCTAATATTTATATTAAGTTTTTGAAAAATATATAAAAATTTATTTGAAATTTGTGTGCATGCTCCCATATATAAATTAAGTTAAAAATTTGTTGTGAGGAATAACAATAATGCGCTTTGAGAAATTTACAAATCGCCTGCAGCAAACCCTTTCAGATGCACAATCTTTGGCAATGGGTAAAGATCATGCTTCTATTGACGGTATTCACATTCTGGCAACTTTGTTAGATGAATCATCCAATGTCAGTCTGCTGCAACAGGCAGGTGCTAACTTACGTGATTTGCAGACCAAGCTGCAAACTGCCCTGAGTAATGCGCCGACTTTAAGCCAGTCCACCGGTGATATTAACCTGAGTCCTGAAGCAGCGAAAGTTTTGCATCTGGCAGACAGTTTTGCCCAAAAGGCAGGGGATGAATTTCTTTCTACCGACTGGGTATTGTTAGCACTAGCGGAAACAGGCAAAACCAAATCACTTTTAAGTGAGGTAGGGGTTAAAGCCGAGACCTTAAAGCAAGTCATTCATCAAATTCGAGGCAATGAAAAAGTCATGAGCAATAATCATGAAGATCAGCGTGACTCTTTAAATAAATACACTATTGACCTGACTGAGCGTGCACGACAGGGCAAGCTGGATCCAGTGATTGGTCGTGATGATGAAATTCGCCGTACCATTCAGGTCCTGTCGCGCCGTACCAAAAATAACCCGGTTCTCATCGGGGAGCCCGGTGTAGGTAAAACTGCCATCGTAGAAGGTCTGGCACAACGTATCGTCAATGGTGAAGTTCCAGAAGGTCTGAAAGGTAAACGTGTTTTATCTCTGGACTTGGGTTCATTACTCGCTGGTGCCAAATATCGTGGTGAGTTTGAGGAGCGTCTAAAAGCTGTCCTGAAAGACTTGGCGAAACACGAAGGTGAAATCATCCTGTTCATCGACGAGCTGCATACGCTGGTGGGTGCAGGTAAGGGTGATGGTGCCATGGATGCCGGTAACATGCTGAAACCAGCATTGGCACGTGGTGAACTGCGCTGTGTCGGTGCGACAACTTTGGATGAATACCGTCAGTACATTGAAAAAGATGCGGCTTTAGAGCGTCGTTTCCAGAAAGTATTGGTGGATGAGCCGAGTGTAGAAGATACCATTGCAATCCTGCGTGGTCTAAAAGATCGCTATGCGACCCACCACGGGGTGCAGATTCTGGATTCTGCAATTATTGCTGCAGCGAAAATGTCACATCGTTACATCACTGACCGTCAGTTGCCGGACAAAGCGATTGACCTGATTGATGAGGCAGCTTCACGTATTAAAATGGAGCTGGATTCTAAGCCAGAAGCGCTGGATAAACTTGAACGCCGTTTGATTCAGCTAAAAATGCAGCTGGAAGCAGTGAAAAAAGATGAAGATTCGGGTGCAAAATCTGAAGTGAAATATCTGGAAGATCAGATTGCAACCGTTGAGAAAGAGTACAGCGAGCTGGAAGAAATTTGGCGTGCAGACAAGGCGCTGGTTGCGGGCAATAAAGACATTCAGGTGAAACTGGATCAAGCCCGTATTGCACTAGAAAAAGCCCAACGTGAAGGTGATCTGGCAGAAGCGGCACGTTATCAGTATGGCGTGATTCCTGAGTTGCAGAAGCAGCTGGAACGTATTGAAGCAGCTGAAGAAAGCGAAGCGCCAAAACTGCTGCGTGACAAAGTCACTGACAATGAAATTGCAGAAGTGGTAAGTGCTGCAACTGGTATTCCAGTGGCAAAAATGCTGCAAGGTGAACGCGAAAAACTGTTGCATATGGAAGAATTCCTGCATAAACGTGTGGTCGGTCAGGATGAAGCTGTCGTGGCAGTGTCGAATGCAGTCCGGCGTTCACGTGCTGGATTGTCTGATCCAAACCGTCCAAGTGGTTCATTCCTGTTCCTGGGTCCAACCGGGGTGGGTAAGACCGAGTTGACCAAAGCCTTGGCGAACTTCCTGTTTGACAGTGACGATGCAATGATCCGTATCGACATGTCGGAATTTATGGAAAAACATTCTGTCAGTCGTCTGGTTGGTGCCCCTCCGGGCTATATCGGTTATGAAGAGGGTGGTGTGCTGACTGAAGCAGTACGTCGTAAACCATATAGCGTGGTGTTGTTCGATGAAGTAGAGAAAGCGCATCCGGATGTATTTAACATCTTGTTGCAAGTGCTGGATGATGGCCGCCTGACTGACTCACAAGGTCGTGTGGTGGACTTCAAGAATACCGTCATCGTAATGACCTCTAACCTGGGTTCAAGCGATGTACGTGAGCTGGGCAGCGGTGCGACCCGAGATGAAGTGCGTAGCGTGGTAATGAATGCGGTATCGGAACATTTCCGTCCAGAATTCATTAACCGTATTGATGAACTGGTCGTGTTCCATTCACTGGAAAAAGCACAGATCCGTGGTATTGCCGATATCCAGTTGAATCGTCTACGTCAACGTCTGGCAGAACGCGACTTGCGCTTATCTGTGGAAGATAGTGCTTTTGATCAGTTAATTGATGTGGGCTTCGATCCTTTATATGGTGCGCGTCCACTGAAACGTGCGATCCAGCAACGCATTGAAAATGGTCTGGCGCAAAACATCCTTGAAGGCAAATTCAACCCAGGCGATACCATTGTGGTGAGCGCCGAAAATGGTGAATTGGTCTTTGATAAGATGAAACTTAATTAATTCGGTATTCTCAGAAAAGAAAAACCCAGCCTAGGCTGGGTTTTTCTTTATCTCATATTCACGTATTACATTTTTGGATGGGTGACTTTCCATGCACGGTGAATCTTCTGGTTACGCTTGAAATCAGGACCGATGGTTTCATGGGTGATTTCTTCTACGTCATATAAACCTTCAATCATTTCATCCATTTCGAAACCACGATAGTTATTTGAGAAATACAAAGTACCATCCGTGGTTAAACGGTTCATGGCACGCTTGAGTAGCGAAACATGGTCACGCTGTACATCAAAGGTTCCGTAGAATTTCTTCGAGTTCGAGAATGTCGGTGGATCGATAAAGATCAGCTCATATTGCTCATGACCTTCTTTCAGCCATTCGAAACAGTCAGATGCAAAGAACTGATGTTGCTCATCAGCGTGATCTACAGTTAAACCGTTTAGAACAAAGTTTTCTTTCGACCAGTTTAGATAGGTATTAGATAAATCCACGCTGGTGGTACTTGCTGCACCGCCTAGGGCTGCATGTAAGCTGGCTGTAGAGGTGTAGCTATACAGATTCAGGAAGTGTTTGCCTTTGGCTTCTTTAGCAATGCGTAGACGCATCTGACGGTGATCCAGGAACAGGCCAGTATCCAGATAATCGGTCAGGTTGACCAGAATTTTGGCTTGGCTTTCCTGCACGATAAAACGCTTAGATGCAGTACTTTGTTTGGTGTACTGGTTTTTACCTTCCTGACGGGCACGAGTCTTGATAAAGATTGCATCACGGCCCAAACCAGTCACAGCACGAATCGCCTGTAAAGCCAGGTTAAAACGTTTTTTGGCTTTTTCAGGGTCAATTTTTTTCGGTGGTGCATATTCCTGAACATGCAGACGCTCCCCATACAGGTCTACCGCCACATTAAAGTCAGGCAAGTCTGCATCATACAAACGTAGACAGTGAATATTTTCTTTCACCGCCCATTTTTTCAGGGTTTGCATATTCTTGGTCAGACGGTTGGCAAATTCCATGGCACCTTCGATTGGCTCGAATTGCTGCGGCTGCCAGCTTTCCAGGAATGGACGTACCACTGCAGCCGGTTTAACTGTACCGAAACGGATATAAATTGGTAATTTACCGTTCATCAGACGTAGAATTTGTGGATCATTGAGCGCCAAGACATCTGCCTGTTCAACTTGTGAGGCAATGACGGCTGCTTTTTGATTCGGGAAATTCTTTTGCAACAGATTAGACAGACCCAAGTACAATGCACGGTTAGAAGCCTTGTCACCTAAACGCTCACCATAAGGTGGGTTAGTCACGAAGAAGACTTTCTTGCCTTCAGCCTGAAAATCAGGCCAGTCATTTAAAGTACGTTCTTCGATCATGATCTGGTCGAGTGCCGATTCAAAACCTGCCGCAATGATATTTTGCTTGGTCGCTTTTACTGCTTCCCAGTCTGCATCGAAGGCATAGAATTTTGGTAGTGGATTTTCCAGCGCAGCTTTATGACGTTCAGCAGCTTCGGCTTTGATTTCCATCCACAATTCATGATTATGACCATTCCAGCCGTTAAAGCCGAAACGACGTACCAGACCTGGTGCACGATCAGTCAGAATCATTAAAGATTCAATAATAAAGGTCCCTGAACCACACATTGGATCAACCACGATATCCGGGTTGATGTCTTTCAGGCCGCCTTTTTGCAGGATCGCCGCTGCCAGGTTTTCCTTGATTGGTGCTTCAGTCATAAAGCGACGATAGCCACGTTTATGCAGCGAATCACCAGAAAGGTCTAGGCAGTAGGTATGGGCTTTTTTACCAGCCAGAATATACATGGTGATTTCTGGCTGTTTGGTATCGATACTTGGACGTTTACCCACGGCTTCCATAAAGGAATCCACGACACCATCTTTCGCACGCAAAGTGGCAAACTGGGTATTCACCTTAATCTCACGTTCGACATGCAGACGAATCGCGAAGGTACTTTGTGGTGCAAAAATCAGTGACCAGTCAAAGCTGATCGCACCTTCATAAAGCTCTTCAGCCACATCACGCGCATCATGGGAGAATTCAATTTCATGCGTGTGGATGGGCATCAGGACACGAGAAGCCAGACGAGACCACATACAGATGCGGTAGGCATTTTCCAGTGTACCTTTAAAGGTCAGACGACCCGGGAAACGTTCAATATCCTGAACACCTAAACCTTTGATTTCTTCTTCTAATAAGGTTTCCAGACCATCGGCACAGGTGACCCAATAATTGCTTAAACGTGAAGAGGTATTCATAAAATAGAGAGACCGGAAAAAATAAATAAAAAACTGCGCTCAGTTTACCGTATTTTGCCTTTTAAAGCTTTTGAAATTGTTTCGATTGGCTTTGAAATTTCACCTGAACAAACCCGCTACCATGAAATAAATATTAAATACATGATAAGTGAACTAAATTGGTATGAAAATTGCTCCTTATACGATATGAGACTGTGGCCACTGGGGAGGGGTTACAGTCTCATTTATTAAAATAATTGGGGGTTTAAAATGGTGAATGGGGATAGCTTTTCAATTGCAACTTTAATTTATGCGCGTTTAAGACGTGTTTCAGGTCGTGTGATTGATGCAATTTACCTGTCTGAAAATAAAGACTATGCAAAGCATGTGATTGAGCTGGCTATAGCAACTCAAGAT
Organism: Acinetobacter sp. ASP199; assembly: GCF_022700675.1. Classification (NCBI taxonomy): domain Bacteria; kingdom Pseudomonadati; phylum Pseudomonadota; class Gammaproteobacteria; order Moraxellales; family Moraxellaceae; genus Acinetobacter; species Acinetobacter sp. ASP199. The sequence continues at coordinate 1,128,009 of NZ_CP062182.1, forward strand.
GAGGAGTTATCGCGACTGGTAGAAAAATTAAGACAGGTTTTCGATCTTTCTATGGATCAGAATGAATCTTTAATGGATACAACCCAGCATGTTCAAGATGACTTGATTGTCGTAGAACCTACAGAAGAAGATATTTATCGCGCCCAGGTTGCACACCGTTATATTGGCGCATTGCGCTAAGCTGGTTATGAGTGCGGATGCTCCAGACTGAAGCACTCATTTTTTGCATGCAAAAACAGCAACCTGAAAAAGGTTAAATTATCTTATTGAAAAAATACATAGGAATTTTAAAATCAATTTTTATTATCAAGTCGGTTTTTGTACAAGTAGCCGATTTCCCAAGTGCGAACAGGAGTGAATCTCTGTATAATACGTTGACTTAACGTATAAGGAATCTCTCATGCACTTGGCTGCATTGCATACACCGAGCCAGATTCAACTCAATAAAGAAGGCAATCTAAAACACTTCTTGACTATCGAAGGTCTTTCTAAAGAAACTCTTACAAAAATACTGGACACCGCGGCGTCCTTTTTTAATGACCAAAATCAGCTCATTACCAATAATTTGCTCGAAGGGCGAACGGTAATGAACCTTTTCTTTGAAAACTCTACCCGTACTCGTACCACTTTTGAAGCAGCTGCGAAGCGCCTTTCTGCTAACGTTCTTAATATCGATATCGCACGTTCAAGTACCTCTAAAGGTGAAACGCTGCGCGATACCTTGTGGAACCTTGAAGCAATGGCAGCGGACATTTTCGTAGTACGTCATTCATCTTCTGGTGCAGCGCATTTTATTGCCAAAGATGTCTGTCCAAATCTGGCAATTATTAATGCGGGTGATGGCCGTCATGCCCATCCAACCCAAGCCATGCTAGATATGCTCACCATTCGCCGTGAGACCAAAAAGAACTTTGAAGATATTTCAATTGCCATCATTGGTGACATCAAGCATTCACGCGTAGCACGTTCTGATGTCGCAGCCTTGCAAACCTTGGGCTGTAAAGATATCCGTGTTATTGCGCCGAATACTTTACTTCCTTATGGCTTCGATGATTACGGTCCAGAAGTTCGTCTGTTCAATAATATGGAAGATGGCATCAAAGACTGCGACGTGATTATTACTTTACGTATTCAGAACGAACGTATTGATTCACCGGCGCTGTCTTCACAAGCTGAATTCTACAAAATGTATGGTCTGAATAAAGAACGTCTGGCACTGGCAAAACCGGATTGCATCGTCATGCACCCAGGTCCAATGAACCGTGGTGTGGAGATTGATTCCAGTATTGCAGATGGTCCACAGTCAGTGATTCTGAATCAGGTAACCAACGGGATTGCAGTACGTATGGCGGTGTTGGCACTTTCAATGCAGGGCCAGCTCCAGGAACAGGGTTTGATTGAAGCGATTGCGGTATAAGGAATAAGTCATGTCTATTGTTAAAATTGAGAATGTTCGAGTTCTAGACCCAATCGAAAAAACTGACAGCGTACAAACAGTTTACCTGGAAAATGGTAAACGTATTGCTGAAACTGCAAATTTGTCAGAAACCATTAATGGTCAAGGTAAATGGCTGATGCCTACGATGGTCGATCTGTGCGCACGTCTGCGTGAGCCAGGTCAGCAACAGCATGGTACCTTAAAATCTGAAGGCAAAGCAGCGCGTGAAAACGGTATTCTGCATGTGTTTACGCCACCAGATTCAAAGCCAATCGTGCAGGATAATGGCGCCTTAATTCACGGTCTGGTTGAAAAAGCCATGCTGGATGGTGGTATTTATCTACAAGTGATTGGTGCACAAACCCAAGGCTTACAAGGCAATCAACCTGCAAATATGGCGGGCTTGAAAAAAGGTGGTTGTAGCGCGGTTTCAAACGCAAATGCACCTTTTGCCAACGATGATGTTGTGCTTCGTACGCTTGAATATGCAGCGGGTCTAGACATGACTGTGGTGTTCTATGCAGAAGAACCACAAATTGCTAAAGATGGTTGTGTACACGAAGGCTTCGTGGCATCGCGTCAAGGTTTACCAATGATTCCAGCACTGGCAGAGACAGTCGCGATTGCTAAATACTTGCTGATGATTGAAGCGACTAAAGTCCGTGCACACTTTGGTTTATTGTCTTGCGGCGCCTCAGTAGAACTGATTCGTATTGCTAAAGAAAAAGGTCTACCTGTGACTTGTGATGTAGCGATGCATCAATTGCATTTGACCGATGCACTGATTGACGGCTTCAACTCGCTGGCTCATGTTCGTCCGCCATTGCGTTCTGAATCAGATAAAGAACTATTACGCCAAGGTGTGAAGTCTGGTGTGATTGATGCAATCTGTACGCATCATGAACCACTCAGCAGTTCAGCGAAAATGGCGCCGTTTGCAGAAACGCAGCCTGGCTTTACTGCATTTGATACCTTCGTTCCATTTGGTTTGCAACTGATTAATGAAGGTTTGTTCAGTCCATTAGAATGGGTAGAGAAAGTGACATTTGCACCTGCTCAGGTCGCTAAAATGCAAGAGCGCTGGATGAATGAATCAGGTTGGGTACTGGTTGATCCGGAACTGGAATGGACTCTAACGAAAGAGAGTATTGTGTCACAAGGTAAAAATACGCCATTGATCAATCAAAAGGTTAAAGGAAAAGTTTTACAAAGCTTTGTGTCTGCATAAATCAGTTAATGATTGTTTTAATTAAAGTCAGCTTCGGCTGACTTTTTTTATTTTGGTAAACATATCATTAACTAGCACTAGTGAAACGTTATGATTTCCATACAACTATTTACATTTTCTAAAAAGATCGGGCCTTAAACTGAATAAATATTAATCATTAAAAAATCAAAAGAATGGTGACTTTATGAATGACAACCTGATTCAACGATTAAAACGTAATGTCACTCCGACTGTGCTGCAAGGCGAAACGGAGTATGTCGCTGCCAAAGAGCAGGCACTGGCTCAATTTTATCCTATTTTCCTGAGCATATTGCGTGTGCATCCGGAACAGGTAGAAAACCTCAGTCAGCAATTAAATCCAAAGATCAGTGAATTATTCACAGAAAAACCAGAAATCAAACAGCGTCTGCTTGATCATCTGGCGAGCCTGTCAGATGGCGTGTCACAAGAACAACTTGAACAGACCTTAAATCGTTCGACTAAACCAACCATTGAGTATCTAAAAACAGAAGCAGATGCCTCTCATCCTGATGCAATTAATTATGTAATTGAAACCAATAATGATGCAATTCAAAAAGCACTGCCGACTTGGGCATCGCCGCTTTTACTTGCCCTAGGTGCATCACCACTGGTCGATCATCATCCAACGCCTGTACCCGGAATTGATCCTGAACCTGTTGAACCGGCGATTCAAAAAGAAAGAAGATCACGTTTTTTAATTCCGGTCATTGCCTTTATCATCGTGGCTGCTTTAATTATGTTCTTCTTCCGGGGCTGCACACGTGATGATGATCCGGATGATATCCGGGATATGCAAAATGCCTCTAAAGCAGTGGCAACTGAAACTGCATTTCTAAAATTAAGTACGGGAAGTGAAGGGCAGATCACGAGCTGTCAGGTACAGATTAATGATCCTCAATATATGGAAATTCTACAAAATGAGATCAAACAGATTTTTAATTACAATATCGGCTGTGGTTCAGAAAATAATGATAATTACCATTCTGAATTCATCGATCAGGATACGATTCCATCTGTATTAAAAGCAATGCAGGGTGTGCCAAATGCCAGCTTGCATTGGGAGGGAAATCAGGTTTCTGTGCAAGCCGGTAATTCAGCCGATGCTGAACGTATCGCAGGTGAAATTCGCCAGCTGGCAAAAAATATGACCGTCATGACGCAAAAGCCAATTAGCACTGCACAGGCAGTTAATACGCCGAGCAATGAAGCTGAAAAAGTGTTGGCAAGTATGCCCATAGAACAAATCCGGGCTTTAGATGTTGCGACCGCTTTAAATCTGCAAGCAATCAACTTTGCTCCAGGCTCAACTGAAATCCCGGCAACCAATCAGTCAATTCTGAATCAGGCTGCAGCTTTAATTAAACGTGCACCACATGTGAATTTGCAAGTGATTGGGCATACAGATGCTCAAGGCGATGAAGAGCTCAATAAACAGTTGTCCTTACAGCGTGCGCAGGCAATTGTGACCTATATGGTGGAACAGGGGGTTGATCCTTCACAGTTAAGTGCGGTAGGCATGGGGCCAGCTCAGCCAAATGCGGGAAATGCTAAAGACGTTGACCGTTATAAGAATCGTCGTATTGCGTTTGAAGTTATGAATACTAATACCGGAACTGTACGTGCAGTCGATGACCAGGGTGTAAAACAGAAAGTATAAATCTAAGACTGAAAGAACGGTTTATTTAGATAACGTATTTAAATAAATTGACCAAAATAAAAAGGACGAATTGCTTCGTTCTTTTTTTATTGGCATGCTGTGTACAATTGATCAGGATGAGTAACAGATGCGGATTAGCATTATTGGGGCAGGGCGAGTGGCCTATCATCTTGCCCGCGTATTGTCAGTACAACATGAGATTGTGCAGATCTATAGCCGGACTTTAGAAAAGGCACAGCAATTGGCAGATCAATTTCAGGCGCAGGCAATTGAGAGACCTGAGCAGTTGGATAATCGTGTGGATCTGATCATTATTGCAGTGAGTGACCAGTCTATTGCTAGCGTCATCGAACAGATTCATCCACATTTGCAGCACAACTTGATCGTACATACGTCTGGTAGTACCCATGTAGATGTGTTGAAACAGATCCATGCACGTGCGGGAGTATTTTATCCCTTACAAACCTTTAGTCTGGAACGTGAGGTTAATTGGGAAAATACGCCTTTATTTATCGAAGCGCATGATTCCGAAGACCAGAAAACTCTTCAGCATTTAGCAAATAGCCTAAGCAATAGAGTCTACCTCTATAGCTCAGAGCAACGCTTGAGCCTGCATTTAGCTGCAGTCTTTGCCTGTAATTTTAGTAATTACTGTTATGACATGGCCAAACAGGTCGTAGAAGCACAGCAAGTGGATTTTAGTCTGCTTTATCCATTGATCTTGGAAACAACGAATAAAGCGACGCAGAATGAGCCACGTCAGATGCAGACAGGTCCAGCCATGCGAGGGGATCAGAATATCTTGATGATGCATCAAGCCATGTTAAGCGAGATGAAGCGATCAGATTTGGCTGAGGTCTATACCGTACTAAGTGACCAGTTACTGGCACGCCATCAAACGCAGTGAGTCAAGTTTTGTTGAAACAGTTGAATGTTAAAATCGTGATGATTCTCGCAGTACTGATGTGGAGTATGAGCTCATTCAGTACTGTTCAAGCACAGCCAAGGATTGCAAGTGCGAAAATGCAATATGAATCTAAAGTAGACATTTGTCACTATTCATTTGATTCAAAAATTTATCAATCACAGCAACAATGGACGGATGAATATGATCGAATCAAACAGATGGATTTTTTCTATTTGCAAGTGCCACAAATCACGGTGTGGTATCAAAAGGATGAGCAAAAACCAGAGCAAATGAAATTGCCGATCGAAGTTTTGGTCAATTCTAATTATACCGTTTGGGGTATTAAACTTTTAAAAAGCTCAGGTTCTACGCTACTGGATCAAGGTATTCAACGCAGTTTTAAAGATCTGCGGGTTGAAACGAAAAAAGGCTTTTGGTGGGGGCCAATGCTGAAGTTTAAGGATGAGATCGAGCTAACATTGGTGCGTTGTCAGAGTCTCATACGTTGAGTTTTTTGAGGGCAAATAAAGCCCTGATTGTATAATCATGAATTTTCACTGATACATTCTGCCTATCCATTGTTCTTGGAAGAAAAATGGCATAAGTTGTTCTTATAAGAAATAAAACATGGATAACTAAAAATGCAGGAATTTGACTACATCATTATTGGTGGAGGGAGTGCAGGATGCGTATTGGCCAGCCGTCTCAGTGAAGATCCCAATATTTCTGTATGTCTTTTAGAAGCAGGGGGGCATGGCAATGCCTGGACGGTAAATATTCCGGCAGCCTGTGTCATGAGTTTACCCACCAAAATTAACAACTGGGCTTTTGAAACCGTTCCTCAAAAAGGATTGAATGGACGTAAAGGCTATCAGCCCAGAGGGAAATGTTTAGGTGGTTCATCGGCCATTAATGCCATGATTTATATCCGTGGCAATCGTGCCGACTATGATGATTGGGCAGCGCAAGGTTGTACCGGCTGGTCTTATGATGAAGTATTGCCATATTTCATCCGATCTGAGAATAACCACCGTATTCAGAATGAATATCATGGCAATGCAGGTCCTTTGCATGTATCAGATGTGCAAACAGACAGTATTTTCCATGAGCGGTATTTACAGGCAGCACGTGAGCAGGGCTATCCAGTGCTGGATGATTTTAATGCTGCAGAGCAGGAAGGATTAGGCGTTTATCAGGTGACTCATGACAATGGTGAGCGCTGTAGCGCAGCTCGAGCTTATCTGTTTCCACATTTGAATCGTCCGAATTTAACCATATGGACTAAAGCCACCACGCATAAAATTATAATCGAACAAAAAGCCGCAGTTGGTGTCCAAGTGCAACATGCCGGGCAGTTAAAAACGTTACGAGCACGGCAGGAAGTCTTGCTCTCGGCAGGTGCCATGCAATCTCCACACATCCTGATGCTTTCGGGTATTGGGGATGCTGAAGAACTAAAACAACATGGCATCGAACTCAAACATCACTTGCCTGGCGTCGGAAAGAATTTTCATGATCATCCCGATTTTATTTTTGGCTACAGCGTCAAGGAATTTGCTGGAACCTTCGGGGTCTCCATGTCAGGTTCACTGGATATGTTTAAGCAGATTGGGCGATATCGCAGTGAACGCCGCGGCATGATTGCATCCAATTTTGCTGAATGTGGCGGTTTCATCAAAAGTTCGCCAGAACTGAAAATTCCCAATCTGCAATTGCATTTCGTGGTGGCATTAGTAGATGATCATGCACGTAAATTCCGTAGCAGTCACGGCATTTCCTGTCATGTGTGTTTATTAAATCCACGCAGCCGTGGTTCGATTAAACTGAGCGGACCAAATATTCATGATCCATTACTTATTGATCCAAATTTCTTGAACGATGAACGCGATTTGGAGGATCTGGTTCAAGGCTTTAAACTGACACAAAAATTGATGCAGTCACCATCGCTTTCCAGTTTGTATAAGCAGGATTTATTTACGGCTCATGTGAAAAATGATGAGGATATCCGGGAAGTTCTGCGTAATCGGGTAGATACGGTGTATCACCCGGTTGGTAGCTGTAAGATGGGCGTTGATGATATGTCTGTGGTCGATCCTGAACTATGCGTCTATGGTATTCAAAATCTGCGGGTGATTGATGCTTCGGTCATGCCATCGGTCGTGAATGGCAACACCAATGCACCAACGATGATGATTGCAGAAAAAGCTGTGGATTTGATCCAGGCAAGACAGCGGGCGCCAAAAGTTGCTTAAGAATATGAGAATTTCATTTTACCGAATAAATAGGGACAGCATATGACGTCATGGGAACAAGGTACGAATCTGGATAGTGCCAAACACATGCAGGATATTTTTCAGCACCAGCGTCAGGCGTGTATGCAAGCAGCATATCCAGGCTATGAGCAGCGTCAACAGCAACTCAAAATGCTATATCAAATGGTGGTGAAACATCAGGATGAGATGGCTGCCGCCATTAGTCGGGATTTCTCCAATCGGAGTCTGGATGAAACCAAGCTGTTTGAAGTACTGACCAGTTTGAATGGACTGAAACACAGCTTAAAACATCTGAAAAAATGGATGAAGCCGAGTAAGCGGCAGGTTGGTATTTTATTCCAGCCAGCCACAGGTTATGTGATGTATCAGCCGCTAGGTGTGGTCGGTATTGTGGTGCCGTGGAATTATCCGTTGTTCCTTGCCATTGGTCCTTTGGGTCAGGCATTGGCTGCGGGTAACCGGGTCATGCTGAAAATGAGTGAATATACCCCGGAATTTTCCAGCCTGTTTCAACAGCTGATTGTCCGTTATTTTCCAGCTGACCAGATTACGGTAGTCACGGGAGATGCGCAGGTTGCTCAGCAATTTACTACTTTGCCATTTGATCATTTGCTTTTTACTGGCGCGACCTCAATTGCACGTCATGTGATGCATGCAGCAGCAGAGAATCTGACACCAGTGACTTTGGAGCTTGGGGGCAAGTCACCTGTTATCGTTGCGAAGGATGCGGATTTACAGGAAAGCGCACGCCGTCTGGCTTTTGGCAAGACCATGAATGCCGGACAGACCTGTGTGGCACCAGACTATGCATTTGTACATCAGTCACAAATCCAATCCTTTATCGAAGCTTATTTCAATGCCATTCGACAATTCTACCCAAACAGTATTTTGAGCAATCCGGATTATACAACCATCATCAATGAGCGGCAGTTTACCCGTTTAAAACACTATATTGAGGATGCTCAAGCCAAAGGTGCTGAACTGCATCAGATTGAGCAAGGTGTAGATGGACGCCGTTTGCCGCACCTGGTCCTGACCAATGTCCATGACGATATGCTGATCATGCAGAATGAAATCTTTGGACCGCTTCTACCCGTCATTGGCTATGAGCAGATGGATGAAGTCATTGAATATATCAACCAGCATGACCGACCACTGGCACTGTATTATTTTGGCTATAACAAAGCTGAGCAACAAAAAGTCCTGCATGCAACCCATAGCGGTGGAGTATGTCTGAATGAAACCCTGATGACTGCCGGTATGGAAGATATGCCGTTTGGCGGGATTGGACCCTCTGGAATGGGGCATTATCACGGACATGAAGGCTTTAAGACCTTTAGTCATGCCAAGTCGGTATTTAGCCGTCCGAAATTCAGTTTGATGAAGCTGATTTATCCACCTTATGGCAGTTCGATCTTGAAACTGATTTATCGTATCTTTTTGCGTTAAGTGACAGATGGCGAGAAAGAAGCGCAAAAATCCGCATGGCTATAAATGGTATAAGGATGAAAATTTATTTTTCTTCTTAAGCACTATTTCGGGTGCATTTGTTGTTATATATAAGTGGCTCGCCAATTTGTTCTCATAAAAAAAGCGCTGAAACTTCAGCGCTTTTTTTATGATTGCTCTTAAGAAATTTTCTTAAAGATAAAATCATTAATCTTGTGACCTGCTTCAATACCGCGACGCTCGAACTTGGTTTGCGGACGCCATTCAGGACGAGGGTAGCTATTGCCTTTACCTGCCAAGTTTTCTAAACGTGGACGCTCTTCAAGAACTTCCAGCATCCATTCAGCATACGGTTCCCAGTCAGTTGCAGCGTGGAAGGTACCGCCAAGTTCTAACTTTTGCTCAACCAATGGCATGCGGTCATGTGATACGAAACGGCGCTTGAAGTGACGTTTTTTCTGCCATGGATCCGGGAAGTATAATTGCACTGTATTGATACTATTATCCGGCATTTCACGTAGGACTTGAATCGCATCAGCATCTAGAACACGCAAGTTGCTTACGCCTGCCATACCTGCTTCGTACACACACTGTGCTATGCCCGGTACGTGCACTTCAATACCAACAAAATTACGTTCAGGATTGGCTTTAGCCATCAATACCAGTGAACGGCCCATACCGAAACCGATTTCTACAGTCAGTGGACGTTCAGGGTGCTCAAAATGCTGGCGTAAATCACCAACCGGATATTCCAAAATTAAGTGACCATATTGTTCAAGCGCAGTACGTTGAGAGGTATTCAGCGGTGCTGAGCGGCGCATAAACGTCACAATTTCACGGTGCTCGCTTAAATTGTCCAGCTCCACGACTTGCTGGTCTAATTGATCGTTCGACATAATTTTGGCAAATCTAAAAATTCAGAATGCGGTATTTTAAGTCCTGAGCGGTGCAAGTCAAACTTTTCTCGGGAATTCGCTACTAAAAACTGGAATCGAGTTTATTTCTCAAGAAAATAAAAGGGCCAATTGACCCTTTTAAATGATATGAATCGTGATCAGGTCTGATAACGGTCAACTAAAGTACTGCTGGCTTCATTCAGTCCAATCACCTGAACATCAATTCCTTGTGCTTTAAATTTCTGTACGACGTTATTCAACATATTCACAGAAGTGACATCCCAAATATGGGCATGGGTCAGATCCAGCTCAACAACTGCTAGATTTTCCTTAAAGTCAAAGAACTGATAGAAACGGTCTGAACTGCTAAAAAAGATCTGTCCGGAAATCACATAACGACGAGAACGCTCATCTAGCAAATGTGTATATACGTGAACTGTATTCTCAAGCTTGTTGATAAAGAACAGGGCAGACAGTACCACACCAATTAACACGCCTAATGCCAGATTATGCGTTGCCAATACCACCAGCACCACAGCAATCATTACCACATTAAAGGCAAGAGGATGCTTGTTAAACTGCTTGATGGCACCCCACTGGAATGTAGTAAATGACACCATGATCATAATGGCTACCAGTGCTGCCATCGGGATATAAGCCAGCCAGTCTTTCAGAAATACCACTAGGCAAAGTAAGAACACGCCCGCCACAAGCGTAGACAGACGGGTACGTGCGCCTGAAGAAACATTGATAATTGACTGCCCAATCATGGCACAACCGGCCATCCCGCCCATAAAACCGCTGACAATATTGGCCATACCCTGACCACGGCATTCCTGATGGCGGTCACTTTCAGAATCGGTGACTTCATCCACTACAGTGGTGGTCATCATGGTTTCAAGCAAACCGACAGTGGCCAAAGTCACTGAATAAGGAAAAATGATTTGCAGTGTTTCAAAATTCAGGGGAATTTCTGGAATCAAGAAAATTGGTAAGGTATCTGGAAAATGGCCAAGGTCACTCACAGTACGCATATCTGATCCGAGTAAAAGAGCCAATCCGCTGAGGACGATAATACAAATCAGCGGTGAGGGAATGGCTTTGCCAATTTTCGGAAGATAAGGAAATAAATAGATTATCGCCAAACCCATCGCAACAAACAGATAGCCGGTAGTATCCATTTTTTGCATTTCCGGGATCTGTGCAATAAAAATCAGAATCGCTAAAGCATTCAAGAAGCCATAAACCACAGATTGCGAAACAAAGCGCATCAATTTGGCAACTTTAAATGATCCCGCAATGACCTGAATAATCCCGGTCAGGACCGTGGCAGCCAGTAAATACTGCAAACCATGTTCCTTAACCAAAGTAATCATGAGTAGCGCCATCGCACCAGTTGCTGCCGAGATCATGGCTGGGCGACCACCAAAGAAAGCAATAGATACTGCGATACAGAAGGATGCATACAGACCGACTTGAGGGTCGACGCCAGCAATGGCAGAAAACGCAATTGATTCCGGAATGAGTGCCAAACCGACCACCAATCCTGCCAGGACATCAGTACGGATATTGGAAAACCATTCTTCTTTTTTCAGACTTATCACAGAATTTCATCATTTCACTTTGAACCTCGCGTATCTTAATCGTCCCGGTTTAAAAATCCACACAAGAATGACTTGAAAATGTCCGGAATATACTCAATATTGAAGAAGTAAATGTCTTTTGGCGGCAGTTACGCTTTTTTGCAATTTACAGGTTTGATCACTTGAAAGTTTGTTAGAAGCGATTTAAAACATTGAGAAGTAGATAACAAGGATCAGAAATGAAGCTTTATTATGCACCTGGTGCATGCTCGTTGGCAGCACATATTATTTTAAATGAAATTAATGTTGATTTTGATTTGGAACGTGTTGATTTAAAAACACATAAAACCGAGAAAGGCACAGATTATTACGAGATCAATCCAAAAGGCTATGTTCCAGCACTGGAAATTAACCCGGGCCTGATTCTGACTGAGAACGTTGCGATTCTTCCATTTCTGGCACAACACGATCCAAAACAAGATTTAATTCCGCCATCAGGTATGGGGCGTGCCAAAGTTCTGGAATGGTTAGGTTATCTGAACTCAGAACTGCATGATGCATATTCTGTATTCTTTGGTGCACCAATGAATGAGGAAGCCAAGAAAAAGGCTTATGCAGAAATTGACCGTTTGTTAAGCTACATTGATAAAGCCATTGGTGAATCAGACAATGATTATCTGGTGGATGATAACTTTGGGCCAGCAGATGCTTATCTGTTTGTACTTACCAACTGGTCGAACCATATTGAGCATGACCTCAGCCCATATCAAAATATTATTCATATACGTAATAAAGTCGCAGAGCGTCAATCAGTACAGATTGCTATGCGTGATGAAGGGCTGATTCCTTAATATGCCTTAGTACAAAAAAGGACTCGATTGAGTCCTTTTTTGTACCTGACTTTTTATGAGCACATTAGATCTCTTTCATAAATCAAAAAATGATCGTTATATTCATATTTAAATGGATATTGAAAGTTCCTTCTCCCTCTGGGATGAGAAGTGTTACTTCGCAAGAGGATGAGGGGATTTCTTAGACAAAACCTCTCCCTGAGGAGCATGTGCTCCGCAAGTCTCCTACAAGGAGAGGGAATTTGCTTTGCAGTGATTCAAAAATGATTTATGAAAGAACCCTATTATTTAAAGAAATAACCTGTCTCAGGCGAACTTGCATTAGCCATACGCTTACGCGGCATACGACCAGCGAGGAATGCTTCACGACCAGCTTCTACCGCTTTACGCATAGCAGATGCCATCAATACCGGATTTTGTGCAGCCGCAATCGCTGTATTCATCAATACGCCGTCGCAACCCAGTTCCATGGCAATCGCTGCATCACTGGCTGTACCGACACCTGCATCGACCAAAACAGGAACTTTGGCATTTTCCTTAATGATGGAAATGGTATGTGGATTCAGAATTCCCAGACCTGAGCCGATCAGACTACCTAAAGGCATGATCGCTACACAGCCCATGCTTTCCAGTTCCTGCGCTACGATTGGATCATCTGAGGTATACACCATAATTTCAAAACCATCATCAATCAGGGTGCGTGCCGCTTTTAAAGTTTCAGTGATATTTGGATATAAGGTTTTTTCATCACCCAGAACTTCCAGTTTCACCAGGTTATGACCATCTAGCAGTTCACGTGCCAGCATGCAGGTACGTACCGCACTGTTGGCATCAAAACAGCCCGCAGTATTTGGCAGAATGGTATATTTTTCCGGTGGAACTACGGATAGCAGGTTTGGCTGGTCTGGATGCTGGCCGATATTCACGCGACGGATTGCAACAGTCACGATTTCAGCACCACTCGCCTGAATCGCCAGATCTGTTTCCTGTAAATCTTTATATTTTCCTGTACCAACCAACAGACGTGACTGGAACTGGCGTGAGCCAATTTGAAGTAAATCTTGCATAGTATTTCCGAACCTTAGCCGCCACCGACAGCGTGAATGATTTCGATTTTGTCTGCCTCACAGATTGGCGTTGCGGCCAGTCTACTTTTGGGAACGATCATTTCATTGACTTCAACGGCATAGCGCTTACCTTCAAGCGCAAGATGCTGGACCAGTTCCATTAAGGTCGTGCAGTCGGTCTGTTGTTGTTCGCCATTGATATAGATGTTCATTTCGGCACCCTCTGAGTGTGATCAGTTCTTACTTGATGTGTTTGAATGCATTCCAGGCCAGAGTAAGCCAGCCTGCGATCATCAGTGCACCTCCGATCGGAGTAATTGCACCCAAACCACGCGGTAAACCAAGTGCCATAATATAAAGTGAACCACTGAACAGTAAAATGCCCAATTGAATCAAAATAAAACTTGGTTTAATTGGCAACTGTGGAATCACTTTTGCCAGAATGCCTAACAGCAACAAGCCCAGCGCATGATAGAAAAAGTAATCGGTTGCAGTCTGCCACCAGCCAAGCTGTGCTTCAGTTGCACGGGTTTTCAAACCATGTGCACCAAAAGCCCCAAGCAGTACTGCAAGGGCCAGATTAATCGCTGAAATCGCAATCCACATCTGAACTGATCTTCCTGAAAATTTTGCGCTTAACCTTAGCATAAAAGCACAGGCTGAAACACTGCATTAAAAGACAAAAAAGCCTTCAGATCTGAAGGCTTTTTTATATACAAAACATGAAAATTAGTTGGAAGACATCGCAACTTTAATTTTTTCCATGGCGTTCTTTTCAAGCTGACGGATACGCTCGGCAGAAACATTGTATTCTGCAGCCAGCTCATGCAGGGTAGATTTTTCATCATCCAGCCAGCGACGCTGCAAGATATTACGTGAACGGTCATCGAGTTGTTCCATGGCATCGTGCAGGGCAGCAGTACTTTGCTCTTCATAGTCTTCATTTTCAATCAGACGTGCCGGATCGTAACGGTTATCTTCCAGATATAATGCTGGAGCAACATGGCTTGAGCCTTCATCGTCATCATCGCCTGTGGCTTCAAATGCTGCATCATAGGCGGTCAATCGACCTTCCATTTCCAGAACCTGTTCAGGGGTCACATTCAGGTCATTGGCAATTGATCGAGCCTCATCTAAGGTCAGTTTTTTAGATGATTTTTTCAGACTACGCAGATTAAAGAACAGTTTACGCTGGGCTTTGGTGGTCGCAATTTTGACAATACGCCAGTTACGAATCACATATTCGTGGATTTCAGCCTTAATCCAGTGCACAGCAAAGGAAACAAGACGGACACCCATATTCGGGTCAAAGCGTTTTACCGCTTTCATTAAACCAAGGTTGCCTTCTTGAATCAGATCACCTTGAGGCAGGCCATAACCTGCATAACTACGTGCAATATGTACCACAAAACGCAGGTGGGACATCACCAGCATTTTTGCTGCATCCAAATCCTGGTCATAGAAATATCGGTCTGCCAACTCTTTTTCTTGTTCGGCAGTTAAGATAGGAATCTGATTGACAGTACTAATATAAGCACCGAGATTGACACCTGGCGCCGATAATGACAGGGGCATCAATTGATTGCGGCTGTCACTCATGTGTTCTCCTTGAGGAATAACGGGATCATTCCCAAATCTAAGATTTATGTTAATCCAATCTCCAGTCAAATGATGGATATTTGGGTAGAGATATGTAAACTTTTATACGAATGTGAAGACAAATAGTTTAATTGAAAATTTTTAGGATTCAATTACGTAATGAAACTCCACGTCGGAAATTTGTCGCATATCATATTTCAGCTGATTTAACTCACAGTAACGCGAAACATCAATCTGGCTATGCGGATCTGATGATTTCAGCAGAAAGGTTTCACCTGGATGGCTTTTCAGTGCGCGCTTTAACATCAATAGAGGCATAGGGCAGGGTTTGCCCATGGCATTGATGGTGCGGATCTGATCTGCGTTATCACTCATTTCCGTAATATTCATTCGACTTAAAAAAGGGTTTAAATATTAGCAAATAGGATGCCAAACCCCAACTTTTTTAAAAAAATATAAACGAAATAATGACTAAAAAAACCTTATGCAAATTTCTGAAAAAAATAGCGAAATCAATTAGAACAAACCTAAAAAAAGGCTATTAATTGTTATAAACCCATGTTAAGCTCGAAGAGTTAGTGGGATTTTAGATAAGCAAATTGATTGTTTTTCGTCCTGCGAATAAATGGATGTAACCGGGATTTTGTTAATAGTTTTACAGAATGATTACAAGCTTAAAAATAATATTTTCAAACTTGTTTGCTCTGCTGTTTGCAACACCGGGTGGTCCTTCTTTTAGGTACAATGAGGATTGACTTATGACAGCTGCTCGCGAACAAGGCGTAGTTAAGTGGTTTAACGATACTAAAGGCTTCGGCTTTATTCAACGCAACGGTGGTGATGACGTATTCGTTCATTTCCGTGCAATCCAAGGTGACGGTCACCGTTCACTTCGTGATGGCCAACGTGTTGAATTCAGTGTTGTAAAAGGCCAAAAAGGCTTCCAAGCTGAAGAAGTTCAACCATTAGACTAATCTTCGGATTAAGCTAATAAAACGCTCCAATATAAATTGGGGCGTTTTTTGTTTATACTGTCTGTATCTTAGTGATTATCTATTTAGAGCACCGCTTTATGTCATCTGGTTTTGAAACCTTAAATTTACATCCTAATCTAAAACAAGCAATTGACGCTTTAGGCTTTTCTTCTATGACGCCTATTCAGGAGAAGGTTTTAAAATTCACATTGGCAGGTCACGATGCAATTGGTCGTGCTCAAACGGGTACGGGCAAAACAGCGGCCTTCCTGGTGAGTATCATCAATGACCTATTGAATAATCCTGTGCAAGGGCAGCGCTACCGTGGTGAGCCACGTGCATTGATTCTGGCACCGACCCGTGAGCTTGCACTACAAATCGAAAATGATGCACATGAGCTGACCAAGTTTAGTAACCTGAATGTAGTGACGCTGCTTGGTGGCGTGGATTTTGATAAGCAAAAAGCACAGTTAGACAAAGCGCCGGTCGATATTATGGTGGCAACACCAGGTCGTTTAATTGACTTTGTTGAACAGAAAGAAGTCTGGCTGGATCAGATTGAATTCCTAGTGATTGATGAAGCAGACCGCCTGCTGGATATGGGCTTTATTCCTTCAGTGAAACGTATTGTACGTTTTTCGCCACGTAAGGAACAGCGTCAGACTTTAATGTTCTCGGCGACTTTTAGTTATGACGTGCTGAATCTGGCACAACAATGGTTATTTGAACCGGTCACTGTTGAAATTGAGCCGGAGAAGAAAACCAATGCGGACGTTGAACAACGCGTGTATATGGTTGCCAAGGCAGATAAATATAAACTGCTACAAGACATTCTGCGTGATGAGCCGATTGAAAAAGTCATGATCTTTGCTAACCGTCGTGATCAGGTGCGTAAACTCTATGATCATCTAAAGCGTGACAACTATAAAGTGGTGATGCTGTCTGGTGAAATCGCACAAGATAAGCGTCTAAAAATGCTGGACCAGTTTAAAAATGGTAAACACAATATCATGATCGCAACTGATGTAGCGGGTCGTGGTATCCATGTGGATGGCGTATCGCATGTGGTGAACTTTACCTTGCCAGAGCAATCCGATGACTATGTACACCGTATTGGTCGTACTGGACGTGCCGGGACGCGTGGTGTCAGTATCAGTTTCCTGTCTGAAGACGATGCATTCTATCTTCCAGAAATTGAAAAAGCCATTGGTCAGAAATTACCGCTGACTCGCCTGGAAGGATATTGCTAATTCCCAGTCCGTAAAAAAACCGCTCAATGAGCGGTTTTTTTTATGGCTAGCTAAAAAAGCTTTAGTTAGACTGGCAACGGAAAGTCAGAGTAGTCTGGTAGTCATCATCTGAATTGATGTTATTGCCTGTACCTGCAATATTGCCAAGTACTGTGGCAGCAGCCTGAATGATCTGTCCGGTTTGCTCATCTACAACGCCTTTCAGTGCGCCGTCATAAGTGGATTGTTCATCTATAATAATAGCTGAAGATCGTGAACCACACGTTTTAGAAGCAGCGTTCACGGCATTATTTTTGGCAATGATCTGGGTCTTACCTAATCCGGTGACTTCAAATTGATTATTCTCTTTACGGATTGCAGTGGTGTTGGTTGGATTAGAACTACACGCGGTAAGAGCAAGTGCAGTGGCAATAGCTGCACCCATTGTTAATATTTTTGTCATGTCTAAAACTCGTCAAGATCAGATAATCGTATAATTAATCACATAATAATCTTGATAATTTGTAGAGCATGTATAAGTTTGGCAATTTTCAGTATTAGCCATGTCATTATCATAAATGCTGTTTAATAGTTTTTATCAGAAACGAGCAATAGTGAGCAAATCTGGATGAGCAGACAGAATAAAAATGCAGGATATAGAGAATCCCGAGATGAATATGCTAATCTTGAATACAGTTTTTAAGTATAGAAATACCAGGCAATGACCGAATCAACGATCGAAATCGTTCATCAGAATATTCATCAACGTCAATCTATTGGTCAGCTGATTGCCCCAGCCCCCAATGCTGCACAGCTGGAAATGGCTTTTCAGGCTGCACTCACTGCGCCAGATCACCATCGTTTAAAACCCACTGAATTTGTAGTTATTCCAGATGATAAGCGCGAAGCTTTTGGTGAGTTATTGTCTCAGGCATTAATTGATCTGGGTCAAACTGAAGCTGCTCAGATTGAGCGGGTTAAACATCATCCTTTTCGAGCGCCTTTACTGGTTCTGGCTTTAACCCGTTTCAAAGATCATCCCAAAGTGCCGCATTTTGAACAGATCCTGAGTTCTGGTGCTGCAATTCAGAATTTTTTATTGTCCTTACAAGCTCAAGGTTTTTCGACCATGTGGCGTAGTGGAGCGGTAGTGGAATCGCTATACTTTAAGCAGGCTTTAGGAATTTCAGGTAATGACCTGGTTTCAGGCATTATTTATATTGGAACCGCGGCAAAAACAATTGCACCACGTGCAGAAATCTATACAGAAACATTTGTCAGCCAGTGGAATTCATCACATTAATTTGGCTGGATAAGGATATTAGAAATACATGTCAGAATTAAAATTTTCAGATCTGGTTGAACCTGTAGAAATTGATCGTAAGACTGCGTTACGGATTACAGTATTGGGTGGTGGCAGTTTTGGTACAGCAATGGCCAATACCGCAGTGCGTAATGGCTGTGACACCATGATCTGGATTCGTGATGAAGCCACGGCTGCGGATATTAATGCCACGCATATCAACAAGCGTTATCTGCCAGATTTTCAGCTTGAGCCTGCATTATTGGCAGTTTCAGACTTGGAAAAAGCGGTACGTGATCGTGACATTATTCTGGTGGCAATTCCAAGTCATTCCTTCCGTGATGTACTGAAACAGATCAAGCCTTTTATTAGCTCTCAAGCCATAATTTCACTAACTAAAGGTATTGAAGCGAAAACCTTTAGTTTTATGAGCGATATTATTCGTGAGGAATTACCTGAAGTACCGTATGGCGTACTTTCAGGGCCGAACCTGGCGAAAGAAATTGTGGCAGGGCAGCCAGCAGGGACTGTTATTGCCAGTGATTCTGAACTGGTGCGTTATGCAGTACAGCAGGCTTTACATAGTGCTTTATTCCGTGTCTTTGCCAGCGATGATGTGCATGGTGTAGAGCTGGGTGGTGCACTGAAGAACATTTACGCAGTCGCCATGGGTATGGCAGCCGCCTATAACGTCGGTGAAAATACCAAGAGTATGATTCTGACCCGTGCCTTGGCAGAAATGAGCCGTTTTGCGGTGAAGCTTGGTGCGAACCCATTGACCTTCCTCGGGCTGTCTGGTGTGGGCGATTTATTCGCTACCTGTAATAGTCCGTTAAGTCGTAACTATCAGGTTGGCTATGCGCTCGGTAAAGGCAAAACCCTGGAACAGGCAACCACTGAACTAGGTCAGACGGCAGAAGGGATTAATACCATTGTACAGGTGAAAGCACGTTCTGAAGAGCTGGATGTATACATGCCAATTACTTGTGCCTTGTATGCCGTAATCTTTGAAGGTGCACCGCCGATGAGTATTGCAGTGTCTTTAATGAAAAATGGTCATCGCAGTGATGTGGAATTTGTCTTGCCACATCATCAAGTCTGATTTATAAGTGATGGAACTGTATGATCAGGCTTATCTTATGATCTGATCATCAGCTTGAATGAACGAATAGGGAAATGGTATGCAACTGACACTCGTGCGTCATGGCGAAGCAGCTCCACCGGTAAATGGCAACGACACCAAGCGTCCTTTGACCGAGCGTGGACATTTACAGGCAGAACAGACCGCTCAATACTTGAAAGACGTGATCAAACCTGAAGTCTTTGTAGTGAGTCCGTTGCTTCGTGCTCAGGAAACCCTGGCACATTTGCAGGCTTTTTATAAAGATGTGCCAGTGGTAATCTGTAATACCATTAAGCCGGATGATGATGCCAAAGTAGCTGTGGAATGGTTGTCTCAGTTACCGTATGAATCAATTGTCGTGGTCTGCCATATGAATGTGGTGGCACATATTGCTTCTATTCTGACAGAGGAATCTTTCCATCCTTTCCATTTGTCAGAAGCACGTATTTATGATCAGGCAGTGATTGCGGCAGGTTTATCGACACAGTTAAAAAGCTTTATTCCAACAGTATAAAAACTATTAAAACGGCAGAACACAATCGATGTTGTATTTATGGATGCCAGAAGCCAATGGGGTTTGGCAATGGTCAGATGGGGAATTCTGGAAAAGTGCAGATACACTTGAGCAGCTGATTCAGGAGATCCAGGGGCAGAATGGGGCGGAGGCAACGGTCTTTTTCCCGAGTCGTCATGTGCAGATTTTGCAGCAGAGCATGTCCAAAGCCCAATATAAGAAAATGGGGCAGGAGGCAATCAAATATCTGCTGGAGGAATATGTCATTCTGCCGGTTGATGCGATGAAGGTGCTCCATCATTTCCAGCAACCGGATCAGCTCAGCGTACTGGGAATTGCCAATTCAACCGTAGAAACCATGCAGCATGCATTGCATCTGTTACCGGTCAAGGTCACGGCATTATTGCCAGATTTTCTGGTCTTGCCTGTTCCTGAAGAAAATCAACGCGTATTGGCGGATATTGCTGGGCGACTGCTGGTTCGTGAATCGGAATATGTGGGTCATTCGGTGGATGACCTGAGTCTTTATCTGGATTATCAGCCTAAAGATGTGAATTACAAGGTGAGTAACCTGAATAATGCTCAGCTGCGTAGTCTGGATGCCTTTGTCACGCATGATCAGGTGGAGTCGTTCCAGTACAGTATTCCCCAGCTAAAAAAAGCCAAGCAGCATCCTTTTAATGTCTTGCCCAAAGCCAAGTCAGATACGTCAGTTTCCGGTTACTGGAAAGCCTGTATGGCCGTATTCCTGGGTATTCTGGTATTGCAGTTTAGCTATGATGCTGTGCGCTGGTATCAGCATAAAAAGATTGCCAATCAAACGGCTGCTCAAGCGATTGACCAGTTTAAATACTGGTTTGGTCAGAACTACCCGGTAAACGAGCAGAATATCAAGAGCCAGTTTGAAGGGCAGATGCGTTTAAGTCAGGTGGCGAATACTCAAGCTTTTGATCTGATCAGTCGGGTGGGGCCGGTGTTAATGCAAAACCAGATTATTGCGCAGCGGGTTAGTTATGATACTTCAAGCCTGAATATGGATCTGCAGGCGAACTCTTCTGATGCATTAAGTACTTTGACTCGTCAGCTGACACAGCAGGGTTTTAAGGTTGAACTGGGTAATGTACAGGCCAATGGTGCAGGTGCGATCGGATCGTTGAGAATACAATAATGAAAATGCTCGATAATATTCAAACCCGGCTGGATCAGCGTATGGAGCGTATTACGGATTATCTGGATAGCCTGAGTACCCGTGAACGCTACATGGTGATTTTCACCACGATTTTTGTCATCGTAGCTGCAGTCGGTTCGGCATTGTTCTATATGCATCAAGCCGCGGATAGCCAGCAAAAGCGCTTAAATACCTTAAAAGATACTGTGGTGTGGATGCAGAGCAATGCTGCTACCATGAAGCCAGCAGGTGATCTGCAATTAGATGCCTCAGAAAAAGTGCAGCGTGCTGCCCAGCAGCAGGGATTGTCGGTTTCATCCCAGCAGCAGGAAGGTAAAATTTTACTCAATGTCAGCCATGAAAATTATGCTGTACTGGCAAATTTCCTGACCCAGCTTGCGCAGAGCGGTTTAACTATTGAAAAAATGGAACTTATCAGTGATGCCGGACAGATTAAATTAACAGCGACTGTCGTATAAACGGTAAAAATAAAGATTTGCAAGGCATGGTTTTTTCACCGGGCTGTGACTATAATATGCCGACTCAAAAAGCAAGTAGACTTTTCTGGATATGTTGTATTCTCTAGCCCGCCCTTTGTTGTTTTCTTTAGCACCAGAGCGTGCACATGAGCTGACACTATCACTGTTGAAATCCTCCCATGCCATGGGGATGATGCGTCAAAACGTTGCTTCTAAACCAGTTACCTGTATGGGAATCGAATTTCCGAATCCGGTAGGTCTGGCGGCAGGTTTGGACAAAAATGGTGCCTATATCGATGCCCTTGCAAGTCAAGGCTTTGGTTTTATTGAAATCGGTACTATTACCCCGCGTCCTCAGTCTGGTAATCCGGAACCTCGACTGTTCCGTCTGCCAAAAGCGAAAGCCATTATTAACCGTATGGGTTTTAATAATGAAGGCGTGGACAAACTGATTGAAAATGTTAAAGCTGCAAAATTCAAAGGCGTTCTTGGGATTAATATCGGCAAGAATGCGGCAACTCCGGTTGAAAATGCAGTTGATGATTATTTAATCTGTCTGGAAAAGGTATATAATTACGCTTCCTACATTACTGTTAATATTTCCTCTCCCAATACAAAAAACCTGCGTAGCCTGCAAAGTGGTGATGCGCTCACCGAGCTGCTGGAAACGCTAAAAAACCGTCAGCTTGAGCTTGCTCAAGAAAACCAGCATTATGTACCTCTGGTGCTGAAAGTTGCACCAGACCTTGAAGCTGAAGATATTGCATTTATTGCGCAGCAATTGTTGCAATTCAAGATTGATGGTTTGATTGTAACCAATACGACCTTATCTCGTGAGGGTGTTGAAGGTCTGGAGCATGCTGAAGAAGCAGGTGGTTTGTCTGGTGCGCCGGTCTTTGAGAAAAGTACGGCATGTTTAAAAGCCTTTGCAGATGTGCTGCAGGGACAGATTCCATTGATTGGCGTGGGTGGTATTCTTTCGGGTGCCGATGCCGTTGCCAAAAAGCAAGCTGGTGCCAGCCTTGTACAAGTTTATAGTGGCCTCATATATACAGGACCGAAACTTGTAAAAGACTGTGTTAACGTATTCTGAATTCTATGACTGCCATTGACATCTTTTTACTGTTTATACTGCTCATTGGAGGGCTAAACGGTTTGCGTCAAGGATTTATTAAAGCCTTTGCGAACTTAGCTGGATGGATTTTTGCGCTGATTATAGCTGCGAAATATTCAACACTACTTGCGCCTTCCATGACTGCTCTCAGTACAGATCCAGTGGTACAAAAAATTGCAGCATTCGCTTTCATCGTCCTGATGATTGTGGTTCTGACCTGGATTGTAACTTTCCTGCTCAACCGTGTGATGAAAACCCTGAAACTGGGACCATTAAACCGTCTTGCGGGTGGGGTATTTGGCAGCCTGAAAGGCCTGCTGATTGTCCTGATTACCATGCAGGGCATTGGTCCATGGGTAGAAAGCTCACCGCACTGGAAACAATCCAAAGTCATTCAGACTTTGCTTCCTTATGCACCATGGGCGACCCAGATGTCCAAAGATGCTGCAAACGAAGCCCTACAACATATCAAGTCTGAAGATTCCAGAAAATCTTCAGATCTATCAGCTGAACCTGCTGCAAAAAGTCAGTCATCAGCTGAGTCTACGAATAATCCTTTTTATTAATCCTAGCTTGTCTGCGAGGTTGCTATGTGTGGAGTGGTTGGTATTGCTGGTAAATCAGCTGTTAACCAAATGTTGTTTGATGCATTAACGATGTTACAACATCGTGGACAGGATGCAGCTGGGATTGTAACTTGTCACGAAGGCCGCCTGTTCCTTCGTAAAGATGTAGGTATGGTACGTGATGTGTTCCATACACGTCATATGCGTGCTTTACGCGGTAACTATGGTATTGGTCATGTGCGTTACCCAACAGCAGGAACGTCAAGTAGTGCAGAAGCACAGCCATTTTATGTGAACTCACCTTATGGGATTACCTTGGCGCATAACGGTAACTTAACCAACGCTGAAGAAATCCATGATGACTTATTCAAAACTGACTTACGTCACATGAATACCGATTCAGACTCAGAAGTTTTGCTGAACGTGATGGCACATGAATTGCAAAAGCAAGGTCACCTGCAAGTAAGTGCAGAAGATGTATTTCATGCTGTGACACGTGTGCATGAGCGCTGTAAAGGTGGTTATGCTGTGGTTGCAATGATCACAGGCCAAGGTCTTGTGGGCTTCCGTGATCCAAATGGTATTCGTCCACTGATTTACGGTTCACGCGAAACTGAAGAAGGTATGGAATATATCATCGCTTCTGAATCTGTAGCGATTACAGCATTAGGCTTTAAAGTTGAGCGTGATATTGAGCCAGGTGAAGCCGTATTTATTGATGAACAAGGCAACTTCTTCACCAAGCAATGTGCAGAGAATCCTGAATATCGCCCATGTATCTTTGAATATGTGTATTTCGCGCGCCCAGATGCCACCATTGACGGCATTTCAGTGTATAAAGCCCGTCTGAAAATGGGTGAGAAGCTGGCGCATAAAATCTTGCGCGAGTGGAGTGATGAACATGATATCGATGTAGTCATTCCAATTCCGGATACATCACGTACTTCTGCGCTTGAACTGGCAAATACGCTGGGCGTGAAATTCCGTGAAGGCTTCATGAAAAACCGTTATATCGGTCGTACCTTCATTATGCCAGGTCAGCAACTGCGTAAAAAATCAGTACGTCAGAAGCTGAATCCGGTTGAGCTGGAATTCCAGGGTAAAAACGTTCTATTGGTCGATGACTCAATTGTTCGTGGTACTACCTGTAATGAAATCATTCAGATGGCACGTGATGCTGGTGCGAAAAAAGTATTCTTTGCGTCTGCTGCACCAATGGTGAAATATCCGAACGTGTATGGTATCGATATGCCAGCCAAATCTGAGCTGATCGCGTCTGAACGTAGTGTTGAAGAAATTCGTGAAATTATTGGCGCTGACCGTCTGATTTTCCAGGATCTGGAAGATTTGAAAGATGCGGTACGCACCAAAATTGTACCGAATCTGCGTGAATTCGACTGTTCTGTATTTGACGGCGTATATGTGGCTGGCGGTATTGATGAAGCATACCTTGACCAGTTACAGCGAAAGCGTAATGATGGCGCCAAAAAAGGGGATAAGTTTATTGATGTGAATATCGATGCAGCATCAGTAGACCTGACGGGCGTGCGCGAAGTCTAAGTCTTTAAAATCATGAAAAAAGCGGGAATTTCCCGCTTTTTTCATTTATGATTGGGCAAAGCTAGAACAATGTGATCAGGGTGAAGCATTGAAAAGCGTAGGATATGCGTTTATCAAGAATAAGAATATGCTATGGCCAGCCAGTGTCTGTCTGATTGCTGTGCTATTGACGATAGCAATTATTAATATTGTTGTCGGTTTATTGGTCTATTATTTTGATCCTGCTCAATCTATTTATTGGCATGTGCTGAGTCCTTATTTAATCGCTTTGGTTAGTTCGATCATGGTGATGTCTGTACTCTATGAATTTTATGTCTTTCGTGCTGGTGGTTATTCTTTGGCACGGCAGATGGGTGCACGTCGCCTGAGTCTGATTGAAAGCGTACCGGAAGAAAGCATCGCGCTGAAGATTGCTGAACAATTGGCAGATACTTTTCTTATTGAGCCTCCTGGGGTGTATGTTTTGCCTGATGAGGTCGGGGTTAATGCACTGACGGCTGGTTTTAACCCGGGCAATACTGCCATTATTCTGACTTGGGGTGCATTGCAGAATCTGGATGAAATTGAATTATATGGTTTATTGAGCCATGAGTTTAATAAGATTCTTTCTGGTGAAACGGCAGAAAATACCCGTCTCAAGATTCTCTATAGTAGCCTGACCACTTTTAGTCAGTGGGGCAGTAAGATTGCCAAACGGGGATTCTATCGAAATGGCATGCCGGCAGAAAACAAGTTTGAGACTCTGTTTGTTGGTATTGGTGCGGTGATCTGGCTGGTTGGTAGCCTGGGCGTGCTGATTACCCGTTTCATTAAATATATTTCGCTCGGTGGCAGAACTTTCAAGAATGATCAGAAGACCCGTCGCCTGATTCAGAATGATGCCAATATACAGACCTTGCTGCGGATTTATGTGCATCACTCCGGTTCACAGATTCATAGCGAATATGCCGAGTCGATTTCACATATGTGTTTTGCTAACTCACTCAGTCAGCAGAACTGGCTCAATATCCATCCAAGTATTGAGCAGCGAATCTATGAATTGAACCCATCCTTAATTCAGGATCTGCAGCTTGAAAACCTGAAAAAACTGCAAAATCAGCCTTTATTTAGCCTATTTCGATCACTTGAAGAAATGGCGGTCACAAGCGCAGCTGCCTGGAGTTCGCCGCAGCCATTGCCTTTACTACGTCTATCTCCGATCAGCTTTGCGATTAAGGATGCCGTTAAGCCGCTGAATCCGGAGAATCGTGCCAATACGCCACGACCAGAACTAGTTGAACGTGCATTACAAACTGCAACTGGGTCGCGAGAGGTTATGGTTGCAATCCTGATGATCCGGCAATATCGGGAATTTATTCCCACCGATGCTGAAGTCAGCCGGGCGATTGTAGATTCATTGTTAAACCTGGACGGGCGTGTGCATATCTCGATTTTTCAGCAAGCCTGCAAAAATATTGGTGGCATGCCGACCACGGTGGCGAGACAATTCGTGATGAAGCTAGCACGGATTATTCAGGAAGATGGTGAAATTGGCCTGTTAGATGCCTTGTTGCTTGAATGTGTGAAATATGAACTGAACTTACTCCCAGCACATACCCCGACTGCACTGGAAGAAGTTAAACCGCAAATTGTGCGCCTGATAGATGCATTGCTGCATGTACAACAGATCAATAGTGATAATCAGCTGGACGTGCGTGAACGGATTTTAAAACGTATCCTGACTCAAAAAGAACTGGAAATGTATACTGAGATTTCAGATGAGCCAATTGATCTGGCTGAAATCTTAAATGATATTTCAGGGCTGCTCTTACGTGATCGACTAAGTATATTGGGAATTGCAGAAATCTGTCTCTGGAATGACCGGATCATCACTCAGGATGAATTTGACGTGATGGAATTATTGTACTGGCGTCTGGGTTTCGAGGTGGATGAAATTGTGGATCAGATGCAGAAAAAAAACAGCATCATGATTATTTAATCCAGACTTGAAAGAGTTGATCAACTTACGCATGATCTTAAATAGTGTTTGAACTTGCATATAGAGAATTACTTACATCAGATTCGCTACAAATCAATTGTAATGTGTAGTGAAAAAACCGAAAAAGTTCGGCAAAGGAAGTGGAATCCCGCTAAAATATTCAGCCTGAAATAGGTGATGAAGACAAGATGATAGGGCATCAGCGTGACATATTGGCGACACTGGGAATTGATATCTGGATTCCTCGGGCGGAGCTGTGTCAATCGCATCAGCCGGCGCTGTGGCGTGATCAGTCACAACCTGAAGTCCTGAGTGAAATTATCCTGCCTGAGCTGAAAGCTGAAAAATCAGTTATTGAGCGTTCAGTAGTTCCACTAGAAGAAGTACCTGCACAGATTGTTGCAACGCCAACAATGGAAATACAGCCGCAGCCAGAACAGGTGCTTGAGCTTCGTGAAATTGTTGAGATCGCACCTTTTAGTCTGCAGGCATTAAGTCTTGCACACTGTACCCTTGTCATTGATGCCACCACCTTGACTGAAGATCAGCAATTGCTCTGGGCCAATATCCAACGTGCGGTGTTATGTGAGTTTGCAGAACTGAACTGGCCATTCCCTTGGGATAATGTACAGGATGGACGTGGTGTAGAATCTTATATCCAGGGCTTTCTGGATGGCATGAGTCAAGATAACAATATTATTTTCCTTGGTGCTGTTCCTCATCTTTCAAATAGTAAAATTACCCAGTTGGCCTCCCTGCAGGAGATGCTGGATCGGCCAATCCTTAAAAAGCGACTCTGGCAGTTTATGCAAAGTAGGCCTGTCAGTATGGAATAAATAAGCATGAAGCAAAAAATTGTTGTATTTAGTCAAATTCATCCAGAGATTCAAGCCAAACTTGAACAACAATATAATGTGGTGTATATCCAGCCTAAACTGGGTAATGTCAATCAACAGATTTTGCAGCATGTACAAGATGCAGATGGCATGATTGGTGCAGGACGACTGCTCAATCGAAATAATCTGCAAACTGCGGCTAAACTAAAAATCATCTCCAGTGTCAGTGTGGGTTATGACAATTATGACCTTGAATATTTAAACGAAAAGAAAACTTATCTCACGCATACCCCGCATGTGCTGACTGAAACTACAGCTGATCTGGCATTTACTTTACTCATGGCCGCAGCGCGTAAAGTAACTTATTTAAATCAATGGACCAAGCAAGGACAGTGGCAGCGTACCGCCAGCGAAACACAGTTCGGGGTGGATATTTTTGGCAAGACTTTAGGAATTATTGGATTAGGTCATATTGGCGCAGCGATCGCGCGACGTGGCTTTCATGGCTTTAATATGAATGTGCTTTATCATAACCGTCGTGAAAAGCTGGATCTGGCGCAAGGCTTAAATGCAGAATATTGTGATTTAAAATCCTTATTACAGCGTTCTGACTTTGTAGTAGTAGCGGTTGACTTGAATGTGGATTCCAAAGCACTCGTTGGTGCAGAAGAACTGGCATTGATGCAGCGGCATGCGGTCTTTGTGAATATTTCGCGCGGCTCGGTTGTTGATGAGCAGGCACTGATTCAGGCTTTAAAAAATCGTCAGATTTTTGCCGCAGGGCTGGATGTCTATCAAAAAGAGCCATTGCAAGAATCAGAGCTGTTTAAACTTGATAATGTGATTACCTTGCCGCATGTGGGTTCGGCAACTGCGCAAACACGTCAGCGTATGGCAGAACTGGCATATCAAAACCTGATGGATGCTTTGCAAGGACGTGTACCACGCTATGTGGTTAACCCGCAGTTTTAATAATATTAAATAACATTTCCTTGCGTTTATGCCCTTTTTTCAATGGTATATTCAAGCAGGTTTCGTAATCAGGCTTAGAGATTTATTCATTGAAACGTTTGGTTTTGGCTTGTGGATTAAGCGCATGTATGGCAATAGGGCATACCGCTTCCGATACTTTTAACATTCAGTCTAGTCAGTTTACTGTTCCAGAAATTGGAGCAGGTGTGGGGCTGATAGATCAGCAAAAAGAGCGCATGATTGGTGAAAAGGTTTATCGTCAGGTACAGAAACAGTTACCTGTGGTGCAAAATCCCTGGATGGAAGACCAGTTATTTTCAGTGTTTTCACATATTCTCAGTCAGACGCAATTGCAACAGCCAATCGGGCTGGTGGTGGTTAATGATCCTCAGATTAATGCCTTTGCTGTGCCTGGTGGCTTATTTGCCTTAAATATGGGATTACTCAATTCAGCGCGGAATATGGATGAAGTGGCCGGTGTGATGGCGCATGAAATTGCACATGTCACACAACGTCATTACAGTCGATCCCAAGAAGCATTTAAAGGACAGGGATTATTGGCACTTGCGGGAATCTTGGTCGGAGCCTTAGTGGCATCGCAAGCAGATGGCGATGCGGGTGCAGCCGTAATGATGGGTTCACAAGCAGCCTTGATGGATCAGCAGCTTTCTTATAGTCGTAATCAGGAACGTGAAGCAGACCGGATCGGCATGCAGTATATGTATGCCTCGGGCTATAACCCGCAAAGCATGGCTGATTTCTTTGAGGTGATGCATCGTTCCACCAGCCGTTTAAGCTTCTTGCCAGATTTCTGGTTTACTCATCCCTTAACCACTGAGCGTATGAGTGAGGCGCGTTTACGCGCCAATCAGATGCCAAAAGTTAAACCAAAACTGATTGACCAGAATTTTGAAATTATTCGTTGGTATAGCAAAGTACTGTCTCGCCAGACGACTGAGCAGCAGTTAAAGATTTTAGCAGGACAAAACAGTTTTGCAGGGCAATTAGCGCTTACTGCTTACTATCTGCAACAGGGTGATGAGGGTAATGCACAACAGGCATTAGATCAGGCAGAAAAGCATAATCAGATTCATCCTTTGCTGGTGCTCTTTCAAACAGATATTTATCTCGGAAGAAACCAGTTAGAACCAGCTTTGCGTAGTGTGCGTTCTGCAGCATCTATCATGCCGGAAAATCGGGCACTTAATTATAAATATGCAGAAGTCCTGATCCGTATGAAGCAAACCGATCAAGCCAAGATGATTGTGCAGCGTTTCCTGAACGCCAATCCACGCGATTTAAGTGCCTGGCGCTTAATGCTGTCAGCAACCAATACCGAGCCAGCATCTGAGATTAAAACGATTAATGTGCTGCGTTACCGTGCTGAAGTGCAGTATTGGACAGGAAATGAAGAAGCGGCCATTAAATCCTTACTACATGCACAGCGAGTCAGTAAGGGGAATCAATCACTGTCTGCAGGTATTACCCAGCGTTTAAGGCAGATGCAGCAGGAACGAAAATACAAGATTTAATCATCTAATAAAAATTACTTGCTAAAGCTGTGATCTGGATCAATTTCACTGCTTTATTTCGACCTTGGCATAGACTATGCTGAGTTGCAAATGAAAGCACATGAGAAAGCATGAATGAAAAGAATAGTGTTGTGTCTGTTTTTGGCTTGGGGAATGTCACATGGCTATGCAGCAAGTACCAAGGATTATGTGCGAGCGGTCGAGCGTATCAGCGATGAATATCACCAGCAATCAAGAAATTTTCTGCGCAGTTTAAATCCGCAGCAACAGAATTTAACCGCGGTACAACAGGTGGAATTTTGTGGGATCGTAGGGCGCTATGTAGATCAGCTTTATCAGGCAACCGATAAAAATCGTGATGCACTAGACTTTCAGCTGCAGAAAATGACGCGTCAGGATATTGTGGATCAGGTGAAATCTTCAAAAATGATGCAATTATTGCAAAGTAAAAATGTGAATTGTAATTTGTGATTTATTGAAATTGAAAAATAGATATTCGAGTTGCTAAGAACTGGCTAGGAATTAAGTCAGTTCAACGCAAATAGAGATTTAAAGCGGGGGATTATGCCAGTTTAGCTTTAATTTTAGCTGAAACTTGTGCAGGATCGGCGCGCCCGGCTATGAGCGGACGCAGAGAATTCATCACCTTACCCATATCTTTCATGCTAGTAGCTTCTTGCGCTGTAATCGCTTGCGCAATGATGGAATCAAGTTCTTCCTCAGTCATAGCTTCTGGTAGAAATTGAGATAAAACCTCAACTTCGGCTTGTTCCTTACTAGCTAAATCTTCTCGACCAGCACCTTCGAAGGCTTTGATCGATTCTTTACGTTGTTTAATTTGCTTTTCAATGACCGCAAGAACCTGAGCGTCGTCAAGTTCTTTGCGCTCATCGACTTCGATTTGCTTAATTGCTGCCTGAAGACTACGTATTACCGTTAACTTAGACATTTCTTTAGCACGCATTGTTGCTTTCAAAACTTCAGTTATTTGGTTTTTTAAAGTAGTCATTTATTTAGTCCAGGCAGTCAATCACAAATTAATCTTAGTAAAGGCGAGTAGTACGTACTGATTCGCGAGCCAGTTTCTTCTGGTAGCGTTTAACAGCAGCAGCTTTTTTACGTTTACGTTCTTGAGTTGGTTTTTCGTAGAATTCACGTTTACGAACGTCAGCAAGAACGCCCGCTTTTTCGCATGAACGTTTGAAACGACGGATAGCTACGTCTACTGGTTCGCCTTCTTTCAATTTAACTTGTGGCATGAAGAATCCTCATTAAGTTATGGATAAGATCAGGGCCGAATTGCCCTTGATCACAAGTGAAGGTCAGTATTTTACTCATTTACATCTCATATCACAAGTCTATAATAGTTGTCGCAATTGATTTGATACAGGTTATAGGCAGTTTAATGATCGTTTTAGGCTTAGAAACATCGTGTGATGAAACAGGACTCGCGCTTTATGACAGCGAACTGGGTTTACGCGGCCAGGTTCTGTACAGCCAGATTAAACTGCATGCCGAGTATGGTGGTGTAGTTCCTGAGCTTGCCTCGCGTGACCATGTGCGCAAGCTGATTCCGCTTATGAATGAATTGCTTGAACAAAGCGGCGTTCAAAAATCTGAAATTGATGCAGTGGCATATACCCGTGGGCCGGGTCTGATGGGTGCATTAATGACGGGGGCTTTGTTTGGTCGTACTTTAGCCTTTGCACTGAATAAACCAGCCATTGGGGTACATCATATGGAAGGTCATATGCTGGCACCATTACTTTCGGCAACGCCACCGGAATTTCCGTTCGTGGCACTTTTAGTGTCAGGTGGTCACTCGCAGTTGATGGCGGCTTATGGTATTGGTCAATATGAATTACTCGGTGAGTCGATTGATGATGCGGCTGGTGAAGCTTTTGACAAAGTCGCGAAGATGATGGGTTTGCCATATCCGGGTGGTCCGAATATTTCCAAACTGGCTGAACAGGGTGATCCAAATGCTTTTGCTTTCCCGCGCCCAATGCTGCATCAAGGGTTGGAATTTTCATTTAGTGGTTTAAAAACTGCGGTTTCTGTGCAGATGAAGAAATTGGGTGAAGAAAAACGTGATGCGGATATCGCTGCAAGTTTCCAAGAAGCGATTGTCGATACACTGGTAAAAAAATCAGTAAAAGCATTAAAGCAAACTGGCTTGAAGCGTCTGGTGATAGCCGGTGGTGTGAGTGCCAATAAACGCTTGCGTGAACGTTTAGAAATAGATTTAGCGAAAATCAAAGCGACTGTTTATTATGCAGAACCAGCACTCTGTACCGATAATGGTGCCATGATCGCCTTTGCCGGTTATCAACGTCTGAAAGCAGGGCAACAAGATGGGCTTGCAGTGACAACGACACCACGTTGGCCGATGACAGAATTGAGCAATCCAACGGAAGCTTAATTTTCAGTGGATATAAAAAGAGGCAAAAGCCTCTTTTTTTAATTGAGTAAACCTTTGGTTAAGTCATTCAACATGCCATTCATCACAGCCATGCCCGCATTGTTGCAGTTTGCTTTGAATTTCTCGTTGACTTCTTTACCTTTATTGATTTCTGTTTCACATTTTTCTAGGACTTCTTTTGCTTCATCCAGGTTTTCTGCATAATATTCTTGAGTTTTGACCTTGGTACAACCTGTCAATGCGAGTGCTAAACAAGATGTTAGGATAAATGTTTTAATTTTCATGAAGATAAACCGTTATAAAATAAATTGAATAAAGGATTTTATGGGCTGGGGTGTATAAAATCTACAAATTTAGCTAAAGTCTAACTTTTTAAATTATGCTTAATAATCAAAGGCGAAGGATGAAATATCGCTCTATATTTTATTCAATATCAAAAGTAGCCATCATTTTAGTATGATGGCTTATGCAAGGAATTATAGAGATTTAAGTTGCTGCGAACCAATCCAGTGTTTAGAGAACTGATAGGCTGCACGACCTGAACGTTGACCTCGACCTTGGCACCAACGCAAAGCTTCAGCGCGAGTTTCTGTGTTGAGTTCCATGCCTGCCTGTTCTAGATAATGTTCCACAATTTCAAGATATAAGTTTTGATCCATCGGATAGAAAGATAACCACATACCAAAACGGTCTGATAAAGAGATTTTTTCTTCAATCGCTTCTTGAGGATGTAATTCAGTATATTGCGGAACATCTACTTTAGTAACGGGCGTATTTTCATGCATAAACTCAGGTAGTAAATGACGACGGTTACTTGTTGCATAAATCACAAAATTGCTGGAACCAGATTGTAGTGAACCATCTAATACGCTTTTTAAGCTACGGTAGTTTTCATCTTCAGCATTAAAGGCCAGGTCATCACAATAGACGATGAATTTCTCTGGACGATCAGCTATCAGTTTCTGGATTTCTGGCAAATCTGATAAATCATCACGTTCAATTTCAATCAGACGTAAGCCTTGATCTGCATATTCAGTCAGTAGGGCACGGACAATAGAAGATTTACCTGTACCACGCGAACCGGTGAGCAGGACATCATTGGCAGGCAGGTCATTTAGAAATTGCAAGGTATTCTGAATCACTTTCTCTTTTTGTTTTTCAATACCTTTCAAATCAGTCAGCTGGATCGCTCTAAGCTTATGAATTGGCTTGAGTTGACCATCTTGCCATTTATAGGCATAAGCAGAGAAATCCGGTACGGTTTTAACTTCCGGCAGGCTTTGCTGAAGCTGCTGAAGAACAGTGGAAAGGGCATTTAAAATATTGTCAGGTAAATCAATTGTGGCCATGATCTCAGATTAGGTATTTAAATTATGCTCATGATACTACCACTGTAAAAAACGCAGTCAAAGCTAGAAAAATGTGATAATTTGCCAAAGAAAGGAGATTTTCGCTATTGTCCCGTACATATGATCTGTTTAATTTAAATATGTTACAGATCTTGTGGCGTCAAAAATAAACATAAGGATCACGCATAGCATGTTGTTAAAAGATTTTACTCATCAGATGAACCCTCATCAGGCTTATCGCATCAAAAAATTAAAGCAACAATTGCAGACTGCGGAAACTTATGAGGAGTGGGAATTCATTGCGTTAAAACTGGATGAAGAATCGGGTGCGCAAGAATGGAAACTTGACAACTCTTCCGATTATTTTGATGCAGAAGTGATCTCTCACCGTCTTGGCAAGTTGCGCCGCTATCGCATGCAAAAGCGTACCCGTGATTTGATGCATATATTGCGTGAAGGGCTCAGTTATGACATTGCCAATATTGCTCATCCTTTACTGTTTATAGAAACGTATGTTGGCACTAAAAAAATTATTGAAGATTATGTTGAGGAAGTCAGTAAAGGACTGGCTTATATCGCTTCGCAAGAATGTGAGTGTCTGACGCTTGAAGAAAAAATAGAATATTTCGAACGTTGCCAGCGTGCGTATGGTCAGCCAGCGCTGATGTTTTCTGGCGGTTCAACGCTGGGACTCTTTCATACCGGTGTGTGTAAGGCACTCATGGAACAGGATTTGATGCCGAAAGTGGTATCCGGTTCAAGCGCTGGTGCCATCATGACGGCCATGCTCGGGGTATCTAAGCCCTCTGAATATCCCGGTATTCTTCTAGGACATAATTTCTTTAATGAGGCCTTTCATTTTCGAAATTTCCGTGAGCTGATGAAGGGTAATGGCGGTCTTGCAGATGTGAAATATCTAAAAAAATTCCTGATCGAGAATTTAGGTAATCTCACTTTTGATGAAGCACTCAAAAAATCAGGTCTACATATTAATGTAGCCGTTGCACCTTATGATGCGACTCAAGATGCGCGGATTATGAATGCTTATACTGCACCGGATCTATTGGTCTGGAGTGCAGTACTCGCATCCTGTGCTGTACCGATTCTATTTCCACCGGTGCGTCTGACCAGTAAACGGAATGATGGCAAATTCACGCCCTATATGTCTTCAACGCGTTGGGTCGATGGTAGTGTACGCAGTGATTTTCCACAGGAGAAAATGGCACGGTTGTATAATATTAACTATACCATCGCCAGTCAGGTGAACCCGCATATTGTGCCTTTCATGCAGGATGATGCAGCCCGATTCCGTAAAGATATGCTGAGCTGGCCGCAGAGAATTGCACGACGTCAAGGTAAGGTGTTTGCCAAAGGCATGATGGACTTTACCCGTGAGCGTGTGGGGAGTGTACCACCTGTACGCCGTTTGCTGGATCATGGTTATGGCGTAGTCGATCAGCGTTATTATGGTGATGTGAATATTGTCGGCAAATATGGCCTGCGTCATTATACTTATATGTTGCAAAATCCGCGGCCACACCTGTTTAAAATCCTGCAACGTGAAGGCGAGCGTGCCACCTGGCCGAAAATTTCCATGATTGAAACTCAGGAGCGGGTAGGGAAAACCATCCAGCATTGTCTGGAACTTTTAACCTATCAACATGCACCTGAACAGCAGCAAGAAGAATATATTCCAGTTGATATCTAGTCGTGATCTAAACCAGATACAGTTTGATTTAAACACCAAGCCGCGAAGTCTGGCTTTTGGCCGTCGACTCTATAAAGGCAGCTTGGGTGGAGAAATATACTGGCTTAAGGTGCAAGCGCAAAATTCAACTGTACATAGTCAGCATGGTTTTGAAAATGAATTCGGTTTTTATCAGGATTTATCTCATTATTCACAAACCAAATTTCTGGTGCCGCATCTACTGATTAATTCAGAGATCGCTATTAGTGGTGAAACTTTTCAGCAGGGGATCTTGCTACAGGATTGTCCTTCTCATTTTTCGATTCATCCGGCTGATTTGAGCCCTTTCGAGATTAAGACACATTTGCTTGCAGCCTTAAATGCTGTGATACAACTATCTCAATGCGGCTATCTGCATCATGACTTAAAAGCAGAACATTTTGTCCAGTTCGATGGTCGAGTCTGTCTGATCGATTTTGAACAGGTACGTCGCTTATCAGATGAAGCGCCTCGAACCTTGGATGCAACACCACGTTATATGGCGCCAGAATTATTTCACGCCGAAGCAAAAACGATTCAATCGGATATTTATGCCTTGGGAATTATCTGGCTGGAATGGTTAACTCAGTCACGACTCAGTGCTGGAAATTATGAGGACTGGGCTTATTTGCACTGTCAGCGGTTGGAAATTAAGCTGCCAGACAAATTTAATTTTTTTGAAAGCTTATTGGAAGGCATGCTTAGTAAGCATAAGTCGGCCCGATTTTCTGATTTTAAACAGATCAAAGCTGCTTTATTAACTGTAATCGACTGATAAAAATACAAAAATCAACACTTTGTTTTTTATTTAATCAAACGACAAGCGTTTTATGAAAAAGTTCTTGTCAGGCCAAAATGATCTCTATAATATACACAGCCATCGGGGACGTGGCGAAATTGGTAGACGCACTGGATTTAGGTTCCAGCGCCGCGAGGTGTGAGAGTTCGAGTCTCTCCGTCCCCACCAAATTTACTTATGAGAATGAGTAGAGATGGCCGAGTAGAGGATTGGTGTAATGGTAGCATGACGGTCTCCAAAACCGTTCGTCAAGGTTCGAATCCTTGATCCTCTGCCATTAAAGTTTGAGAAATCCAACGATAAGTTGGAACCCGATGGGGACGTGGCGAAATTGGTAGACGCACTGGATTTAGGTTCCAGCGCCGCGAGGTGTGAGAGTTCGAGTCTCTCCGTCCCCACCACTCAAAAGAGACAAGGTTGATGCCTTGTTTTTTTTTGCCTGAAATTTGATGGCAAGCTTTCCTCTCTAATTCAGTCTTTAAGAGAATACTGTTCTTCTTCATTCTATAGGAATCATTCAAAGAAAAACTATAAAGAGTTTAAGATATTGCTTTTGCTCACTTTGAGATTAGAAAAGAGGAGCTGTTAGCTGGTTTGTATAATAAATCGGGTTTATAAAAACAGTTAAGCTTTATTGAGTCATTTTAAATTGACAGTGATTTGTCATCGCATTACTGCTTATGAAAGAGCATTTAAAAAAGACGATCTACAAAATGTGAATGAATAACAATTCTTGGTTGAAATTGCTGTTATTTTTTAAAATCTGATCATCAAAATGCCTAGATGAATTAATTGCTTAATTTTTGATTAAATAAGGCTTTATTGCTTATTTAAGCGCTTGTCAATAAAGTCTGATCTCTATAATATACAGTTCAGCGGGGATATGGCGGAATTGGTAGACGCACTGTGTTCAGGTCGCAGCGCCTTCTGGGCGTGAGAGTTCGAGTCTCTCTATCCCCACCAAATTTAAAGAAACAAGGTTTGATGCCTTGTTTTTTTTTGCCTGAAATTTGACAGGGTAGATGAATAGGCCCGTGTTAGACCAGATAATTTGAATTATAAAGAAACTTTTGACTTGCTATTTATAGAAGTGAACGAGCGGGCAAGGCAGACGAATGATCTCAATGATTTAATTGATAGAAAAAGAATAAAAAGGGCTCAATTTTCTGTATTAATTTGATGAAAAATAAAAAAATACATTTAACCGCTTAATTTATAGCAGATTAGGCTTTAATTGCTTGCAAAATGGCTTGTCAAAGGGAAATGATCTCTATAATATACACAGCCATCGGGGACGTGGCGAAATTGGTAGACGCACTGGATTTAGGTTCCAGCGCCGCGAGGTGTGAGAGTTCGAGTCTCTCCGTCCCCACCAAATTTACTTATGAGAATGAGTAGAGATGGCCGAGTAGAGGATTGGTGTAATGGTAGCATGACGGTCTCCAAAACCGTTCGTCAAGGTTCGAATCCTTGATCCT
This sequence comes from Acinetobacter sp. ASP199, assembly GCF_022700675.1. Classification (NCBI taxonomy): domain Bacteria; kingdom Pseudomonadati; phylum Pseudomonadota; class Gammaproteobacteria; order Moraxellales; family Moraxellaceae; genus Acinetobacter; species Acinetobacter sp. ASP199. Next base: position 1,166,100 of record NZ_CP062182.1, read on the forward strand.
CTGCCATTAAAGTTTGAGAAATCCAACGATAAGTTGGTACCCGATGGGGACGTGGCGAAATTGGTAGACGCACTGGATTTAGGTTCCAGCGCCGCGAGGTGTGAGAGTTCGAGTCTCTCCGTCCCCACCACTCAAAAGAGACAAGGTTGATGCCTTGTTTTTTTTTGCCTGAAATTTTATAGCCATAAAAAAAGCCCATCGAAATGGGCTAGCTTGACCTTAGCTTAAGATGTTTGAATTGATCTTTCGCGTTAAAAGTGACGCAAATTAAGCTTTCAAATGGTCTTCGAATTCTTCACCTAATTGCATCGCAAGGGTATTGCCAGAGAGATCACAGGTCACCAGACCATATTCTTTTTTAAAACTGAAGGTAAAACCACGGTTGTCTGCCAAGGTACGTACCGAATACCCCAATTTTTCAAGCCATAAACGAAATGCCAGAAGATTTTTTGCTTTCACCACTTTTTTCACGAGATAACTCCTTCATCACTATTCCTTAATAAATTAGGGTGAATTAAAATTTTTTAAAGGGAGAAATTTTAAAAATTCTTTAAATTTCCTGAAAATGCCTTTTTTATAGACAAATAATTGAGTGAAAATTCATCAATAAATAGCTAAATTTATGATTTATGAATGCTTTTGAATGTTGTAACTAAATATTAGATATTTATCCCTGAGTGATTGTATTTTAATCATTATGAAGTTTTGAGCAGATTGCAGTCAGGAACAATCTACAGCTGGTTGAGGTGATATTCCTTTCAATTCGGGTAGAGATTGCAGCAGTCATCTAGTCGATCATTTTTTGAAATAAGTGATCCTCGATCAATGCATAGAATAATTTATACTGGCAAAAAATAGTGAGCCTGAATATGACACAAGTAAATATTGAGCAGTATGTAAAGGACTGTATTGAACGTATGCAGCAAGAGGGTCAGACACCGGTTGCTGTCATGTTAGGACATGAAGACTGGATCGAATTTACCGTACAGTCTCAAGTGGCATATACGCCATTCGGGAGTGCAAGACGTTATCAGCCAGCACTGGGTGGTTTATTACTGGTTCGGGTGGATGAAATGCATGCTTTACGCGTTGTGACCCAAGCAGAGCTGGATGCCTACGCGCAAAGCAATCAGATTCTATAAAAACCCGAATTAGAAATTATCTTTCAAGGTTCTTAAGCGGGCGAACTCTTCAACGCTGTCTGCACGCAAGAAAGGATTGGTTTTAAGTTCAATTTCAATCGTGCTTGGTAAGGTGCATTGGCCTAGCATTCTCAGACGTTCGACCTGTTCATGGCGTTTCTGGATTTCCAGATTATCCGGTTCTGCATGTAGTGCAAACTGGGCATTGGAAAGTGTGTATTCGTGTGTGCAGTACACCTTGGTGCGCGGAGGTAATGCAGCCAGACGGGAGAGGGAGTGATACATCTGGTCAAAAGTGCCTTCAAATACCCGACCACAGCCCATCGCAAACAGGGTATCACCGCAGAACAGCACATCTAGCGCATCGATAAAGTAAACAATATGGCCTAAAGTGTGTCCCGGTACACTGATGATGCTGACATTGATCCCATGAAAATCGAATTTATCTTCATGCTCCAGAGGATGGCTGATAAATGGAATTTTACTCAGTTCCTCACGAGGACCATATACCGGAATATTTTTATCCTGAATCAGTTCAGGTACACCGCCAATATGGTCTTTATGCCAGTGGGTTAACCAGATCTGTGCCAGTTCGAGTCCATGCTGCTGGCAATATTCCTGTACCAGCCCAGCTTCTGTAGGATCAACAGCCACGACTTGTTTGGAGTCTGTATGTTCCAGCAGCCAGATATAATTCTGTAAGCTATTTTTGACGTCTATACAGTGAATTTTAAAAGGCATCATTTCAATCAAACCGTTTGAAGTTATTTAGTAAATTAGCACAATTACCTGGCATATGCAGATGCTGGGTCTATGTTTATTGATGATTGGTGTATCTGATTTTAAGAATGTATAGGGAGTGATCAGTCTAGATCATCTGCTGAAACCGGATCGCCGATGGTATAGAAATGCCCACCTGCAATATGGTGGATGCTACGCCATTCACGTTCCACGTCCTGATAATACCAGTGTCCATCACGGAACACGCGTTCGTCAGCATAAGCCGCAATGACCTTGCCAATAAACAGATCATGCGTTTGCTGATTATGCGGTTCTGGAATCAGTTCACACAGCAGCCAGGCAGCACAACCGCTCACAACAGGAATATCCGACTGGTCAAACTGGAATAGTTCCACACCACATTGTTTTAACTTATTTGGTTGATCATGCATGCTGATCGTTCCAACGTCTTGCACCATGTTCAGCTGCTTAAGCGTTGGGACTTGTAAGGCAAAGTAACCGGAATTTTCAACAATCTTGCGGGTTTTAGTACTCTTATCTAAAACTACAGTGACTTTGGCTGGCTGGAATTCCAGTGCACAGGCCCAGGCTGCGGCCATAACATCCGCATTTTCCTGATCCCTGGCAGAGACCAGTACTGTTGGGCCGTGATTGAGCAAACGATAGGATTTTTCCAGGGGTACAGCTTTGAGATGGGAGTTAGACATTGAAGACCTTAAAATAAATGTATTTGCTAAAAATTATGCGCTTATCGGCTTATTAACATATATAAATTTTTTTGGCGAAAAAAGCTTTTAAACTAAAGCGCTAAACAAAAGGAGCTTAAGCAATGAAAATGTATCAAGTGGATGCGTTCACTACGGAGCTGTTCAAGGGTAATCCTGCTGCGGTGATTGTGCAGGATGAGTGGCTGGATGAAAACCTGATGCAAAACATTGCGCTGGAAAATAATTTATCTGAAACCGCCTTTGTGAAGGCTATGGATGCAGAGAATTATGAAATTCGCTGGTTTACGCCAACCAGAGAAGTTGATTTCTGTGGGCATGCAACCTTAGCCAGCAGCTTTGTGTTATTTCTGGATTATACTTCATATAAAACCATCCGATTTCATGTAAAAAATCTTGGTATTTTTACAGTGAGTCAGGATGAAGATGGCAAGATCCGGATGAACTTCCCAGTTCGTCGAGCAACTTTGGTCGATGAATATCCTGCTATCCTGCGTGGAGCCTTGACCAAATCTTTTAAGAATGTCTATCTGAATGAACAGGCTTATATTATCGAATATGAGTCTGTACAGGATGTGCTAGATGAAACGCCAGATTTCGAATTGCTAAAACAGGTCAATGACCGTCGTACCGCGATTACCGCAACAGGCCCACTACTGGATGTCGCCTTAACGGCGGGTGCAGAACAGTATGACTGTATATCGCGTTATTTCGCGCCAAGTAATGGTATTAATGAAGATCCAGTGACGGGTTCAATTCATACCGGGATCGTGCCGATCTGGGCGGAAAAATTAGGAAAGCAGCAGTTGGTCGCTTATCAGGGGTCAAGCCGGGGTGGTGTGCTGTATTGTGAGATGCAGGATCATGATCGGATTGAAATTTCAGGTTATGGCAAGCTATATATGAAGGCTGAAATTCTGCTTTAATTAGATAATATGTCCAAAAGCTGCTGTTCTCAGTAGCTTTTATAAAAATACAACTATCAAAAATGAGAATCATTCTCTATTATGTTCACTGAATAAGAAAGTTCATGTTTAAATTTGCTGGATCAAGAATGTCACTACGTTTTAAAAAATTAACACTTTCCATGTTTTTAATGGGCGCGGCGACGCTCAGTTTTGCTCAACCGGTATTGGTAAAAACAGAACAGAATATTGAAGAATATAAACTGGATAATGGTTTAAGAATTGTCCTTGCACCGAATGATAAAGAAAATAAAACGTTTATGAATACGGTTTATTTCACCGGTTCATTGAACGATCCGCAGGGTAAGGGTGGTCTGGCACATCTCTTAGAACATTTAGCCTTTAAGGGCACTGAAAATATTAAAGGCGATGAATTCCAGCGCCGTCTGGATCAGTACACACTCTCCTCCAATGCCAGTACGGATTATTATTCCACCAAATATACCAATCTGGTTCGTCCTGAAAGCACGGCACTGGCTGCGGTGATTCAGCTTGAAGCTGAACGCATGGACAAACTGGTCTTGCAAGAAAAATATGTGCCGACTGAAATTGATATCGTTAAACGTGAACGTGAAATCCGTCTGGATCAGCCATTTTCTGTATTGATGGATCAGATCTTTAAATCTGCTTATGGCAACCAGCATCTCGGTCGTCTGCCAATTGGTGATTTAAATGAGCTGCAATCAATCAATATGCAGGAACTGAATCAATTTTACCGGACTTGGTATGCACCAAATAATGCGTATATGGTGATTTCAGGCAAATTTGATAAGAAACAGGTACTGAAATATATTGATCAGCATTTTAGTCCAATCCAGGCGCGTCCTGTACCAGAACAGCCAAAAGTGCCGGAGTTACGTCCTGAACAGATTAAACAGCGTCAGTTTACTGTGGCTAAAGGCAGTGATTATGCTAAATTCAATATCTATCTGAACCGCTCAGAAGTAGCTAAGCAGAACGCATTATCGGTCACACCAACGCTGTATACCTTGCAGCCGAGCGGGCATCTGTATCAGGGTGTGGTCGAGCAGGGAACGGCGACAGCTGTACAGTCGGCCACCTGGTTAGATAAAGACTTCAATATGGTCTTCATGGGCGCAGTCTATGCCCCGAATCATGATGCAACAAAGGTCGAACAGGCTTTGCAGAACGGTGTCGAACAGGGTAAAGGTTTTAATGAAACTGAACTGAACCGGGTCAAAAATATGAGCCGCAATGCAGCTGAAAATATTAAAAATAATGCAGCAGCGCTAGGTTCACGCCTGAGTGATTATATTGCGTCTTCCAATGGGGACTGGGCAAAATATTTTAAAGATCTGAATGCGATTCAAAACCTGACTGTGGCGGATGCTAACACCATTTATAAAGATTTCTTTAAAGCGGAATACCGTATCCAGGGTAATATTGTGCCTACACCTGAAGATCAGAAAAAAGCCAAACAGCAGGAACAGCTAGCAGAAGCCAAACCAACTCTGGACCAACAGCCTGTCACTGAAGAACCATTAAAAGATGTTTCGGTTTATCAGGCTGAAGTGAAGCAGTATGTGAAGGAGTCAAAAAAGCTACTTACAAGTAAAGAAAAGCAGATCCAGCGTGGCAAACTGCAAAATGGCATTCAGTATGCTTTGTTCCCCACCCAAACCCGTGATGACAAAGTCTATTCAACGATTGCCTTGGATTTCGGTACAGCTGAAACACTCAAGCATAAGGGTGAATTGCTGGATCTGATGGCTTACTTAATCATGCGTGCCTCTGAAACTCAGAGCTTGCAACAGATTTCAGACAAGACCATTGAAGTGAGTGGCTCGGCCAATGTCAGTGCTTCAGGTAATGGCCTGAATATTTCGATTTCAGCCAAGAAAGAACATTTTGAGGAATATTTTAAATATATTCTGGACGTGTTGAAGAATCCAACTTTTGAGCAGGGTCAGTTTGACCTGATCAAGTCTCAGTCCTTGTCTAGTCTGGATCGTCCTTATACAGAACCGAATACAGTGACCAGTCTGACTTTTGCGCGTCTGCTTGAGCGTTATGAGCCGGGAGATTTGCGTTATCACTTTGAACCTGATTTGTCTAAACAGCAGATCCAGGCAGCGACGCGTGAACAGGTTCAGCAGTTATATCAACGTTTCTTCAAAACTCATCATGCTCGTGTCGCAGTGACCGGTGACTTTAAACCTAAAGCGATGCAGACACTGATCAAGCAGGAATTTGAAGATTGGAATAGCAATGAGCCTTATGCACGCCTCGAGTCTGAATATGTGGCACGTACTGCTGAAAAGGTACATGCATTATCGGAACAGCGCGAGTTTGGCAGCTATGTCGCCGCCATTTCAATTCCGGTGGGTTCAGATCATCCAGATGTACCAGCATTACTGGTGTTAAGACACATTTTGGGTGATTCGCAACTGTCTTCACGCTTGGCACAGGAATTACGTGAAAAGAATGCCTTGGTCTATGGCTTTAGTGCCAATGTGGATTTCGCTGAATGGGACAACGCCGGTGCCTTGGCCTTTGGTGCGAACTATACCGCAGGACGATCTGGTCAAGTATCGGATTCAATACGTAAGGTGATTGCTGAGTTACGTAGTAAAGGTGTCACTGCACAAGAAGTCGAAGCTGCAAAAGCCAGTATTCTGAAAAAACGTGTCACTGCACTGGAAGATGATCGCCGTATTCATAGCATGCTGGTGCCTCAGCTGGAACGTAACCGTGACCTGAACTATCGTCAGAAACGCGACCGCGCGGTGGCAGCATTAACCAAAGCAGATATCGATGCAGTGATTCAGAAATATTTAAATGCAGATCAGCTGGTCGAAGTAATGTCAGATCAATATGGGCAGCCAGTAAATCAGGTGACATTAACCCAAAACTAAACCTGTAAATTCGATAAAAAAACCCTCCATTTATGAAGGGTTTTTTATTTGAAAATAATTATTTAAGTTGCTCGATAGCTAAAACCAAGACCACCGATGATGCCAGCAAGCACCGCGAGTTGAGGCTGCCATCCATAGATGAGAAATAAGAATATATAGACACCGCCACCCATCAAAATCGATCCAATGGCAATATCATAATTAAGCGGATGTTTGATGAGTTATTGATAGTAGTAAGAGCTGATCCAACTCACACATACTATCAAAACCACACACCCAGTTTTTTGACCGAAACTGACATGATTAATCTCAAGCATTGAGCAACTCGTCACTACAATCGATAAAAGGTTTTTGCATTATCATAAAAGACAGATTTTAAAGCATTTTCATCATAGTGATGCACGATATCGCTAAAGGCACCAATGATATCAACTAGATTGGCACTCACCCGGTCCATAGGGAAATTAGAAGCAAACATGGTGCGATCCGTTCCAAAGCATTTTAGGGCATGCTGAATCAGAGGTGCGGCATGTTCAATCAGCTCCGCTTTGGAGGCTAATCGTCGCTGTTGATGAAATTGATGACCCAGCACTGGCATAAATAGTGCAGAGACTTTGGTCATGACATTCGGACACTCTGCCAGTTTTGCCAGATCTGCCTGCCAGTTTTCTAAAATCCTTTGCCTTTCCTGCGCAGTTTTTCCAGTACCTTTACCGACTTTACCAAAGAGACCAACTGGCGTACCGAGATGATCCAGCACAATCGGTGTTTCAGGGAAGTTTTTGGCAAGATGAATCACATCAGAAATCTGGGTGGAATAGACCCAGGCATCAAAACTCAGTCCGGCTTTAGCCAGATGTTCAAATCCTTTCAGGAATTTTTTATTGAGATACAGGTGCGGTTCATCAGCCCAGGCATGTACGCCTTTATCCGGATGCACGGAAGCCATTTTACGGATCCCACGAAATTTAGGCGAAGCTTCCTGATGGAGTTGCAGTAACTTTTTAAAGTCTTTCCTTCGTGGATCCGCCGTAGCCACAATTGCACCCAGTGCCAGATCATGTGCCTGAAAAGGCAAGCCGGCTATAAATCGGGTTTCATTGACGACACCTGTGCCTTTGTGTTCATGCCAGCCAGCTTCAATATGTACCACCTGTTCGACCTGATAATGACCAATATCCTGTTTGTAATGGGCAGGCAGATAAGGTGCGGTAATGTGTTCAGTCAGACCTATCGTCTCAATAATCGGTTTTGGATTCAGGAGGCGCACCATACGGTCCAGCAGGCGGGGATACTTACCAAACAGTTTGACTGCCAGTGCTGCTGCATGAGGGGTGTGATATGGATCCCATTGATGGATATGTGGGTCGATGATAGGGAAATTGAGCTGCATGACTTTCCTTGTTGTTATTGGAATAATTCTTATCGCTATATAGAAGTAAAATAATACAGGCGTCAATGCAGAAAGTTAATCTAAAATTGCCAGGCATAAAAAAAGCCCCGAAGGGCTAAGCATTAATGATCGTGGTCATGATCATGTTTATGCTTATTGGCATGGAATTCTTCGTTATGACGGAAACGTAAGTAGTTTTCAAACTGCTCGCAGTACTCGTCATAATTGTCTTCCAGCATCATCTGGAACTGCTGAAGAACGTAAGACATCACCTGATCTTTGGCATCACGCATTTCATTGCCATCTTTGAAATTGTTGGCTGCCACCCAGGTATTAAAACGGGCAGTCGCAAACAGCATCGAAGCGCTGACCTGACCGCGTTTTTCACTCGGGCTTTCCTGTGAGCCTTTTTCTACGCGGCTGAACTCGTTGGCTTGCTTGATAAATTCATCAGCACGTTCAAAGAATGCAGCATTTAACGCTTCTTCTTCGGTTACATCGGTCGCTTCAATCTTTTGAACCATGAATTTTTCCTGACACTAAAATCTTAATCGACTCATTATAGGCAAAGCCTTGCAGAAACTAAACCTTTGCCTTAATCTAAAAATAGCCTAAGCATAAAAATGTGATTCCCATGCAAGATGCAATTGCTGTACAAAGCCTGAAAAGTGACATTGCCTTATTACGCCAAAATATCTGGCCTCCGGTAAATCTGGCCAATGTCGAAGGGCTGCCAATTTACTATGGCAGCAAGTCACAGGTGGAAGAATATTATCGTCAGTGGACTGGTCTGATTGAAAGGGCACAGGATCTGTTTCAGCCCTTTATGGAAGATGAAGTGCTGGATGCGGTTCATTTGCCGAGCCACCTAAATCTGCCATTATTCTATTTTCATGTCGATCGTATCCGGATCAATAAAACCCGTGCCAAAGAATCAAAAACTTTTCGTGGCATTGCCAGTCTGATAGAAAAATGCGGTCAATTTGAGCCGGCGCAGATTCAGGCAATGCAACGCTGGTTAGACAGTGATGAGACAGCAGCATTGGTGGCACATCGTGAATTTGTTGATTTGCGCACTTATGTGTTTCAACACGGGCAAAGTGAATATACTCGGACTCGATTCTATGTGAATGGTATTGTCCTGAGCGTAGAGCAGCATTTCGAACTGGTAGATGCACGAGATAAGCCACGTAAACAGCGCAGTGACAGTTATAACGATCCGCTTGCCGATAACAATACCTGGAAAGTGTACGGTAAATATCGTTAAGTGTTTATTAGGGTTCTTTCATAAATCATTTTTGAATCACTGTAATGGAAATTCCCTCATCCTCTTGCGAAGTAACACTTCTCATCCCAGAGGTAGAAGGAACTTTCAATATCCATTTAAATATGAATATAACGATCATTTCTTAATTTATGAAAGATATCTATTGATCTATTTTTTCCAGAAAGGCTGTACTTGAGCAAATTGCTGTAACTCTACCTGAATTTCCTTTTGCAGTCGCTGTTGCTCCGCATATAACCAGCCAAGCACAAACCAGGCTTTAGGTTTTCGTTTCGCATAAGGCTGATACAGGCTTTCTGCAACATGCAGGTCATTAAATTGCCCTAGACTTTCCTGTAACGGTTTTAAAGCCTTGATATAGTTTTTCACCTGTTTGGCCGGAAACAGGTTATGCAGAAATTCGGTGTTATAGCGTAAACGCTTTACCCGCTTACGGGTACGATGCTGATCTTCAATTGCGAGCTCACAAAACTGTTCGGCATCGGCGCAGATTTGCTGATGTAATTTGCTTAGACGCTTATACAGCACACGAATATCTGTACTGATCTGTTTAGGTTCAGCCTCACTATAACGGAGTAAGTCCAGTATCAGATAATTGGTTTCTGGCTCTCGGAACACCTGTTCTACTTGAATATTTTCTTCTGTTGCCGGTGGTAAGGTCAGGACTGGTGATCCGGCAGCTTCAAGTTGTGGCAATAAACTTTCTGCCAGGGCATCCCGATCGCGTGCTGCACCGAGTTGCTGAAAAATCTCAGTCAGTTGTTCCACCCAAATTAGAGGAATTTCTAGCTCATCGACATTAAAAAAGCGTAAGGCACTGCGCAGACGACGGATAGCGACCCGAGCTTGATGAATATGTTCACTGTCATAATGTTCAGTAGACAGCGCCGTCGCATTAGGAAGTAGGTGTTGCAAGGTATTTCTAATAATTTTCTGCAACATGCCATGTAGGCTATCATTCTTGCTTAACTCAAGTGGCATTTGATGTTGAGCAGGTGTAATACTGCTGCCTTCAATCAAGGCATAGCCACGATCTGACTTGCTGCGGCTGTCCAGCCATAAATCATAACGCTGGATCCAGGGCTGTACAAATTCGATCAGTTCACTAAGTTGTCCCTGTTTTAGTTCAAATTCCAGCTCATAGATGGCAATAAATTCTGTACCATGCCGGATTTCACCTTGATCAAACGCAATTTCAATCACGCTGTTTTTATAGTTTTCTACATGAATAGAACGCTGCACTTCGGTTTCAAATTGCAGAATTAAAGGAGTTTTTAATGAGCCTAATGCTTCTTTGAGCAGTTCACTGACTTCAGGATAACTTTTATAGTGTTTGAGCTCACATTGTTCTGGCTGTTCTTTTCCTAACTCAAATTCCACTTCCAGACGCTCAAAAGGCTGTTTCCCGGGAGCTTTAAGAGTCTGTAGCCAGATTTCATTTTCCAGGCGCTGCCGTAAAGCAATCGCATGTTCGCGCAGTTGTAAATCAGCCGTATCAAAATAACGAGCCCAGAGATTATTACGCACTAGCGTTAAACTGGCAAAGTCTTGTTGCAGCTGTGCGTGCATGTGAGAAGGGACTTGGAATTTGAGTTCGATTTCTGCCATCGGGTGCTTCTCCTCGATACGGCTTTTAATACTTATAATAGTGAATATAGCCCAAAGAGATGGGAAAAGATAAGCTACAAATGCAACAAAAAAGCACCTCTGTGGCAGAAGTGCTTTAGGATAGATTTTCTACAACTCTAATAAAATTTGCTAAAGCGACTTTATTTTAAAAACTTGCGGCTCACCAGGAACTGTTCTGTGGCTTCTAGCAGTTTTTGTGCATAAACTTCCTGTTTGGCAGTCAGCCAGCCCAGGACAAACCAGTCACTGGCTTCAAGCTCGGTCTGTTGAATATATACTGCAGAGGAGGCCAGGATTTGGTATTCGGCTGCTGCTAGCTGCGCATCATTCAGCGCCTTGCTGTATTTTTGAAGATTTTTCACATCATAAATAGAAGTCAGAATTGGAAAGCTGAACTTCAGCTCCTGAATACGCACCGCAAGCAGATCCAGTTGTTCAAAATCATGGATTTCAGTCTGGTTCATCTGCTCTTGTAAAGCTTTATATTGCTGTTGCAAAGTTGCCTGCGCGACAGTCCTTAAATCCTGCGTATTTTTGATATCTTCTGTCAGGCTAAAGATCAGCAGTTCCAGATAGTGATGCACATTTTGTGTCGACTTCACCAGATTACCCAGTTTTTCCTTGGCATATAAAATGTCTTTATTTAGGTTTTCTGCTGTGGTCGGATTCTGTAAAAAGGCGGCTAAGGTGCTTTGCATATGCTGTAAATGCTGCAAATGTTCAAACTGCTTTTTAAACGCTTCCAGCTGATGTGCCCATTTGTCTGAAATGCCAGAATGCCAGTTTTTAAATAAAAGAACGCTTAGATACAAATGCTCGAGTGCCTGCTGAGCCTGATCGATATGCTCCTGTTTTGCTACCTGTGCCGAGATTGCTGCGATATTTGGCAGTAAATGCTGCATCTGCTGGGCAATCAGGCTGCATAAAGCTTTGGCTGCACTATCTTTTTTGCTGAGCTGGAATTCTTTGGCTTGGACTGCCGGGCTGACTTTTTGCTGAGTTGCAAGCAGGTTACCGATTTCTGCCTTGCTGCGGACATCGAGCCATAGTTGATATTTCTTGACCCATTCAAAGCTGAAAGCCAATAACTGTTCAACTGAACCGCTTTTTAGTTCAAATTCAACCTCATGCACTTCCTGTTCGGCTTCCAAGGTCCGGATGGCGCCGACATCGAGCGCAACCTCAATTTCAGTGCCTTCATATTCAATCACACGCAAGGTACGGGCAATATCTGTTTCAAACTGTAGCTTGAGCTGGTTGACCTGATCACCCAGTGCGTGATTTAAAATCTTCTGTGCTTCTGGTGCAGCGGCATAAATATCCAGATCCAGTTCAGGTGTCCGTTCCAGTTCACCTAAGTCATGATTATGTTCAAAACGTTCAATATGGCTTTTACCTGCGGCTTTTAGGGTTTGTACCCAGCGTGTGCCTTCCAGGCGCTGACGCAGGGCTACGCCATTTCTCGAGAGCAGACGGTCTTCGGTATCATAGTATTTGGCTTGCAGTTGAATCTGTTCGGATTTCTTTGGATCAAGTGCCTTTAACAGCGCATTGCGACGCGCTGCAGGAATCTGAAATTTAAGTTCAACTTCAACCATGATAAATGTCCTGTTTGTGCTGTCCATAAAGGTGATAGACAGAGCTGATGATGCTTTGCATATGTTGTGAAATTGAGCGCATGCACGCAGCAATCATGTTTTTAATTTTTAAGTCGAAGATTGTAACCAAAATCATTTTTTTAGTAAGACTTGACCGGGCTAGAAAAATCATGAACCTGTTTAAATTGATAGAATTTATTCATACCTAAGCAGTTGAAAGCATGCTAGATTCAAGGAAAATTAAACATAGCTGAGAAATCTCGCTGCATGAAATCGCACTTTTAAATGTTTAAATAATGCGCTAATGTGAAATTAAAAATATCAGGATGATGCCATGAATGCACAAGTAGAACCTAAAGCGAATTTGACGCTAGCAGTTAGCCAGCCAATGCCGATCCGTGATTATCATGAATTTTATCGTTTTTATCTGACTGAACACCGCAATATGATGAGTCGTCGTCTGCATGTGGCAGGGAGTAGCATCGGGCTGTGTTTCTTTGGTAAGGCGATCATACAGCGTAAACCTAAATATTTTCTCTATGGACTGGCCTCCGGTTATGCCTGTGCTTGGATCGGACATTTTATTTTTGAGAAAAACAAGCCTGCCAGCTTTAAGCAGCCGTTATATAGTTTTATCTCGGATTGGCGTATGTTTGCTGATGTTCTGCGTGGCAATATCAGCCTGATTAGCCGTGATAAGGACAAGATTCCCAGTTAAAACAGGTTAAAAAATAAAAAAATTTATCGACGGGTCATCAAAATTACATGAAAACGCTTGCAAGCTTAGAGCTAATGTTCTAATAATTAATGCGTTGTTTGATGGTAATCTTTTACCAAAGGATATAACAGCCAGAATTACACAGTTTTCCATGCCTGGAGTGACCTTCTCCGGGCTTTTTTTATGTCTGAAATTCGATAATATGAAATGAAGAATTAGCTGACATTCTGCAATTTTCCTAAAAGTTGGGTGTATAAAATCAGGATGTCAAATGAGAGATTCACCACTGATGATTATTTTTATTTGATTTATTGAAGTTCAAATATCTGATATGAGTTATCCCTGAAATTATTAATTTTACCCATTAAATGAACTGGTTATTTTCATACTGCATTCTTTGTATTTGATTACTAGATCTCTTTCATAAATCAAAAAATGATCGGTATATCCATATTTAAATGGATATTGAAAGTTCCTTCTCCCTCTGGGATGAGAAGTGTTACTTCGCAAGAGGATGAGGGGATTTCTTAGAAAAAACCTCTCCCTGAGGAGCATGCTCCGCAAGTCTCCTACAAGGAGAGGGAATTTCCTTTGCAGTGATTTAAAAATGATTTATGAAAGAACCCTACTGAAATATAGCCTTAGATAGGCATGTATGGTGTTATCAAGCTCCTGATTATGCCTATAATAGCTTATGTATTTTGAATGGCGGCAGTCATGCGCGGTTTGTATTTAATTACCAATGATGATCCAATTGAACTTCTTCTCGCGAAACTTGAAGGTGCGATGGCAACTTATGAAGTTGCAGTACTTCAGTATCGTCGTAAAAAAGTGGCGAAAGAAAATCAGGCTTATGAAATCGAATATATGAAACAAATGTGCGAACAATATAAAGTTCCATTTGTGATTAATGATGATTTAGAAACTGCGGTGAAATATGGCGTAGGTGTACATTTGGGTCAGGGTGATGGCTCAATTCAGGAAGCTGTTGAACGTTTGCCTAAAAACGTGTTGATTGGTCGTAGTTGTAACAACTCGCTTGAGCTTGCCGAACAAGCCATTGCTGATGGTGCAAATTATGTGGCGTTTGGTGCGATCTATGCGACTGACACCAAGCCAGAAGCAGGCAATATTGGTTTAGACACTTTAAAACAAGCCAAAGCACAATTGAACGTACCCATCTGTGCAATTGGTGGCTTAACTGTTGAAAACTCGAAAGAGGTGATTGAGGCAGGTGCGGATCTTTGTGCGGTTATTAGCGATGTTTTAGGTCGTTCAATGTCTACTGTTGGTCAACGTGTGTATGACTGGTCAGAACTATTTGCTGAACAAGTTTAATTTTTTTTATTTCTTATCTTATTTTTTTTGAGTTGAGTGATTCTCATGAGTTTATCTCCAAAGCAAGAACAACTATTTAAACAAGCCAATAAACATATTCCAGGTGGCGTAAACTCACCTGTACGTGCTTTTAACGGTGTAGGCGGTACGCCAGTCTTTATCGAAAAGGCACAAGGTGCTTATCTATACGATGTTGATGGTAAACGTTATGTGGACTATGTTGGTTCATGGGGCCCAATGATTTTGGGTCATGCGCATCCAGCGATTATTAAAGCTGTTCAGGATGCTGCGGTAGATGGCTTAAGCTTTGGTGCACCGACGGTTCATGAAACGACTTTGGCGGATATCATTTGCGATATCATGCCATCAATTGAACTGGTTCGTATGACCAACTCAGGTACTGAAGCAACGATGACTGCGATCCGTCTGGCACGTGGTTATACTGGCCGTGATAAGATAGTGAAGTTTGAAGGTTGTTACCACGGTCACTCGGATTCACTTCTTGTAAAAGCAGGTTCAGGGCTTTTGACCAAAGGCGAGGGCGAAGCGACTTCTGCGGGCGTACCAGCGGACTTTGCCAAACATACCTTAACACTTCCATATAATGACATCGCTACCTTAAAAGAATGCTTTGCCAAGTTCGGTTCTGAAATTGCGGGTGTGATTGTTGAGCCTGTGGCAGGTAACATGAACCTGGTGAAACCGATTGACGGGTTTCTTCAAGCCATTCGTGATGTATGTGATGAGCATGGTTCAGTTTTCATTATTGATGAAGTGATGACAGGTTTCCGTGTCGGTCTTGGCGGTGCTCAGGCACATTACGGCGTAACTCCTGATTTGACCACTTTAGGTAAAATCATCGGTGCAGGTCTGCCAGTGGGTGCATTCGGAGGCAAACGTGAAGTAATGGAATGCATCGCACCGCTTGGCAAGGTGTATCAAGCAGGTACTTTATCAGGTAACCCACTGGCAATGCGTGCTGGCATTGAGATGTTTAAACATCTGCGTCAAGAAGGTTTCTATGAGAAATTAACTGCGCAACTTGAGAAACTGCTGGTTGGTTTACAAGCGGCTGCGGATGAAGCAGGCATTCCATTCAAGACGCAACAAGTCGGTGGTATGTTTGGCCTGTACTTTACGAATCAGGAGGATATCACCAGCTTCGATTCAATGCTGAAGTGTGATGTAGAAGCCTTCAAAAAATTCTTCCATGGCATGTTAAGTCGTGGTGTTAACCTGGCTCCATCGGCATTTGAAGCAGGATTTATTTCAGCTGCACATAGTGATGAAGATATCGAATTCACGATTCAAGCGGCTAAAGAAACTTTTGCTGAGATGAAGGCTTAATTCATCATTTTTTAAATCCTCTCTTGTACGACTTAAAATGGATTTTTCTAATTCTAGTGCAAGAGAGAATTTCTAACATATTTGAAATAGTTTTCCCTCTCCCTTGCGTAGCAGTGCTACTCATCTCCTAAAGGAGAGGGCTTTCATCTATCGAATAGAAATGAAAATTTAAAGACTTCTTACTGTATTCTTGCGCCCTATATGGCTCAGGGTTAGGGGAAATTTAAATTTAAAATAGAGAAAATTAAAGATGCAAACCAAACACTATTTGACTTTAAGCGATGCTGAATTTCTATTAAATGAAGCACACCAATATGCGATTCAGAATAACTTTAATGTCAGCATTGCGGTCGTAGATGAAACTGGTAATTTGCTTGCAATGAAGCGTATGGATGGTGCTTCGCCTATGACGGCTAACTTATGTCTGGAAAAAGCAAAATGTTCTGCGATTAGCCGCCGTCCATCTAAACTGTTTGAAGATATTATTAAAGGCGGTCAGATGGGTTTTCTGACCATGGATACATTTTCAGGCATGTTAGAAGGCGGTGAACCGATTATGTATGAAGGGCAATTGGTCGGTGCAATGGGTGTTTCCGGTGTGAGATCACTCCAAGATGCTGAGGTTGCGCAAAAGGCGATTGAGACGTTTTTGGCACAGGTGAATGGATCAGTATAAGTCTTACTCATACATCACTTTTAAAGTCTAAATGGACGACATCAATGTTCCGCTTCAAAGCCCGAATCACATGATTTGGGTTTTTTTATATTAGGTATGAATAAATTTTGACTCAAAAAGATCATTTCGGATAAGGTGTTATGTCCATTTTCGGTCAATTAAAGCGTAGAAATGTACTTAAATCTCAACAACAAAAAATTTGTAAATGCGAAAAATACATCAAATGGTGAAGTGACTGGTGAGACGGTTTTTAACTATTCTCAAGTGGGAGAGCGTATAGAGGCGACTTACTCAGGTGGTAGCATTCAGTATGGGCACTTGCTCGGTTTTATGACATCCAAGAACACCTTTAGGATGGCATATCATCATATTAATGAGATGAATGAGTTGCGTATAGGTGAATGCCAGACTGAGATTGGAAGGCAAGCCAATGGGAAAATTCAGTTAATCGAAAAGTGGCAATGGCGTAATGGTGATTGTTCTACAGGTGAATCAATTCTGATTGAAATTTAAGTATTGCAATACGATGCTTTGATTCGATATGAGCTCGGTTTCAAATAAACATTTTCACTCGGGAAAAGTGGTAGGTGTATTCCTGTAATGCGAAAGTGCAGAGGCTAACACTTATCATTTTTCTACATCTAAGTTAGCATAAGGGTAATTTGTACACATTATTTGATGAATATTCTCCCATGCTTTACCCCATGCCCAAAAAAATCCAGTTTGCTCCTTCCCAAGCCAAATGGCAGCTGTCCTCAACCCAATCTGTTTTGGTACTGGTAGGCCTGCAAAACCTAAGGATGATGGCAGGCATACAAGACAGCGACCTCATGACCCATCTGATTCAGATCAGCAATAAGGCTAAGGCACTGGATATTCCCATTGTTGACCTGTATGGAGATGACCTGATTCAAGGCATGCAACAACTTGGTGAATATGCCTCAACACATCCGCAACTGATTTTTGCCGGACAGATCACACCGATGCTGAAACAGATTTTGCCACACTTGCAGAGTGTGACTGAGCAAATTTGCGTGATTGATGATGCGATACTGTTGTCAAATCAGGAACAGCATATTCAGTGGATTGATAATATTTCAGCACAAGGTTTGCATCATATGAATAGCTATAGCCTGACCCGATTATGGAATCTGAGTGCGCCAACAGAATATGTATTGTCGACTAAGGGCATTATGTTAGCAGTAGCAGAACAGCTGGATATGGATGCACTAGAAATTGATCCACATGTAGATTTAAGACAATACGGATTAGATTCAGTCGCTGTGGTGAGTCTGGTTGGTGTATGGCGTGCTAACGGTGCCAATGTGCGTTATGAAGATGTTTATGAACATCCTTCATTAGAGGAGCTGGTTAGCTTTGTTCTGCAATCAGCACACAGATAATCATTAATTGGGCAATTTTCTCAATATAATTGGAAATTTCATCGGCAATTACAGAAAACGACATTGTAATTCTGTGCCAAGCTTTTTATCATTGCCGCCTTGTTTTTCGCGATCAGCCAGGGATTGAACCTTGAGTAATTTTCTAACCGAACATCTGATACATCGTGATGACGATTTTATGGTCATTCATAAACCAGCAGGTTTACTCACGGTTCCCGGTAAAACAGAAGATTTGCAAGATTGCCTCATTCACAGATTAGTAGAATTAGAACCTAAAACACTGCTCATTCATCGTCTCGATCGGGACACTTCTGGCATTCTGGTATTTGGCCTGAGCCGTGAAGGACAAAAATCTATTTCGCGCCAGTTTCAGGAACGCCAAACCGATAAAACCTATCAAGCCATTGTGGCCGGCACATTAGAAGGAGAGGGTACTGTCGATGTGCCAGTGATCTATGATCCAAGCCATCCGCCACTACATATTGCTGAACCAAACCATAATAAGCCAGCATTGACCCATTGGCAGGCTATCGAGCATTTTGAAATTCAGGGACAGCCGGTTACTCGTGTCAAACTCACACCAATAACCGGCCGTTCACACCAGCTCCGTGTACATATGCAGTATCTCGGTCATCCAATTATTGGTGATACCTTATATGCTACAGCGCAACAGCAACAGCTGATGCCGCGCCTGTGCCTGCATGCAGAGCAGCTCAGTTTTGTGCATCCTAAAAATGCAGAGAAAGTCGAGTTTCATTGCCCGGCGCCATTCTAGAAAATACTTGTTTAATCGTCGTTATTCATGCCCACTTTTGGTGGGCTTTATGTCAAAATATATTGCTTAAAGGTGTGAAATTTTGCTCAAATGATAAGTTATTTTTGAGCATAATCTTTGCAGTCTTGTACTTAAGATAAAGGTGGAAAAATTGCAGCAGTTTGCTATTGGTCAACGTTGGTTATCAGATACTGAAACAGAACTCGGTCTGGGGGTTCTCATTGATGTTGATGAGCGATCGGTCAGCATTTTATTCCCGAAAAGTGATGAAACCCGTGTCTATGCACGTAGCAATGCCCCTTTGTCTCGCATCATTTTTAATATAAATGATGAACTGCAAGACCAGGAAGGCAATACCTGGACGGTTGAATCTTTTGAAGATCGCAACGGCGTGGTGCGTTATCAGGTGGTACGTACTTTAAGTGATGGTACAGAAGAGCGTAAAGCCCTGAATGAAACCCGTGTCGGTGCAACCATTCAGTTGTCTAAGCCATTAGACCGTTTGCTGGCTAGCCAGATTGATTATAAAGAATGGTATGACTTGCGTATTGAAGCTATGCTCATGCAAGCCAATATGCAAAGCAGCCCGCTACGTGGTCTGGTCGGTTCACGTGTTGGTCTGATTCCGCATCAGTTGTATATCGCACACGAAGTCGGTAAACGTTTTGCACCGCGTGTATTGCTTGCCGATGAAGTGGGTTTGGGTAAAACCATTGAAGCTGGCTTGATTATTCACCAACAGCTGAAAACTGGCCGTTCTGAACGTATTCTGATTCTGGTGCCAGATTCACTACAATATCAGTGGATGATTGAAATGCGCCGTCGTTTCAATCTGGAATTTTCACTGTTTGATCTGACCCGTACTGCATCAATCAAAGAACACGATCCTGATCTGAACCCATTCCTGACTGAACAACGCATTATTGCTTCGGTTGACCTGATGATTGACCACGAAGACCTGCGTGAGCAGGCACTTGAAGCTGGTTTCGATCTGCTGGTTGTCGATGAAGCGCATCATCTGATGTGGAGTGAAGAAGAGGGTGGTAACGACCGTTACGATCTGGTTGAAGAACTATCTGAAAAAACACCGGGCGTATTACTGTTAACTGCAACACCTGAACAGCTGGGTGTGGAATCGCACTTTGCGCGTTTACGTTTACTGGATCCACAACGTTTCAGTTCATTAGACCGTTTCCTGGATGAAGAAGCACAATATCAGCAGACTGCAAAAATTGCAGAAGTGCTGATGTCGGATATGCCACTTGAAGAAGGGCATCTGGCAGCACTTGAAGGCCTGCTGGGTCATCGTATTGAAGATACTCCTGAGCAGCGTTTCCGTGCGATTCATGAATTGTTAGACCGTCATGGTACTGGCCGTATTCTGTTCCGTAATACCCGTGAAGCCATTCAGGGCTTCCCGGGACGTGACTGCCAGCCAGCACCATTGCCAGCACCTGAAAACTGGTCAATGGATGGTAAATTGCGTGAGCAAATGTGGCCAGAAGAAATGCAGCTTGATGGCTCGTGGATGGAAACTGATCCACGTGTGATGTGGCTGATGGAAAAACTGCGTACTGAGTTAAAACACAAAAAAGTGTTATTGATTGCGCGTAGTGGTCCAGTGGTTGAAGCGCTTGAAAATGCACTGCGTCTACATGCAGGCATTCGTACTGCGATGTTCCATGAAGGCATGAGCTTACTTGAACGTGACCAAGCAGCTGCATATTTTGCTGAAGATTCGTATGGCGCGCAGATTTTGTTGTGTTCTGAAATTGGTTCTGAAGGTCGTAACTTCCAGTTTGCATCAGACCTCGTGTTATTCGACTTGCCGGCAAACCCAGATGTACTCGAGCAACGTATTGGTCGTTTAGACCGTATTGGTCAAGAAAACCGCATTCAAATTCATGTGCCTTACCTTGTCGGGACTGCACAAGAGCGCATGTTCCGTTGGTATAACGAAGCATTAAATATTTTCAGCAATATTTCACCAACGGCGCAAACCTTACAAGAAAACTTCATTGTTGATCTTAAAGACTGTTTATTAGCAGACAAAGGTCAGGCTTTTGAAGAATTGCTGGAAGCTGTGAGCGTACAACGTGAAGCCTTAGAAGCTGAGCTACAAGCGGGTCGTGACCGTTTGCTTGAGTACAACTCTTGCCGTCCAATTGTGGCACAAGAAATTGTGACTGCACTTGAAGACTATGATGACAACACCACGTTGCCAATGTTTATGAAGCGCTTTATGGCGTCAACCAACATTGATTTTGATGAGCAAAGTAACGGTACAGTGATCATTAAGCCAACCGATCAAATGCAAGTGCAAGGTTTGACGCTTGATGAAGAAGGTATGACGGCAACGTTCTATCGTGATCAAGCCCAAATCCGTGAAGATGCACAGTATTTAACCCTTGAGCATCCATTTACAGAATCTGTAATGGAAATGATCAATACCCAAGGTTTTGGTAGTACCAACGTTGCCGTTTTAAAATCTGCTGCTTTACCACAAGGTTCAGTATTGCTAGAAGTGTGGTTTAAGGTCGATGTGGTTGCACCAAAAGCATTGAACTTGCCTGCAAGCTTGCCGCAACAATTGGTTCGTGTGTTACTGAGTGAAAAAGGTCAGGATCTATCGCAAAAAATTGCACGTGATATTTTAAAACCGTATTTACATCATCTAGATGGCAACAGCTGCCGCCAAGTGGTGAAAGCACGCCGTGATGTGATTGAAGCACGTTATAAGCAAGCGCTAGAACTGGCGCGTGCTGCTTTGCCGCAATTCAAGGAACAAGCGAAGGAAGTGTATGGTAGCAAATGGCAATATGAAATTGACCGTCTGACTTACCTGAAACAGTTCAACCCAAGCATCCGTGAAGATGAAATCACGCGTCTGCAAAAACTGCAGAAAGAAGGTTTAAGCTTATTGGAAGGTCTGTCTGTGACACCAGAAGCGATTCAGGTGATGGTAGTGGTTAAGCCATAACAATCATCTAGGGAAAGGCAGTCTTCGGGCTGCTTTTTTTATGGTTATTTTTCTATAAGAAATTTGGACAGCTATCATCAGTCACTACCTGATTAAAACTATTTCATAAGCTAAGGATAGATACTTGAAGATATGAGCTATCAGTAAATGGTTGTGGTTAAAAATCATCTTCGGTTAAAATGGTAAAAAACCATAACAAGAAATTAAAATAATGTCTCAAGCGTTTATTACTTTAGGCTCGCAAACTTCACATGGGGGTGTGGTTGTCGAAGCGGAAAAATCTGTATTAATTCATGGCATCGCTGTGCATTTACAAGGCATGAAGCATTACTGTCCCAAGTGCAATAGCATGGTGACCGCCATTGCCAAAGATCAATCCATCACTGTTTTAGGACGGGCTGTAATTGTCGCAGGTGATAAAGCCAGCTGTGGTGCCCAGTTTCTGGCAAATCAGCATCTGACAGTTTCACAAAAATAATCCAGCTGCTCTTTATCCTTCATTCAGTGACTTCAAGGTCATGCTTAGGAAGAATATGTGCTCATTTTTATTCATCTTTAAGGTTAAGCTTGCAGACATTATGGATTGAAAACTATATCACCGCATGAAGCCAGCCTTACATTTTACCCATGCCAATGGCATTCCATCAGCGACCTATCGCAAGTTCCTAAACTGTTTTCAGGATGAATATACGGTTAAAAGTATTCCTTTGATTGGCATGAATCCAGATTATCCAATTACTAGAGACTGGCGTTATTTGGTGGATGAGGTGATTGCCGATATAGAACAGCAATTTTCAGGACAGTCAGTGATCGGGCTTGGACACTCTTTTGGTGGTTTGGTCACGATGATGGCGGCTTATAAAAAGCCAGCTTTATTTTCTAAGCTGATCATTATGGATCCACCTTTTGTGATTGGGAAAAACAGTGCGTTATTTGAACTGGTGAAAAAGCTCAATTTAAAAAGTATTGATCGCTTTACTCCGGCAGGTATTACTTTAAAGCGTAAAGACCACTGGGCATCTCAGCTGGACGCTGTTGAAGCGTTGAGATCGAATCGTCTGTTTAAGCATTTTGATGAACAGTGTTTTCAGGACTATATCGACAGTGGGATTGTTGAAGATCAACAGCGCGGTGGTGTAACTTTAAAAATTCCAAAACAGCTTGAAGCAGAAATCTTCCGGACAGTTCCGGCCTGGTGGTGGCGTACCCCGCGTAAAGCACCGCAAGTTCCCATTCATCTCATCACTGCAGAACAGAGCCAGTTCTATCAACAAGGGCTGCCGCAAGGCTTAAAGAAAATTTATCACATTGATTATTCAGTCTTAGCAGGTGGTCATATGTTTCCACTGGAACAGCCGGAAATAGTGGCTGAATTCATTAAAGCCAAGCTGCAAACACTAGGATAACATCCAATAAAAAAGAGATGACCAGCATCTCTTTTTTATTTAGCTTGAAATCATCAAGATTAGCGGATCTGTGACTGATCCAGATGTCGAGCACCTTCCAAAATCATGCGGATCATGATCATAGTCTGTTCAGCAATTTCCTGACGTTCATCAACTGGCATATCAATCACTTTGGCACCCATGTTAAATACCAGCTGGGTAATCGCTTTGGCAGCAATATCCGGATAGAGCAGGCGGCTTTTATTTAGTCTTTCCAGGCGCTCCAGATCTTCTTGCAGCTCCTGCTGGAAATACTGAAGTTGGCGTTCTACGGCCTGTTTATATGATTGTGAACCGGTATAGCCTTCGCGTAGTAGCAAACTCAGATTGCCCTCATCGGCATCGAGCTGTGCGATAAATACTTCTACCGAACTACGGATAATACTATTCTGTTTAGATGCCTTTAAACGTGATTCATTCAGAATCTTACGCAATACCAGACCGGCGCGGTCGATCAGTTCAATTGCGAGTTCATCAATATCCTTAAAGTGACGATAAAAGCTATTGGGTGCAATACCGGCTTCGCGTGCTACTTCACGCAAACTTAATGATGCAATACTTTTTTGCGGACCAATCAGATTCAGTGCTGCCTGAAACAGTTCTTCTTTGGTAATCGTCGCCTTCCGACCCACACTGCGTACAATGATCGGTTCATCAATGCTGTTTGACTCGAGTAGGGAAGCGTCACTGCTTATTTTCATTGAAAACTCGTCATGTATTGGATATGAGGCATTCCACTATTATAGCGAAGCACAGCAAACTTGTGAAATGAATAGAAACAATACAGGTGTATATACAAATATATATACATGTGTATAATAATTCAAAACCCAACATGATTATATGAAGATGCAGGCACTCGCAAAACGTAAATCACCGATTGATTTCTTTAAAGAAAGCGTTATTGATCAGCATGCGATTAATTTCTGGATGCAGAAGCTTAACCCACTCTGGTCTCTTAACCAGCCATTGGGCAAAATTGTGCATAAAGAAAATGCTGCCCAGGATATGGTTAGCCTGAAAATTCAGGTCAATCGCCTGTTTAAATTTGGCGAAGCGGGTCAGCATCACCCAGTTTATGTTGTGGTAAATGGTATTCGTTACGAGCGTAGCTATAGTCTGACTCAGCTGGATCAGCAACATGTGTTACTGACCATCAAGAAAGTTGAGGGTGGCAAGGTAAGTAATTGGGCTGCAAATACCGCTCAAGTTGGCGACATTATCGAATTTGGTTTGCCATTTGGTGACATGACTTTAGCTGTTGAAGCAACATCAATGCTGTTGTTGGCAGCGGGTAGTGGTATCACACCTATGCTGAGTTTGCTCGAAGCATTGAGCGAGACTGGCAAGTTGAGTCAACAGCCTGTACAGCTTCTGTACTGGGTCAAGCATTATCAAGATGTGGCATTCAAATCACGTTTTGAAGAATTTGCTGCGCAGCATCCAAAATTTAGTTTTAAAGTCTTCGCAACTCAGGAACAGCCTGCAGCAGAACGTTTAAATCAAAGTCATCTGGCTGATATTCAAAATATCGAACAGGCGACGGTCTATGCTTGTGGTCCATCAGGCTTTGTAGCTCAGGCCGAAACACTGTTTGCTGATGCCAAAGTATTTAAATCTGAAGCTTTTAGTATGAGCCTCGGTGATCATACTGAAACAGGCTTTGTGAATGTAACGCTGACGCAATCTAATAAAGTAGTCAGTATTCCAAAAGGCCAGTCAATTCTGGCAAGTCTTGAACAACAAAATATTAAACCGAACCACGGCTGTCGAATGGGTATTTGTAATAAATGTGCCTGCAATAAAGTTGAAGGTTCTACCAAAAATTTAGTCAATGGCGCACAAAATAAAGAACCAGGAAATCTCCTGAAAATTTGTGTGAATTCAGCGCAGACTGACCTTGTCATCGACCTATAAGCGAGTTGATTCCTATGAATATGCCAGTAAAATTTCAGTATTTTAAAAATCCCAAAAACCGTGAACTGACACAGACTGAATTGGACGAACTTGCGCGCGAACTCGATGCGATCAAGCAGGAAGTGCTAGATGACTTGGGCGAGAAAGATGCGAAATATATCCGTCGTGTCTATTCTGCGATTCGTTATTCTTCTATTGCAGGCCGTGCGTTATTGTTCGCAGGCTGGTTCCCACCAGCATGGATTCTAGGTACAGGTCTGTTGGGTTTTGCCAAGATCATGGAAAATATGGAGCTGGGTCATAATGTTATGCACGGTCAGTATGACTGGATGAATGACCCTAAAATGAATGGTCAGACCTACGAATGGGATATTGTCGGTACTTCTGATAACTGGCGTCAAACCCATAACTTTAAACATCATACTTATACCAATATTAAAGGCATGGATGATGATATCGGTTATGGTCTGGTTCGTCTGTTCCCGGAGCAACGCTGGAAGCCAGGTTATTTATTGCAACCGATTTACAGTATTCCATTCTGCCTATTGTTCCAATGGGGTGTTGCGATTCAAAACCTTGAAATTGGTAAATACTTCAAGGGTCGTAAAAGCGCAGAGCAGACCAAAAAAGAATGGAAACCAATGCAGCGCAAAATTACCAAGCAGCTGTTTAAAGACTACGTCTTCTTCCCATTGATTGCAGGTCCAGCTGCATTGCCAGTGTTCGCTGGCAACATGGTGGCGAATGGTATTCGTAACATTTGGACTTTCAGTATCATTTTCTGTGGTCACTTCACTAAAGATGTTGAAGTATTTCCGAAATCAGTGCTAGAAAATGAAAGCCGCGGCCACTGGTATATGCGCCAGATCCGTGGTTCATCAAATCTTACCGGTTCTGAAGCATTTCATATTCTGACTGGGCACTTGAGTCATCAAATTGAACACCATTTATATCCTGATGTACCAGCACGTCGCTATCGCCAGATGGGGCCAAAAGTACAGGCAGTCTGTGAAAAATATGGTCTGAATTATAACAATGCCAGTCTAGTGAAACAGTATGGCAGTGTGATCAAACGTATTGTGAAGTATGCTTTCCCGTTTAAAAAATAAGTTTATATAAGCTAATAAAAAACCACTTCAATTGAAGTGGTTTTTTATTCCGTCAGAAATTTTCAATCTTGAGTATGAATATGACTACGTAAAATCCGAATGAGATTGATATAGTTTCCTTGCTTTGCAGCAGAAATGACACGATCGATTTCTTCTTTTTTCCATTTATGCCTACGGGCAGCACAAATAAATTTTGAAAGTAAAATAAAGGGATTTTCACCGTATTTGATATATAGATTTCTTATGTATTTGGGCGGATTAAACTGATTCATAGTTATATTGCCTTAATGAAATAAAATCACCGCATTGGTTTTTATGTGAAATGTATCATAATAATTAATTTTTTAAGGTATTTATAGACTAAAGTTATAATAATAAGATTTAATTTATATAAATATGAAAAATAATTATATAGCCCTATTTATTTAAAAAACTACTTAATCTTGGCTCACTAATTTAATTATAATTAAGAGTTTATGAGATTAGGAGAGGTATGGTTTTGATAATTTGGGTAAAAATATTAATATTGATTTAATCGGTACAAATATTTAATTATAATTTCAGCTTAAAAATAAATTTCTTATTTAAAAATATTAATTTTAGAATTTTTAAGATATTTTTATTTTATCTAACATGGGTAATTCCTTATCCTGAACTGCCATATACGTCTGCTGTGCTAAACTCAACATTTCCTCATCTTCCTCACTATTGCCATAAGCATAAATCATCTCGTAATCTGCAAGATTGATCGCTTCCAAAACCCGTAACTTTTTTTGCAGACAGCTACAGTCGGGTGTTAAATATTTCCCTGTCAATTTTCCGCTTTTGATTTCTACTTGAGAACAGATCAATTCAACATTTAAAGCCTTGGCAATAATTTCCAGATATAGATCAATCGTTGCCGAAACCAATATGACTTTATGTCCTAACTGTTGATGTATTTTTAGCTGCTCAAACAGGGTAGGGTCAAGATTCTCTAAAACCTTATTCGCATATTGCAATGCCAAAGGCTGAATTATCTCTATATCAACATCTTTAAACATAGCTGAGTAAAGCTTCGGGCGCATACGATGTGCAGGATAGAGTTTGAGATAATAAGCTGTAATCCACGGCAGAATTTTCAGACCACGCCAAATAATATGTCGTTTTTTCAGGACATAAAAAATAAACCCTGTAAAGCTGTCATGCGGATACAGGGTTCCATCAAAATCAAAGAGGGCTAGAGCTTGAGATTTTTGATTTTGCGCATACATGTTTGATAACGACCATCTACACGGCTAGCAAACCAGTTGGTATTGTAGTCACGACTCAATTTCGGTCCAGAAATCACCACTTCAGGCATAATGGCATAGAAAGGTTCTTTACCCGTTTGTTCCTGATATAGTTTCGCTACACCACGATAGGTCATGGTGTCTTCAAAATCTTTATCCTTTTCCTTCTTCAGATCGGAACGGATCTGGCGTTCAGTAATAATGAAATTATGCTTGGCAAATACATTAATGAGTTCACGTTCAGACTGACTTTTCTGAGAGCGGATACCGCCGTCCTTGCTATATAGCAAGAGATCGCCATCCAGATCCAGTTCGGCTGCAGTCAGATCATTGAGCATGCTTTGGAACGCAGCATTACGGCTGGAATACATGCCTGAATTATAGTCGGCAAAGCGGTAGATCGGTTTATCATAATCTGCCGGATACATCATCAGACGATGAATACCATAATACAGACCACCATACTGGCTATACAGATCGGTACGCAGTTCAGCGATATTGCCACCTTGACGTTTATGCTCCTTGGCATAGCTGATATGCACCTGCATTGAACCTAAAGTCGTAATCGGGTTAAGCTTTTCACCGATGTTTTGACCAAAGAGTTTGGCTGCACCTGTCAGGGCACTCACGTGATAATGTTTGGCCATATAGTCAAATATTTCACGATAAAGCTCATCTAATTCACGTTCAGTTTTAACCTTACGCATCTGGCTAAGATAGTTGCTATCCGGAGTAGGATGGTTCTTCAGCACATCCTGGAAATATCCTGCAACTGTTCCACCGATACTTTCACCAAGTTTCTCGGTAAATTTTTCTTCCAGACGGTCTTGAACTTCTTTTACTGCCTTTTCGCCCAGGCCAGCGACAGTCGGATCTGCATGGAAATTAGACTCCTGATCGACCACTGCGACAATGGTGCAGATATTCTGTTTAGTCTGAGGAATACCCAGTTGTTCCGTAATATCATAGATATCTTTAGCCCATGAATCACGATTGCTGACACGTGATGGAATCGCTTTACGAATCTGGTCAGCTTCCATCGTTGGCTCATCAGAAGACCACCAGGAACCATTGCCACAGCCGGCAAGACTTAGGGATAAAGCAAGGACAGACCACGATTTAACAGTAAAAATTCGGTGAAGTGTATTGTTCATGTTGTCTAAATCAGATTCCAGCAGATGAGTGATCAAGGCAGATGCAGTATACTATGCTCATCAACAAAGTGATGAATTTATATGTATATTGGTCCGTATCAACTATCAAACAATTTGATCGTTGCTCCTATGGCAGGCGTGACAGACCGCCCGTTTCGTACACTATGCAAATATTTTGGTGCAGGTCATGCTGTCAGTGAAATGATGACTTCAGACAAGACTTTGCGCATGAGCAAGAAAAGTTTATACCGTGCTAATTTCGATGGCGAACTGGCGCCAATTTCGGCACAAATTGCCGGTTCAGACCCGCGTGATCTGGCAGAGGCAGCACGGTATCAGGTCGCGAACGGCGCACAAATTGTTGATATTAATATGGGTTGTCCAGCCAAAAAAGTTTGTAACAAGCTGGCTGGTTCGGCATTACTGCAAGATGAAGATCTGGTTGCACGTATTCTGGATGCCGTTGTTGCAGCAGTGGATGTTCCCGTGACATTAAAAACCCGTCTGGGCTATTTAAATGGTCAGGAAAATATCATGCGTGTGGCCAAGCGGGCAGAAGAAGCCGGTATTGCTGCACTGGCATTGCATGGTCGTACTCGCGAAGACATGTACTTAAACACAGCGCGCTATTCGCTGATTAAAGATGTGAAAGGGATGTTGAATATTCCCGTGATTGCGAACGGAGATATCGACAGTCCGGAAAAGGCCAAATATGTACTGGATTATACCGGTGCCGATGCGGTCATGATTGGACGTGCAGCACAGGGACGTCCATGGATTTTTCGTGAAATCGCACATTATTTAAAGACTGGAGAACAGCTGGCTGCACCAAGTATTACTGAAGTTAAACAGGTATTGCTGGGTCATTTGACTGAACTGTATGAATTTTACGGTGAATATTCTGGTTGCCGAATTTCCCGTAAGCATATTGCCTGGTATACCAAAGGCCTGCGTTCCAGCAATGAGTTCCGTCAGAATATGTATAAGGTGGAAAGTACCGCAGATCAATATAAAGTAGTAGAAGACTACTTCAATAATCTGCTCGAGTATGGTCAGATCATGAGTGATGTGCAGGTCGAGCAGGTTAATCTTCTGGAAACCACCTGATCTTATACATGACCTGAAATAAATTTCTCAAGGTACTGTTTATAAACAGTACCTTTTTTATATCTGTGTAATGCAATACAGCAATGTGTTTACATGATGGAAAGAGCTGTACAGAGTTAAGTATTAACTTCACGGAAACCGGACAGGACTTGGACAGTATTAACCTGAACTTTCTCTAGAATAAATAATCTATGCAAGATGAATTTCAATGTTGTCTACATAAAATTAAGGGAGAATCAGAATGACAAATACCAATCGTCCAGTTTCAGAAATTAATCCAACTACTCAAAACGATCTGGTTGAGGACAATAATGCAATCAAACATGAAGAAGTTGTGAAAATGGATCCTTCAATCGCCCAAGGTGCTGATCCTAATTTACATACAGACGAGACTACTAAGCCTCTTAATCCGGATGAGAAAGAGGCTGAAGCTGGAGATCAGGCATTGGCAACCGGTGCCGGGAGTATTGGTGGAGCGGCCATTGGCGCAACACTCGGTATGGTGGGCGGACCCGGAGGCTCCTTAATTGGCGGGGTCGTCGGCGGAGTACTTGGTGGAATTGCAGGCAAGGATATTTCAACACCAGATCATCCAGACCATGGTATTGAAAATTCGAGCCTATTCGGAGACCATGACAAGTACTGGCGTGAACAGCATCAGAGCAGACCTTATTATGGTGAAAGCCGCAATGTACATGGTGAGTTGGATTATGATCGTGATTATCGCGGTGCTTACCAACTAGGTTATGAAAACCGTGAACACTACAGCGGTAAAGAATTTAATGAAGCTGAACCTGACTTGCGAAGTAAATGGGAGCAATTCAAAGGTGAATCCCGTTTGACCTGGGAGCAGGCTAAATATGCAGTTAAGGATGCATGGGATCGCACAACTCGTTAAATCAGACCTTTAAATAAAGCCTCTCTATTTTGGAGAGGCTTTATTTATTTTTCAGTAAAAAAAATCTAACCGATATTTGCTTTACAGCACTCGTCCTAGTTTTCAGATTGAGATGGAATATATTTTTAATCTTTCTTATATCCAAACCATCTGATAGTCATTATTGAAAATGAGGAGGTGAATAATGTATTTAAAACAACGATTCATTAATAAATCAAAAAATGAGGATTTTTAAAAAAGTATAATTACGTGGTTATAAAAACTGTACTTATTTGATGTTTATTCATGCAATTTAGACATGGCTGTTACATCCGTAGTCTATCGGTACATAGCGTAGTATATAATCACTGAAACGGGACAGGACTTGGACAGTATTAACCTGAATTTTCTCTATCATAAAAAATCAAAGACAAGATGAAATTTCCATCTTGGCTATAAAAGATCAAGGGAGATTTAGAATGACAAATACCAATCGACCAGTTTCAGATATTAACCCAGCATCACATCGTGATTTGTCCCAGGAACGGACTGATGTATTAAGAGATGATGAAGCATTAAAAACTAGCCCGACAACTTCAGACAGTGCTCGTCCCGATTTAAATTTACCAGATACTGAAAGCCATCGTGTACCCGACATGAATGAAGCGGGTGATCATCCTGTGGCAACCAGTGCCGGAGTTTTGGGTGGTGCAGCAGCAGGTGCGGCGATTGGAGCAGCTGGTGGTCCTGCCGGTGCAGTCGTCGGTGGCCTTGTTGGGGGAGTAGTAGGTGGTCTTGCCGGAAATGAAATGGCAGAATCAGCACGACCTACGGTAGATACACCAGAAGGTATTGCACTTTCAGGTTCAGAGAATTTACAGGATGATGATCACTACTGGCGTGAACAGCATCATCAGACCCCTTATTATAGCGAAAGCCGTAATGTCTATGGTGATCTGGACTATGATCGGGATTATCGTGGTGCATACCGTCTCGGTTATGAAAATCGTGCGCATTATGAGGGTAAAGAATTTAATGAAGCTGAGCCTGATTTGCGTACCAAATGGGAACAGGTGAAAGGTGACTCCCGTCTCAACTGGGAAGAGGCCAAGTTTGCAGTGAAAGATGCATGGCATCGAGCGACTCGCTAACTTGTATCACGCATAAAAAACCTCTCGATATCGAGAGGTTTTTTATTTTGATGAGAGAAAAACTGCTTATTTTCGATGTTTAATTTCCAGAATCAGCTGGTTAACCAGGTCCGAAGCTTCCATTTCACGTGTTTGTGCGGCGTTTGAGCCAGCCCAGAAAGCGCCATAGCCATGATCACCATGTTGAACGGCTGCTGCATGTAATTGCTTGGCCAGATCATAAGTATATGGATAGGCTGGTACATCCAGGCGATCCGGGGTGTCGATATCGGTATGCCAGTGATTGATAATGCCACGCGCAGGACGGCCAGAAATGCTTGCAGTCACTTGGGTCAATGGTTTAGACAACAGCGCCTTACGATAGGCTTCATTGGCATTGGAAGTTTTGCATTGCACGAATGCAGTTCCCAGCTGAACAGCTTCAGCACCAAACTCCAGCATCTGTCGTGCCTGATAGCCATCCATAATACCTCCAGCGGCTACAATCGGCAGGGAACAATACTGTTTAATCAGCTTGATTAAATTCGATGTTTTGACTGAGGCATCAAATTTGGTGCTGAAAATCCCACGGTGACCACCCGCTTCAATACCTTGGGCAATCACCACATCAATGCCGGCAGCCTCAATCGCACGTGCTTCAGCCAGATTGGTCGCAGACACCATGGTGATAATTCCAGCCTCTTTGAGTGCCTGAACCTGATGTGGATGTGGGATACCGAAGTGGAAACTCACTGCCTTCGGACGTGTTTCCAGCACCAGATTCAGGAAATCATCATTATCCCTAAAGCTTGGATAAATACATTTCAAGGTTTTGGGCGGTTCTATACCCAACTGGGCAAATTTATCTTTGAATTGATCAATCCAGGCTTGTGCCACAGCGTCATCTAAATCTTCAGTTTTATGACAAAAGAAATTAACCTGAAAAGGCTGATCGGTCAGCTCTTGAGTTTTGAGAATCTGCTCACGCGCAGATTGCACGCTACTGGCACCTAATCCTAATGAACCCAAAGCACATTGATTGGAGACTTCAGCGGCCAGCTCGGGTGTAGAGACACCGGCCATGGGTGCTAACAGAATTGGGTGTTTAATGCCTAATTTTTCCAATAAAGACATGGCTTTGCTCCTTGTTATCTCTTTACTTTGCCTTTGCCTTGAAAATTAAGCAAATCATATTGGTTATTTTATTTTGAAATATTCGACTATGGTTACATTGGAATTACATTTACTACGACATTCATTGTCGCTGTACTGATCGATTGCATAGTAGGTGAAATTCCACAGTTTTATAATGCTGTTTTAGTTAAATTTTCCTGAACTCATGTCTGATCGTATACGTGAAAAACTCCAGATTCTCGCTGATGCTGCCAAATATGATGTGTCCTGTTCATCTAGCGGCAGCAATCGAAAGAATAAAGATAAAGGTCTAGGCAATACCGGCAACGGGATCTGTCATAGCTATACCGAAGACGGTCGTTGTGTTTCCTTGCTAAAAATCCTGTTTTCCAATGTCTGTATTTATGACTGCTCGTATTGTGTGTCGCGCCGTTCCAATGATGTAAAACGAGCTGCTTTTACCGTGCAGGAAGTGGTCGATCTGACCATGAACTTCTATCGTCGGAATTATATTGAAGGGCTGTTCTTGAGTTCAGGCATCTTCAAGTCTGCCGATTACACCATGGAGCGCATGCTGCAGGTGGTGAAGAAACTGCGGCTGGAGGAAAACTTTAATGGTTATATCCACCTTAAGACGATTCCGGGAGCTTCGCAGGAAATTATTACTGAAGCAGGCCTATATGTGGACCGGATGAGTATCAATCTGGAAATGCCGACAGAAGATGGATTACGAAAATTTGCGCCAGAGAAAACTCATGCTGAAGTACAGAAAGATTTAGGTATCGTGCGTGATCGTCTGATTCAGATTAAAGACGAAAGTAAAATCATCAAAGCGGTACCGAAATTCGTGCCAGCAGGCCAGACGACGCAAATGGTGGTTGGGGCGCATAGTGAAACGGATCGTGATGTCATTTTGATGGCGGATCGACATTACAAGGAATTTAAACTGAAGCGTGTGTATTTTTCCGGTTATATCCCAATTAATGCTGAAGAAAAAGCACTGCCTGCCGTGGGTTCAGCACCACCATTACTACGTGAAAACCGGTTGTATCAGTCTGACTGGTTAATGCGTTTTTATGGTTTTGATGCTGAAGAAATTGTCGATGATCGGCATCCGAATCTGGAACTGGATATTGACCCTAAACTCAGCTGGGCCTTGCGTCATCCGGAAGCCTTTCCAGTCGATATCAATCGAGCTGAATATAAAATGATTTTGCGAGTACCGGGAATCGGAGTACGTTCAGCCAAAAAAATTGTTCAGGCACGCCGTTTTGGTCAGATTCATATTGATCAGCTGAAACGTATGGGGGTGGCTTATAACCGTGCCCAGCATTTTATCTACTGTGCCGATACACCAAAATTTAAAAAAGAACAGCAATCACAACAGATTCGGCAGCAGATCTTACAATCGGGTTATTCCAAATATCAGCAGCAACTTTCACCTCAACTGGGGTTGGGCTTCTGATGGCCTGTTACTGTTTTGATGGCACCATGACAGGACTATTGAGCTGTGTATTTCGTGCTTTTGAATTTCGTGAATTTGAGGTCAGAATTACAGCCAATCCACATGCACAAAATGGTCTGTTTGATGACTTTATTCATGTGGCGTCAAATGATGCGCAGGGTCAACGTGTCTGGCAGGGCTTAAAGCAGAAAGTCGGTTCAGGCAGTTTGAGGGCTTTTTACTATGCCTTTCTGTCCGAGCAGGAACAGGCCTTTCAGGTTTTGTTTGATTTCGCAATATATGTCTTTCAGAGCCAGCGTCCGGTAGATCAGGATTATGGTCATGCTGCGGTATTGGGCATGTCGCAATGGGCAAAACAGGTTGGGCGCGAAAAGCATCGGATGGAAGCGTTTGTACGTTTTAAAAAATGTCAGGATGGTTTGTTCTTAAGTCTGATCAAGCCAGATTTTAATGTGCTGCCGATTATTACCAAACACTTCAAGGAACGTTATCAAGATCAGTGCTGGTTGATCTATGATGAACAGCGCAACTATGGCATCTACTATGATTTACAGGACGTGCATCAGGTGGAAATGAATGCTGCACAGATGGATCCTCAAGCCCGGCTTGGGCACAGTCAGTCTTTCAGCATCGAGCTGGATGATGAAGAATTACTCTATGACCAGCTCTGGAAAGACTATTTTCATAGTGTGAATATTCAGGCACGTAAGAATATGAAGCTGCATATTCAATATGTACCTAAACGCTATTGGCGCTATATGAATGAAAAAGCACTTTGAAACACATGCTTTAGAATTTTCAGGCATAATCAGGGCGCTATTATTTTTGATTGAGTGATGTGTTTATGAAGGTATGGCTGAGTACATTGGCGCTAGGCTTGACGTTGACTGCATGTTCGCAAGAACCCGAAAAGGTTGAGGCGGATCCCACTCAGTATCAGGTTAAAAATGCTCAGGAATTACAGCAACGCTTTGATACGCTCAATCAAAAACTGGCAACTGACTTTAGCCAGTTTAAGAAAGTCGAAAGTATTGCCTTTGCGCATCAGTTCCCGCTGGATGTAAATGACCTAAGAACCTTGAATCAGCATTTGCTCGCAAGCACAGCACTTAAGTCCAGTAAGGTCGCCTATTGCGATATGATGAATGACTATTTTGCCGAGATGTATCGACTTGGGCATTACAATCTTAATTTGGTGAATGATATTCAACTGCCAAAGGCTGAAAAAGAAGATTTAAAAGTTAATTTCAATAATCCAGAGCAGTTTTATGCTTTTATCATGGATCGTTATACGACCTACCGTCAGGTGCAACAAACCATGGGTTATGGCTGTAATTTAAAAGCTGCACTCTAACTTCTATACATAAAAAAGCCCATCAAGTGATGGGCTTTTTTTGATTAACAACCTGTAACTTTTTCAGGTTGAGGTTTTTCGTCAGGGAAGAAGAATGGACGAAGTTTTACGCCAAGAATGTTACCAATGAACGCAAAGATCAACCATAACCAACCGTGTAAACTGCCTGACGCAATACCACTGAAGTAAGCACCGATGTTACAGCCATACGATAAACGTGCACCGTAGCCCAACATAATCCCACCGATAATTGCGGCAAGGAGTGAACGACGTGGGATATTGAAATTCGGTGCAAATTTACCTGCAAGGCTTGCAGCCAATAGCGCACCCAATATGATCCCGAAGTTCATCATTGAGGTGATGTCATACCATAATGAGTTTGCCAATGCTTTTGCATTGCTGGCTTTTTCCCAGTATTCCCATGATGCAACATCGAAACCGACTAAAGCTGCGCCTTTAGCACCCCAGAGTGCAAGTGCAGATGTCACGCCCCACGGACGACCTGCCAATGCAAGCGTTGCAAAGTTTAGAAGCGTTAAAATAATACCGCCCCACACCAGCGGCCATGGTCCTTGGAGAAAACGTTTCCAACCTTGATGTTGAGATGCGGGTTCAGTTTCCAGACTACCGTGACGTTTTTTTTCAAAGAAAACGGTAATTGCTGCAATAGTACCAAATAATACAAAGTTCATGAGCAGTGCTGGCATCACACCAAAGTTTTCAACCACAGAGAAGGGTTGGAAATGTGGCAGGGCAAACCACCATTCGACGTGTGAAGTTGCAATCACTGAGCCGATACAGAAGAAGAATAAGGTCACGAGCATACGTGAGCTACCACCACCAACGGTATACAGCGTACCTGAAGCACAACCACCGCCTAACTGCATGCCAATACCAAAGATAAAAGCACCAATCGCAACAGACATAGAAATTGGATTCACGTTACCACGGACATCATTGCCAAATAATTCGCCAGCACCTAAAGCAGGGAAGAATAGCAATACAGCCAGTGCCAACATGATCATTTGTGCACGTAAGCCACGGCCACGACGTTGTTTAATAAAGACGCGCCAGCTTGAGGTGAAACCAAAAGAGGCATGGTACAGGGTCATGCCTAAAGCACCGCCGACCAGGAATAAAAGCGCCTGATTCAGCCCTACGATTTGATAGGCACCGACCGTACCTAAAGCAAGTAAAATAAATGATACCCAAACCGATATATTAGATCGGTTTGAGGACGCAGCAATCACTGACATAGGAGAGATATAATATCAAAAAATAAAGTGTGTCATTCTACAGTCCTGCTGTTTCAATGCGAGTCTAAAACCTGGAATTTGCATTCTAATATTTGATTCTTTATATCAGTTTAATTCATATGATATTAAATCAGATCGACATGAAAGAGCGAGATAATCCAGTAAGAGAACAACATGGCAGCGATATCCAAAAAGGGAAGATGTTAACTGGCTCTTAGCTTTATCCCTTCAGTGCAAAATCAATAAGTATTTGGACACCCATTCTTCTTTAACTTGGACACTTTAATAAACGTATTCGTTAATTTTTGCAATGTTCCTCAGTTGGTAATGTGAAGGTCATGCCACTCACCAATGAGCTAATACGATTACTTTCAGCCATACGCTGCTTAGTATTCACCGACAGAGCATAGATAATCATTGTGTCCTGATACATTTTTTCAGGCTCAACTTCATAGTCAATTTTCGAAGCACAAACCATTTGCCTACTAACTTTGTGTGACGCTCTACGATAGACTTCACGATCATCACTAGCCAAGGTTAGCTTTCTTCGTAATTCTTTTGCATACTGCATATATACGCTAACAAATTCGGGGTTGTTTCCATATTTGAGATTTATGTACCCCTCAATCACACCATTACTGTTTGCATCAATCCCACCGATGGTTTTTGTTTTATCTTCATTTTTTAGGAACTTCGATGTTCTCACTTCTTTTAGTGAATTCTGAATACTTGGATTAAGAAGCGAGGAACAGCCCGTCAAAAATATACTTAAGCAACTCAGTGCAATAAATGCTTTTTTCATAGGAATCAATTTAATTTTTTCATTTAAATTTCTTTTTAGATACAAAGAGTGTCTGAAAATCAGAGTGTCCAATTAAAAGAAGAATCTATGTTCAGTACGATACCCTATTAAATGTCCAATTAGACAAGAATATGCACCTCAGCAAGATAACTGGTAATTACACCTAAAATTGCCATTGAAAACATATCTACAGTCATTGCAGCAGTTGAGCTTAATTGCTTCAAGACTGAGCAAGATTGAAAACATCGGAAATAATGCTTTTATAGAAAAGGTAAGATGATCTGGTAGCCTTTGAACTGGCTCCATAAATCAGGCTGGTGACGTTGAATAAAAGATGCAGATGAATCTTCTAGATATTAAGCGTAAAAATATAAGCTCGAAGATAAAAAAGCCTGCAAAATGCAGGCTTTTCAAGGCACTTGATTCCTGAAAAAGAATCCACTGAACCAGAATTAATTTTCAGCTTCCTGACGGACTTTTGCAGCGCCTTCTTCAACTGAACCTGCAACAGAGGCTGTCGCATCTTTGGCTGCTTCTTTAGCACGTTGTGCAGCAGCTTCAGCACTTACAGCTGCTCTATCTGTTGCTTCCGCCGTATTTGCGGCTGCATTATCCAGAGCTTGGTCAGTTTCAGCTGCAGCCTCACGGCTTGCATCTTCCATATCATGACCTGCCTGCTCTGCAGCATTCTCCAGATGCTCACCTGTAGTTGCGCCAGTTTCTGGCTGTTTCTCTTTGCTACAGCCTACAAGTGCCACAGTGGTTGCCAAACCTAAAGCAATAAGAAGTTTATTCATTGTGTTATTTCCTTTTGTTGTTGTAGATCATTGATATAAAAATATTATCGGAATCACGTGCTTCAGAATGCTACAAAATGTGGCGTTCGTGTAAATGTTGTCAACCATTTTATAAAATACTGAAAACAAAAAAGCCTGCTCGAAGGCAGGCTTTTCAGCATGAAAAAATTACAGACCGGCAGAAGCGCGTAATGCTTCAACCTTATCCGTTTTTTCCCAGGTAAATGCAGTATCAGAGCCTTCACGGCCGAAGTGACCATAAGCCGCTGTTTGCTTATACATTGGCTGGATCAGGTTCAGCATACGGGTAATACCATATGGACGCAGATCGAAGTGCTCACGAACCAATTGAACGATTAATTCGTCAGATACTTTAGCTGTATTAAAGGTATTGATTGAAATAGAAGTTGGCTCAGCAACACCAATTGCATAAGACACCTGGATTTCACATTTATCAGCAAGGCCAGCAGCAACGATGTTTTTCGCTACATAACGACCTGCATAAGCAGCAGAACGGTCAACTTTTGATGGATCTTTACCAGAGAATGCACCACCACCATGACGCGCCATACCACCGTAAGTATCTACAATGATTTTACGACCAGTCAAACCACAGTCACCTACAGGACCACCGATCACAAACATACCGGTCGGGTTGATGTGGAATTTGGTGTCTGCATGGAACATTTCAGCTGGAATGATTTTCTTCACGATTTCTTCAATCACAGCTTCTTTCAGGTTCGCCTGTGAAATTTCAGGATCATGCTGAGTCGAAAGCACCACTGCATCTAATCGTACAGGCATGCCATTTTCATAAGCGAAAGTTACCTGGCTTTTCGCATCTGGGCGTAACCATGGTAATGAGCCATTACGACGTAATTGAGCTTGCTTTTCCATTAAGCGGTGCGCATAAGAAATTGGCGCAGGCATCAAAACATCAGTTTCACGACTCGCATAACCAAACATCAGACCTTGGTCACCAGCACCTTGATCTTCTGGTTTTTGACGGTCTACACCCTGAGCAATTTCAGGAGACTGTTTACCGATCATGTTGATCACGGCACAAGTTGAACCGTCAAAACCAAGATCTGAATGGTGGTAACCAATGCCATTTACGGTTTGACGTACGATCGCTTCGAAGTCGACGTTTGCAGTTGTTGTGATTTCACCGGCAAGTACAACCGCACCCGTTTTTACAAGCGTTTCACAAGCAACCCGCGCATATGGGTCTTCTTTTAAGATTGCATCCAAAATGGCATCACTGATTTGGTCAGCCATTTTATCTGGATGGCCTTCGCTTACAGATTCCGAGGTAAATACAGCGTACTCGCGCATAAGTCCTATCACAGTTAAATTTAAAGACCCGATATGTTACATCGTGTTGCGTCGAAGGACTAGGTTTGAACGGTAAAATTGGCTGAAATTGTTTCAATTTAATTGGTTTTTATTTGAATATCAGTATTTGAAAAACTGATATACCGCTTTTATCAGGGGCTTTTGCTCATGTTTTACTCAAGAAAAATCTGGCAACTTTTTTTGGTCATTTTTTGTAGCAGCAGGGCTAATCTTCTTATGTCTTAAATTAATTCTTCAAAAGAAGCGGCATTCTTATGCTTAGAAAATACATTTTACTATCGCAAACCACTCCATAAATCGTGATGATTTAAGCTAAGGTTAATGAGTTAAAAACTCTATTCATCTGATCGGCGTATAGAATCTATAGAAAGATTATCAAGGCTCTTAGCTAAAATTTATAAAATTTCATTGGATGTATATATACAGGCCAGGAGTTAATTTAGCAAAAATGTAAAAGCATAATCAGTGAGGACACAAGGTAAAAATAGTAGGGTGTTTGAGTCTATTTTTGGCCCTGCTGATGAGAGAAATAATTGGAATCAATAAAAGTCATGGATATATATTTGCATGGCTGATCTTGTCAAGAGAATAATAAAAATTTGAGAGGGGAAATTCGCTTCTAAGGCCTAAGAAAATTAGGGTTTTTCTTTTAATGAAAATTGAGTGTTGACTTGTGTTCGGGCTTAAAAGTGTAGATTAAATGTACGTTGACCCATCTAAACAACAATAAAGTGATAAATATTGTAGGCTGGTCTTTACCCCTCGCTGTTTTTTTAAGACAATATGCAACAGTTTTGAAAGTCTTTTCATCATTTTCTATTTCTGAATTATTTGGACACTGATTTATGACAACCCCGCTTAATGAACGTCGTGTTGCAAACGCAATTCGTGTATTGGCAATGGATGCTGTGCAAAAAGCAAACTCAGGACATCCAGGTGCTCCAATGGGGATGGCAGATATCGCTGATGTGGTTTGGCGTGAATTTTTAAGCCATAACCCGACGAACCCGAATTGGGCAAACCGCGACCGTTTTGTATTGTCTAACGGTCACGGCTCAATGTTGCAATATGCACTTCTTCATTTAACGGGCTATGATCTTTCAATCGAAGATTTGAAATCATTCCGTCAATTGCATTCTAAAACTCCAGGCCACCCGGAATTGGGTTATGCACCTGGTATTGAAACCACAACTGGCCCATTAGGTCAGGGTATTGCCAATGCCGTAGGTTTTGCACTGGCTGAAAAAACGCTTGCTGCACAATTCAATAAAGACGACATTAAAGTTGTAGATCACTACACGTATTGCTTCCTAGGCGATGGCTGCTTGATGGAAGGTGTTTCTCACGAAGCATGTTCATTAGCGGGTACTTTGGGTCTAGGCAAGCTGATCGCTTACTATGATGATAACGGTATCTCCATCGACGGTGAAGTTGAAGGCTGGTTCTCTGACGATACAGAGCAACGTTTCCAGTCTTACGGCTGGCAAGTCATCAAAGTTGATGGTCATGATGCTGATGCAATCCGTCAAGCAACTGTTGACGCTAAAGCTGAAGCAAATAAACCAACCATCATTATGTGTAAAACTGTGATTGGTTTAGGTTCACCAAACAAACAGGGTAAAGAAGACTGTCACGGTGCGCCTTTAGGTAATGATGAAATCGTATTGACTCGTGAAGCTTTAGGCTGGTCAGACGAAGCATTCGTTATTCCTGCTGATGTGTATGCAGCTTGGGATGCCAAAGAAAAAGGTTCACAAGCGGAAGCAGCCTGGAATGAAACTTTCGCCGCTTATGCAGCAAAATATCCAACTGAAGCAGCTGAATTAAAACGCCGTCTTTCTGGTGATCTTCCTGCTGATTTCGTAGCAAAAGCGGATGCTTACATCGCTGAAGTAAATGCTAAGGCAGAAACGATTGCTACACGTAAAGCAAGCCAAAATGCTTTACAGGCACTTGTGCCTTCTTTACCAGAAGTGCTTGGCGGTTCTGCTGACCTTGCCGGTTCTAACCTGACTTTATGGAAAGGTGCGCAAGGCGTACAGGATAATCCGGCAGGTAACTACGTACACTATGGCGTACGTGAATTTGGTATGACTGCGATTGCCAACGGTGTAGCACTACACGGTGGTTTCATTCCTTATGTAGCAACATTCCTGATGTTTATGGAATACGCACGTAATGCAGTACGTATGTCTGCGTTGATGAAACAACGTGTAATTCATGTTTATACGCATGACTCAATTGGTCTGGGTGAAGATGGTCCAACACACCAACCAGTTGAACAAATCGCATCTTTACGTGGTACACCAAACCTGAATACATGGCGCCCATGTGACACCGTTGAAGCTGCAATTTCCTGGAAATCTGCTTTAATGCGTTCAGAAGGCCCAACAGCGTTGATCTTCTCTCGTCAAAACTTGCCATTCCAGACCCGTACTCAAGCACAAATTGAGAACGCTGCGAAAGGTGGTTATGTACTGGCTGAAGAAAAAGGCGAATTGAAAGCGATCATCATTGCGACTGGTTCAGAAGTTGCATTGGCAATGGAAGCATATGCACAACTTGAAGGTGTGCGTGTTGTGTCTATGCCATGTGCTGAAGAATTTATGAAGCAAGATGCTGCTTACCGTGAAGCGGTTCTTCCTGCAGCGATTCGTGCACGTGTAGCAGTTGAAGCTGCACATGTAGATTACTGGTGGAAATTTGTAGGTCTTGATGGTCGTGTGATCGGCATGACCACTTATGGCGAATCTGCACCTGCGAAAGACCTGTTCCAGTTCTTCGGTATTACGACTGAAGCGGTTGTTGCTGCAGTCAAAGAAATCACTGCTTAATCTTTTAGATTAAACAGCTTAAAAGACGTCCCAGTGATGGGGCGTCTTTTATTTTTGTTTCAGTTTTAGCTGAGACATTTCTCCCCACATAAATGCATAGAAGTGAGATGAAGATGAGCTTGTATGAACAAATCAGTGATGAAATTACTTTAATGGATGCAGGCGAGCAAAAGTGGATTGGTGAAGACTTACCACTTGAAGCCATGGTCGCTGTTGAACTACTGCTCCAAGATATGGATGAAGATAAAATCATTAAAGTACGTCGTAAGAACCGTGAAAAAACTTCAGGTTTGAAGCAAATTGACCGTATTCTGGTGGAAAAGCTTTAAAGTTAAAGACTTAAATAGCCCCAAATGGGGCTTTTTTTGTACGGCGGATTCAAGCAGCAAGTGCAACAGTATAAAAACCAGCCATAACTTCACTAGGCGTATACCAGCCTAGTGTTTTTCTAGGGCGATGATTGAGAGCAAATTCTATCTGCTCTATTTGTTCATTTGACAGTTCATCAAACGAAGATGATTTTGGCAGATATTGCCTGATCAGACCATTGGTATTTTCATTTCTGGCTCGTTGAATCGACTTGTATGGATCTGCAAAGTACGTCTCTATCCCTGCTTCCGTTATCCGCCGGTGCTCGGAGAACTCCTTACCATTATCAAAGGTTACACTGTAGGCATGACTGCTGCGCAAACATGCTAAAGCACACGAGATCGTTTTAGTTGTGGTTCTAGTTTGTCCCAAATGAACGATATGTACATACAAGCTTTTGCGCTCAACCAGAGTTAATAATGCCCCCTTGTGATTCTTGCCTATCACGGTATCACCTTCAAAATCACCTAGGCGTTGACGTTTCTCGACGACCTCATCGCGACAGTGAATACTTGTTCTATCAACGAGTTGGCCTCTACGGTCTGTATTTTTATAGCCTCGTTTACGATATTTCTTTTGATGTCTTAAATGAAGGTGGA
The DNA here is from genome assembly GCF_022700675.1 of Acinetobacter sp. ASP199. NCBI lineage: Bacteria > Pseudomonadati > Pseudomonadota > Gammaproteobacteria > Moraxellales > Moraxellaceae > Acinetobacter > Acinetobacter sp. ASP199. The sequence goes on from NZ_CP062182.1 coordinate 1,209,667, forward strand.
GCTTACCGCCTTTAGATTTATCTAGATAAACGTACTGATAAATCCATTCATGTGAAGGCACATCAAGCCAACCTCGTTGTGTTAAAGCACCTGAAATTTGCTCAGGAGACCAATCTAAGCCAATCAGATAACGAATATAAACGAGAGCAAAATCCGTCATTTGTGAAGAGGATCGATATCGTCTTAGACTTGAAAATTTCTCTGCCTGTTGAGCTCGATATCCACGTTTTCCAGTATTTCTTTTGATCTCACGATAAAGGGTTGATCGAGAACGTCCAAGCTCTCTGACAAGGGTAGAGATTGAAGATTTGCTTTTCAAAGCAGCATAAATTTCGTATCTTTCATCTTGAGAAAGTTGGGTGTATTGCTTCATTGGGTGCTTTCCAATTGCGAGTTGAAAAAAGTCTAATGATTTTAATACACCTAACTTTTTCAACTAACTACAAATATGTCGCACTTGGTATTTGAATCTGCGTACAAGAATAATTATCTATATAAGCCATAGATATGTTTCAATAAATTTATGGGGCTAAGAATAAAAAATATCTTATCTTCGTCAATAAAATAGCCTAAGCTAATTCAATCCCTTTAAAATAGAAGAACCGTATAAAAATGCTGATACAAGACCAGATTCAAATTAAGCCTTTAGAAAACATTAAGCAGCAGGAATGGCTACCATTGTGGCGAGATTACCAGACTTTTTATCAGACTCAGCTCAGTGAAGAAGTAAATCAGCATACCTGGCAAAGGCTTACTGATCCTGCAATTGGCAATATGTATGGATTCGCAGCTATTCTCAATCAGCAGGTCATCGGCATTGTGCATGTAATTGAGCATGACAGTTGCTGGACTTTAACACCATATGCCTATTTGCAAGATCTTTATACGCATACGGATTTTCGAGGGCGGGGTGTGGCAAGGGCTTTAATTGAGAAAGTATATGTAGATGCCAAACAGCGTGGATGTGATCGAGTGTACTGGTTAACCCATGAGAGCAATCAACAGGCACAGCAGCTCTATGATCAGGTGGCTAAGAAGACCGGCTTTATTCAATACAAAATGGCCTGATATCAGTTCAAGCTTAATACTTACAATTTTACCGTTTCATGCATGCAACAAATCGTTCTATCTTTAGCGGTGCAAATAATTCTAATTAAGCTAGATTAGAACCTATTCAAAACAGAGAGTTATGACATGAAATTGAAAACTTTGGCGCTAGGCCTGACTTTGGCAACTGTAGCAACATTCTCTATGGCAAAACCAGTAGCGTATACCATTGATCCAGGTCATACTGCGACCGTATTTAACTGGAGTCACTTTGGTTTCTCGACACCATCTGCGAATTTTAGTGATATTCAGGGCACGATTACGGTTGATAATGAAAAGCCTGCGAACTCATCAGTGCATGTAACTATTCCGGTATCAAGCATTAATACCAATGTTAAGGCCTTGGATGAGCATATTCAAACAGCGGAATTCTTTGATGTAGAGAAACATCCAAACATCACGTTTAAAAGTACCAAGGTTCAGGCTTTAGGTAAAAACAAATATAAAATCACCGGTAATTTGACGATCAAAGGCGTAACCAAGCCAGTTGTACTGGATGCAGTGTTAAATAAACAGGCTGTTCATCCAATGACGAAACTGCAAACAATTGGTTTCAACGCGACTACCTCATTTAATCGTTCAGCTTTCAATGTTGGCGCTTATGTACCAAATGTCGGTGATAAAATTACTGTAAACATTACCACTGAAGCATCTGTACCCGCTGCAAAAAAATAAGAAAGAACAAATTAAAAAAGCACCCAATTGGGTGCTTTTTTATGGATGAAAATTAAGCCTTGTTAAAAATTGGTAGGCAACCAGTCTGAAAGAATGGCCTTTTATCATCCAATAAATTTTAAGAATAAAAATTTAGCTGGTTTGGATATGCTTAAGAAATTGTTGAAGGATGGATACTGAGGCAGCTTCTAAAGCTGCAGCATATTGCTGATTATCAGCACGTAAGGCGGTAATATCGATATTCGCTTGACGCAGCTCACAGGTATGGCCAATCAGCCATTTCTCCAAACGCTCAGCTTCCACTTCAGCATGGAATTGCAATGCCAGAATATTGCTGCCAATCCGGAAAGCCTGATTTGGATAGACTGCAGAACTTGCCAGGAGTTCAGCCTGTGAGGGCAGGTCGAAAGTATCTCCATGCCAGTGCAGCACTTCAATATTTTCCAGATTTTGTAATGGATTATTCTCTATAGCTGTCAGGCTAAGCTTGGACCAACCAATCTCTTTGCTAGGGCCTGCATAGACTTTTGCTCCTAACGCATGTGCGATGAGCTGGGCGCCTAGGCAGATTCCTAAAGTTGGTAAATTCTGCTGCAAACGAACTTTTAGTAAGTCTATTTCCTGTTGTAAGAAAGGATAGTCTTCATTTTCATAGACGCCGATTGGGCCGCCTAGAATTACCGTCAGACCTTTATGCTCGAATGCCTGGGTTAGGTCATCGATACCTGCTTCAAAATAACGTACGCGCAGGCCAAGCTGATAGAAAGTATCTTCCCACGCGCCGAGGTCTTCAAAGGCAAGATGTTGGATAGCATAGACTGTGTCTGGAAATTCATCAAAATTAAGCATGGTGGTGACTGATCGAAGAGATGATTTAATTTAACGTGAATCTTATGGCTTGGAAAGCTGAATACAGCTTAGTGAGCTCCTCCATTTAGTTGTTGCCTGGTTGCAATTGCTTAAACTCTGTAAAGATACTCCGCTATTGTTCACTTCAGTTTGGGTATAACTTAGAACTTTATGACCGTATGCAATCCCATAGTTTTATATACTGATAACAACTCCATTAGGGGAGCCATGCTATGCAAAGTCTAAGCCTTTATATTGATCGTAAAAGATTAAGTCCCTATGCCATGTCGGTTTTTGTGGCCCTTAGAGAAAAACAGGTCGAGTTCAAACAGATTAAAATCGATCTGGACAAGGATGAAAATAAATCAGATACCTATCTAAGAATTTGTAAAACTGGAAAAATTCCCTGCTTATCTTTGGATGGCTGGTCAATTTTTGAATCTATGGCAATTACTGAGTTTCTGGACGAGCTTTTTCCAGCGCCTGACTATCCGGCGCTGTATCCGGCAGATATTCATGCGCGTGCTAAATGTCGGGCGGTTCAGGCATTGGTTAAATCTGATTTTGATCTGATCCGTAAAAATATGCCTTCAACGGGTATCTTTCAGCCATTACCAGAACCCTATATTCCAGACCGGCATACTCAAGTGGAAATTGATCGATTGAGCCGTGTAAGTGAAGCTTTGATTGGTGATCAATGGTTAAGCTTACAATGGAGCATTGCAGATTTTGATTTAGCCTTCATGCTACGTCGATTATTGAGTTATAAAGTCCCCATTTCTGAAAGACTCTATAGTTATGTTATGCGGAATTTTCAGCGCGAATCGGTGCATGTCTGGTTTAAGTTAAGAGAACTGGAACGAGGTACATGGGATCCATCACCATTTGATGTACCGTAAATTGGCAAAAGCTTTCAAGGTTGATGAATTTGAGTCATGATTAATTGTTTAAATAACTCCTGAATTGAACAGAAATCAGGAGTTATTTATGAATGAGTATCTGCAGGATATTATTTTAATAGACCTAACAGGGCATCCGCCGTTGCTGCTGAGGATGCAGGATTCTGCCCGGTAATCAGTAATCCATCCTGCTGCACATGGACTTGCCAATCCTCCGCTTTGGAATAGTTTCCGCCATTTTCCTTCAGCACATCTTCGACCAGGAATGGAACAATATCCGTTAGGCCGACACCATCTTCTTCGGTATTACTAAAACCAGTCACGGATTTGCCTGAAACGATGGAATGGCCTTCACTGTCTTTTACCTTTTTCAATACGCCCGGTGCATGACAGACCAGTGCGACAGGCTTATTGGATTGCAAGGTTTGTTCAATTAAATGGATTGAAGTGTAGTCATTGGCTAAATCCCATAATGGACCGTGACCACCCGGATAGAATACGGCATCAAAATCCTCTGGATTTACTTCAGTTAATTTATGGGTATTGGCTAAAGCACGCATGGCAGTTTCATCTGCTTCAAAACGTCTGGTTGCTTCAGTTTGGGCATCTTCAGCACTGCTTTTAGGATCAAGCAGCGGGTGACCACCTTGGGGGGAGGCCAAAGTGATTTCGGCTCCCGCATCAATGAATCGATAATAGGGTGCAGCCAGTTCCTCTAGCCAGAAACCGGTCTTTTCGCCCGTGTCACCAAGTTGATCATGTGAAGTCAAAACAATCAAAATTTTCATATGGATACCTAAAATTATGTTGGGTTTAAAATTTAATAAGTAAAAAATTTGAATGAGATAGAAATTGGAAGGGAAATGATCGCCATCGTTTAGCTAGAAAATAAATATTGAACGGCGCAGCACTGTCTGAGTAATTTATACTGATCTTTAAAACAGCCATTTTAAAATACTTCAATTTATGAAGTATGTTAGAAAATAATCATTAAGATTGATTAGAACTTTTCTTTTTCTTTCCGCCACCATCCTGCTTATTTACGGTAGACCAGGCAATACGTTCAGCCTCTTCCTCAGAACGACCTTGTGCTTTTTCGCTATCTTCAATGTGTTTAGCTTGCCGTTTTTGTTTTTCCGTATAGGCAGATTTATCACCTCTAGGCATAGTCTGATCCTCAAATGTGCTTTGATGTGGAAATGACTATAACAAGGACTTGATTTCTGCAAAGTAAGCTTCTGTCAGGATTTGTTTAAATTGTTTTATAGCTAATTAGATAACTGGAAAATTTATATCTAGCTTATTTTTAGGACGAAAGATGAAATCTAATTTTAATATCTTAGTGTTGAATAAGATAACGACCCTTTCAAAGTCGTTATCTTAAGGTATTTACTTAGCCATTAATAATACTGCCACCATTTACATGGATTACTTGGCCTGAGATATAGCTGGCTTCCTCGCTGGCTAGAAATAAATAGGCTGGAGCAACTTCACTTGGTTGTCCCATGCGGCCCATCGGGGCCTGTTTACCAAAATCTTTTAAAGTTTCTTCATCAAAACTGCTTGGAATGAGAGGAGTCCAGATTGGACCAGGTGCAACACCATTAACACGAATACCAGTCTTGTTTTTCAGTAAATTGCTGGAGAGACTGCGGGTAAAGGTTGTAATTGCACCTTTTGTGCTGGAGTAGTCAATTAATTCATCATGACCATGATAGCTGGTAATACTGGTGGTATTAATGATGCTGTCGCCTGCCTGCATATGTGGCAGAACGGCCTGAGTTAAATGAAACATACTCAGAATATTGGTATTAAAAGTTTTATTGAGCTGCTCAGGAGAGATGTCGGTAATACTTTTTTGTGGATATTGTACCGCTGCATTATTGATCAGAATATTAATGGTTTGGAATTCCTGAATAGTCTGTTTCACCAGATCCTGAATTTCATCAAGCTGTTGCAGATCACATTTAATGATCAAACAGCGTCGTCCTTCTGCTTCAACCAGTTTCTTGGTAACTCTTGCATCCTGATCTTCGTCCAGATAACAAAGCGCGATATCGGCACCTTCACGAGCAAACAGGACCGATACCGAACGGCCAATCCCACTATCACCTCCGGTAATAAGGGCAACTTTACCTTTTAATTTTTCGCTACTTTTATAGTTGGGTTTAATGATCTCTGGCTCGGGATTCATTTCGGTTTGAACACCGGGTTGATGTTCTTGCGTTTCGGTCGAATTCGGGGTTTCAGGATAATTATTCATATTTATTCAGTTCCATTCATTATGGCTAGGCGAAAAAATATATTAGAAGGAATATTGTTGAATGGTCGTGAGTTATACATTAAATAACAGAAGTCATCTAAGAAGCAGTATTCATATACTGGCTTAATATTAGACAAGAGAAAGTTATTACAGTGACTTTATTATGTGCTGAAAAACTTTTGATTTGATTAAAAAATGATCAAAGATAGCTTTCTTAAGAATAAGGCTAATATCTCATAGACTAAAGTATAGTCGGTCTTCAAATGAATAAACTTCTTATAGTAGATTTTAAAATTTAATATTATTCAATTATATATAAATTATATATTCATAATTTATTATTATTTCAATATGTATACACGTCTAATAAACTGTGATTCGCTTCTCAAATTTCAATTACTAAAGTGACTAATTACTTGAATAATATTGTGTAATATCGTTTAATTAATCCCGATAATTTTAGTTGGTTTTTTGAGGGGTCCCATGCAGGTTCAAGTCATTTCAAAGTCAAATGGTGCTAATAATTTAATAAAAGAGTATTCACAGGAAATAGGATTAAATGAAAGCTCTGTTGTTTTGGTAGATGTAAAGGTAGAAGATGTTGAAAAGATTGAACATCTAAATAATCAAATAGAAATTACTTTAAAAAATGGCGAAAAAATAGTAATAAATAACTTTAATATAGAAGAAAGTTCATTAGTTTTTAGAAATGAACAATCTGAAATGTCCTTATTTGATTTTGAGACAATTTCATATAATCCAATAAATGATATTGAGCTTTTACTGAATGAAGGTGTAAAGGGTTTATTCACAGAGCTTTGGCCTTGGGTAGCGGGAGCTGCAGTAATCGGTGGTTTAGCAATAGCTGCTGATGGTTCAAGTGGTTCAAATAGCAACTACGGAAATAATAATTTATCTGAACAAGAAATTGCAAAAGCGTTACTAGAACAAGCAATTGAAAATGCTAAAGATGCATTGGCGACTCTTACGGGTGAAGAAAAGTCAGCAGTAGAAAAAGCGCTGGCAAAAGCTGAAGCTGAATTGGTCAAAGAAGGTGCTACAGCAGATGACTTTACAAAAGCAGCAACAGATTTAAATGAAGTGGTATCTGGTGCACAAATTTTGGAAAATCAAGAAGATGCAGCGGATAAACTTGCGGATGCTAAAGCAGATCTTTCTGATGCCATTGAAAATGCGAAAGATAGCCTGAACGAACTGACTGGTGAAGAAAAGTCACAAGTTGAAGCAGAGATTGCTGAGGCAGAAGCAGTATTGGCAAAAGAAGACGCTAATGTTGATGATTACAAGGCCGCTGAGGATGCACTAGAAAAAGTTGTTGAAGATGCTAAAGCATCAGAAGCCACAGAAGGTTCAGCGGATCAACTTGCGGATGCTAAAGCAGATCTTTCTAATGCTATTGAAAATGCGAAAGATAGCCTGAACGAACTGACTGGTAAAGAAAAGTCACAAGTTGAAGCGGCGATTGACGAGGCAGAAGCAGTATGGGCAAAAGAAGACGCTAATATTGCTGATTACAAGGCTGCTGAGGATGCATTAGAAAAAGTTGTTGCGAAAGCAGAAGCTGCACAATCTCTCAAGGATGCAGCCGATTTGGCTGCAGAAGTAGCAGAAGCGGAAGCACAGGCTTATGCTGATGCAAAACAATCACTTGTTGATTCAATTGCAGCTGCCAAAGAAGCTGTCAAAGTACTGACAGGATCAGAGAAGTCATTAGTAGAAGAAGCACTGGCAACAGCTGAAGCTGAATTGGTCAAAGAAGGTGCTACCGCAGATGACTTTAATGCAGCAGCATCAGACTTAGATGCAGTGGTAGAAGTTGCACAAATCTTGGAAAATAAAGAAGGTGCAGCGGATAAGCTTGCGGATGCTAAAGCAGATCTTTCTGATGCCATTGAAAATGCGAAAGATAGCCTGAACGAACTGACTGGTGAAGAAAAGTCACAAGTTGAAGCAGAGATTGCTGAGGCAGAAGCAGTATTGGCAAAAGAAGACGCTAATGTTGATGATTACAAGGCCGCTGAGGATGCACTAGAAGAAGTGGTTGAAGATGCTAAAGCATCAGAAGCCACAGAAGGTTCAGCGGATCAACTTGCGGATGCTAAAGCAGATCTTTCTGATGCTATTGAAAATGCGAAAGATAGCCTGAACGAACTGACTGGTAAAGAAAAGTCACAAGTTAAAGCGGCGATTGACGAGGCAGAAGCAGTATGGGCAAAAGAAGACGCTAATATTGCTGATTACAAGGCTGCTGAGGATGCATTAGAAAAAGTTGTTGCGAAAGCAGAAGCTGCACAATCTCTCAAGGATGCAGCCGATTTGGCTGCAGAAGTAGCAGAAGCGGAAGCACAGGCTTATGCTGATGCAAAACAATCACTTGTTGATTCAATTGCAGCTGCCAAAGAAGCTGTCAAAGTACTGACAGGATCAGAGAAGTCATTAGTAGAAGAAGCACTGGCAACAGCTGAAGCTGAATTGGTCAAAGAAGGTGCTACCGCAGATGACTTTAATGCAGCAGCATCAGAATTAGATGCAGTGGTAGAAGTTGCACAAATCTTTGAAAATAAAGAAGGTGCAGCGGATAAACTTGCGGATGCTAAAGCAGACCTTTCTGATGCCATTGAAAATGCGAAAGAAAGCCTGAACGAACTGACTGGTGAAGAAAAGTCACAAGTTGAAGCAGAGATTGCTGAGGCAGAAGCAGTATTGGCAAAAGAAGACGCTAATGTTGATGATTACAAGGCCGCTGAGGATGCACTAGAAGAAGTGGTTGAAGATGCTAAAGCATCAGAAGCCACAGAAGGTTCAGCGGATCAACTTGCGGATGCTAAAGCAGATCTTTCTGATGCTATTGAAAATGCGAAAGATAGCCTGAACGAACTGACTGGTAAAGAAAAGTCACAAGTTGAAGCAGAGATTGCTGAGGCAGAAGCAGTATGGGCAAAAGAAGACGCTAATATTGCTGATTACAAGGCTGCTGAGGATGCATTAGAAAAAGTTGTTGCGAAAGCAGAAGCTGCACAATCTCTCAAGGATGCAGCCGATTTGGCTGCAGAAGTAGCAGAAGCGGAAGCACAGGCTTATGCTGATGCAAAACAATCACTTGTTGATTCAATTGCAGCTGCCAAAGAAGCTGTCAAAGTACTGACAGGATCAGAGAAGTCATTAGTAGAAGAAGCACTGGCAACAGCTGAAGCTGAATTGGTCAAAGAAGGTGCTACCGCAGATGACTTTAATGCAGCAGCATCAGAATTAGATGCAGTGGTAGAAGTTGCACAAATCTTTGAAAATAAAGAAGGTGCAGCGGATAAACTTGCGGATGCTAAAGCAGACCTTTCTGATGCCATTGAAAATGCGAAAGAAAGCCTGAACGAACTGACTGGTGAAGAAAAGTCACAAGTTGAAGCGGCGATTGCTGAGGCAGAAGCAGCATTGGCAAATGAAGACGCTAGTCTTGCTGATTACAAGGCTGCTGAGGATGCACTAGAAGAAGTTGTTGAAGATGCTAAAGCATCAGAAGCCACAGAAAGTTCAGATGAAAAGACAGTGGAAGCAGCAAAAGACCGTTTGAAAGCTTTAATTATAGAAAAAACCCCTATTTTAGATCGTTTAGATGGTGTCGAGCTTGCTGAAGCAAAAGTATTGCTTGCAGATGGTAAAACATTAGTTTTTGAGTCTAATGATTTAACTGAAATTACAGATTTTATTACGACTTTAACTAATGGGTTTGACGCAGCTGTTGCACAAGAAGCTTTAGAGGATGCTGCTGAAATACAATTAGATGCAGTTATCTTTAAGGCTGAAAATCTATCAGCAGATAATCCTAAAGATCAAGAACTACTTCAAGATGCTATTCAAAAAGCTAAGGCTTTAAAATTAAAATCTTATACCTCGGAAGCTCAGTTTGTTGAAGAAGCACAAGAGCTGCAAAAAGTTTTGGATACGATTTCAATTTCATCTCAAACAAAAATAGGCGATGTTAATACATATGCCACACTTGAGGTAAATCCAAAAACAACAGATTTTTATGATAAGGATGGAAATGTCGTTTCAAAACTTACAGCTAGTGGAGTTAGTCTAGTTGATTTAGGTTTGGGTGGGGTCTTAGATGCATCAGTT